>DATHQE010000643.1:0-8207 GCA_035483035.1 Streptosporangiaceae bacterium | reverse complement strand
TCGTTGTCCCAGGACCAGGTGAATTCGAGTGAGCGGGCTGGCTCGAAGCTCACGATCTGGCCAGTAAGCCGGGCTCCGATGGCGGCGAACTCCACCATGTAGTCACCGCCTGGCCTGAGTTCGGCTCTCAGTTCGCCGTGCCACCAGCGGGAGACGACCTCGGGGTTTGTGAACGCGGCTAGCACGCGGTCGGGCGTGCAGCCCGGGACCAGCACTGTCGCGACGATCATCGGGCCGTTGTCGTCGATGGTGATGTTGTCGGTCAGCGCGAGCTCCTCGGGTCGCCGATGTCGGCGTCGACATTCTCGCCGGCTGGCGTGCGGTCCGATACGATCTGGCGCATTCGGGCGCGACCAGGCGTCCTGACACCTGATTCGGCAGGTCGTGGGATGCAGCGTGGACCGCAGCGCATGAGGAAGCGAGTGAGGGCTGGCTCGACGCCGTTCCCGGTTCTGCTCGTGCTGTTGGCCGCGGTGGTACCCGCGCTGCTGACGGCTTGCAGTTCGGCGGCTCCGCGGCCCGCAGCGTTAACCGCGACCAGGCAAGTGCACGTGAGCCCGGTGAGCGCGACCGGGAGCCCGGTGCGAGGTTTCCGCATCACCCAGACCGTGCCCGGTGCAAGCTGTGAGGCGGGCTCAGAGGCGATCGGGCGGGCTTACCGGTGCGTCGCAGGCAACTCGCTGTTTGACCCGTGCTGGGCCGTGCACGCTGCCGCCCCGACCGTGCTGTGCCTGCCGTTCCCGTGGTCGGTGACCGACGTCCGGCTGGAGGTCGGCGCGCCACTCAGCGCTATTCCGGCTGAGCCTGTCACTAACGAGCCCTGGGGCGTCGAGCTCGCCAGCGGCCAGCGCTGCGTGCTGCTTCAGGGTGCACACAGCCAGTTCGCCGGCCGGGTCATCGACTACTACTGCAACGCCGGACTGTCATTGCTGCGCGGGCTATCCAGGGCCGCGCCGGTCTGGCGCGCCGCTAGCGTGACCGCGGCCGCGGGCAAGCAGGCGCTCGGGCCGTCCGAGCAGATCAAGATCGCCTGGTTCGGCAGCCCGGACAGCTACTTCTAGCCACCAGCAAGCGGCCTGCCTGGTCGCGAAGTCGGCGCGATCCGGAGTAAAAAGGTGCAGGTGTGGGCAGTAGCTGACCGTGCTTGACCGCGACGTGGGCCTCCTGGGCATGCTGGCCAGGTGGCTGCCTCAGCAGCGCTGGTTTCCCGGCCGCGGCATGGCCCTGTCCGAGCTCGCCATCGTCTCGGACGTCCTGCTCCGGGCCGGCGATCCGGCCATGCGGCATCTGATCGTCCAGGCCCCGCTCGGGCCCGGCCACACCGCCAGGTTCCAGGTGCTGGTGGGCTACCGGACCGCGCTACCAGCCGAGCTGGGCGGCGCGCTGATCGGCCACCAGGACGGCGTGGCCTGCTACGACGCCCTGCATGATCCGGAGCTTGCCGATGTGCTGCTGGCGGGCATGAGCGAGCAGCGGCTGGCGGGCCAGCTGCGATTCGTCCGCGAGCCGGGGGCGCCCGTGCTCGCCGGCCAGGTGCCTGACGGCCGCGTACTCGGCGCGGAGCAGAGCAACACCAGCCTGGTCTTCGGGGACAAGGCCATTCTGAAGGTCCTGCGCCGGCTGTTTCCTGGTGCGAACCCGGACCTCGAAGTGGCCGACGCGCTCGCCCGGCTTGGCTCACCTCGCGTCGCGGCTCCTTACGGCTGGATCGAGACCGACCTCGACGGCGAACCGGTGCTGCTTGGCGTGCTGTCGAGGTTCCTGGCCGGGGCGAGCGACGGCTGGACGCTTGCGCTTGATCACCTGCGGCGGCTGTACGAACGCCATGGCGGCTACGGCCGCGAGTACCTGACCGAGCCGGTAGCCGCCGATGGTGAGCCGGGCCGGGCCCTGCCGTTCACCCGCGATGCCAGGCAGCTCGGCCTGGCCACGGCTGAGCTGCACGCCGATCTGGCCCGCGCTTTCGGCCGCCGGGACATGACCGGGGCCGAGCTCTTGGCGCTGGCCGCGGACATGCACGGCAAGCTGTCGGTGGCCATCGCCGTCGTGCCCGACCTGGCCGGCCACGAGGAGCGGATAAGGTCGGCGTATGACGCCGTGGCCCGGCTTACCGGTCCTGTCAGCGTTCAGCGCATCCATGGTGACTACCATCTCGGGCAGGTGCTGCTCGGCCCGCAGGGCTGGGTCGCGCTGGACTTCGAGGGCGAGCCTGCGGTGCCGCTCGCGGTGCGCAGGGCGCCCGCGCCGGCCCTGCGGGACGTCGCTGGCATGCTCCGCTCGTTCGATTACGCGGCCCGGCAGCAGCTTGTCGGCCATCCGGATGCGAGCCGCCTGGCAGCGGTCGCGGATGCCTGGGCGCAGCAGTGCCAGGCCGCGTTCCGGGCCGGCTACGCGGCCGGCGGAGGCATCGATCCGGCTGGCCACGACACCCTGCTGCGCGCGCTGACCCTGGAGAAGGCGGTCTACGAAGTGGTTTACGAGCATCGGCACCGGCCGGCCTGGCTGTCCATCCCGCTCGACTTCGTGGCGGCGGCATGACTGCCGACATCTACCCAGCGGACCAGATCAGTCACGGCGAGATCGACGCCCTGGTCGCCGGGACACATTACGATCCGCACGCTGTCCTCGGCGGTCATCCCGGCCCGGACGGCGTCACCATCCGGGCTTTGCGACCGCTGGCGGAGACAGTCACGCTGGTGCTGCCCGGCGGCAGCAGGCTGCCGATGACGCATGTGCATCAGGGGGTGTTCTCGGCCACGGTGCCGGGCACGTCCGTGCCTGACTACCGGATCGCGGTGACGTATCCGGGCGCCGGCGAGATCATCGGTGACGACTCCTATCGGCACCTCCCGACGCTCGGCGACATCGACCTGCACCTGATTGCCG
This sequence comes from Streptosporangiaceae bacterium, assembly GCA_035483035.1. GTDB lineage: Bacteria > Actinomycetota > Actinomycetes > Streptosporangiales > Streptosporangiaceae > JAJYUU01. The sequence goes on along the minus strand of DATHQE010000643.1, from coordinate 5,321 downwards.
AAGGCCGGCACGAGGAGTTGTGGACTGTCCTCGGCGCGCGGGTCCGGCCGGAGGCAGGCGGGACCTCATTCGCGGTCTGGGCGCCGAACGCACGCGGCGTCCGGGTGATCGGGGACTTCAACCACTGGGATGGCCAGGGCCACCCGATGCGCTCGCTCGGCGGATCTGGAGTCTGGGAGCTCCTCATCCCCGGCGTGGGCGCGGGGGCCGTGTACAAGTTCGACATCCTCGGGGCCGACGGCAGCTGGCACCGCAAGGCCGACCCGATGGCGCGCCTGGCAGAGAAGCCGCCGGCCACTGCGTCGGTCGTGACGCAGGAGCACTACGACTGGGGCGACGCGCCGTGGCTGGCCGACCGCGCGCAGCGCGATCTGCTGGCGAGCCCGATGAGCGTGTACGAGGTTCACCTCGGCTCGTGGCGCCCTGGCTTGTCCTATACCGAGCTGGCCACTCAGCTGACCGACTACGTGACGGAGCTGGGCTTCACCCACGTGGAGTTCATGCCGGTGGCCGAGCACCCGTTCGGCGGCTCCTGGGGATACCAGGTGACCTCGTATTACGCGCCGTCCGCGCGGTTCGGCTCGCCAGCTGAGTTCTGCCACCTCGTGGACAGCCTGCACCAGGCCGGCATCGGCGTGATCGTGGACTGGGTGCCGGCGCACTTCCCGCGCGACAGCTGGGCGCTCGCCCGGTTCGACGGCACGCCGCTGTACGAGCACGCCGACCCGCAACGCGGGCAGCAGCCCGACTGGGGCACGCTCATCTTTGACTACGGTCGTCCGGAGGTGCGCAACTTCCTGGTCGCCAACGCGATCTACTGGCTCGAGGAGTTCCACATCGACGGGCTCCGGGTGGATGCGGTCGCGTCGATGCTCTACCTCGACTACTCCCGCAAGGCAGGCGAGTGGTCACCGAACTCCCTCGGCGGCCGGGAGAACCTGGACGCGGTGTCGTTCCTGCGCGAGGTGAACGCCACCTGCTACAAGCGCGTGCCGGGGATCACGATGATCGCCGAGGAATCCACGGCCTGGCCAGGCGTGACGAGGCCGGTGTACCTGGGCGGGCTCGGCTTCGGGCTGAAGTGGAACATGGGCTGGATGCACGACACGCTGAGCTACCTCAGCCGCGATCCGGTGTACCGCGGCTACCACCACGACGAGATGACGTTCTCGATGATCTACGCCTACAGCGAGAACTACGTGCTGCCGCTGTCCCACGACGAGGTGGTGCACGGCAAGGGCTCACTGCTGCGGAAGATGGCGGGCGACGAGTGGCGCCAGTTCGCCGGGCTGCGCTCGCTGCTGGCGTTCATGTGGGCGCATCCGGGCAAGCAGCTGCTGTTCATGGGCTCGGAGTTCGGTCAGGGCGACGAGTGGTCGCAGGAGACCGGGCTCCAGTGGCACGTGCTGGAGTACCCCAGGCACGCCGGCGTGCAGCAGCTAGTCAAGGACCTGAACCAGACCTACCGGGCGCAGCCCGCGCTCTGGCAGCAGGACAGCTCGCCAGCCGGCTTTGAGTGGATCGACGCCAGCGACGCCGGCGGCAACGTGCTGTCGTTCCTGCGTTACGGGACCGACGGCAGCGTGCTGGCGTGCATCTGCAACTTCGCCGCCATGCCGCATCACGACTACCGGATCGGGCTGCCATCGGCCGGGCCGTGGACGGAGCTCCTGAACACCGACGCTGACAGCTACGGAGGCAGCGGCACCGGCAACTACGGCCGCGTGCAGGCGGTGGCAGAGCCCTGGCACGGGCGGCCAGCTTCGGCGTCGGTCAGCATCCCGCCGCTCGGTGTCATCTGGCTGGTCCCGGAGCAGACGCCAGAGCCCAGCGGCGACGAATCATGAACACGTAAACAATCTTTCGCCGGCGATGCGGTTATTTACGCGGCGATGCCTGTGTCGCCGTCAGGTGACCGCGACGATGCGCGCCGCGGCCAGCGTGCCGTCGGCGATGTCCAGCACGCCCAGCGTGCCGTGCGGCTGACGGCGCCGGTCGGTCGGCGAGCCGGGGTTAAAGATGCGCAGGCCGCCTTCACCGGCGTCCTGTGGGATGTGCGAGTGGCCGAAAATCACCAGTTCCGCGGCCGGGAACGCAGTCCGCATCCGGCGCAGTCGCCCGGCGGCTTGGCCGCTGTCGTGGATCATGGCCACGCGGAGTCCGCCCAGCTCGATCTGCAGGGTCGCCGGCGCCCCCCACCGCGCTACGTCGGGGCCGTCGTTGTTGCCGAGCACCGCCTGCACCGGGGCGTACTGTGCGAGCTCGGTCAGGACGTCCGCCGTGCACACATCGCCAGCGTGCAGGATCGCGTCCGCCTGCCGCAGCCAGGTGGCGACCGCGGGCGGGCAGGACCGCCAGCGACGAGGCGCGTGGGTGTCTGACAAGACGATGACCCGCATTGGCCCAGTTTCGCAGCAGCAGGCCATGCCGGGTTACTGTCACAGCAGACCAGTGACCGTCGCGACCGCCGCGGAGAGCCAGATGGACGAGGAACTGACCGGCCAGGCACCCGACCATGAGCCGGTCCCTCCGGACGCCGCCGATGTCGTAGCGGGGCGCGCTCGCGCCGCTATCCAGCCGGACCGGATGCCCGCCATGTACCTGGGTCACGGCGCACCGCCGCTGGTCGACGACCCGCTGTGGGTGGTTCAGCTCGAGGCGTGGGCGCGCGCGCTACCGAGGCCGACCGCCATCCTGGTGGTGTCCGCGCACTGGGAGAACGCGCCGCTCGCGATCGGCGCAACGACCGACGCTGCGCCGCTGACGTACGACTTCTACGGGTTCCCGGAGCGGTACTACCGCGCTACCTATCCCTCGCCTGGCGCGCCCGACCTGGCGGCCAAGGTGAGGTCGCTGCTGGCGGGCACCGAGCAGGTGGCCGACGTGCCCGACCGCGGGCTCGATCATGGGGCTTACGTCCCGCTGACCGTCATGTACCCAGACGCCGGCATCCCGGTGCTACAGATCTCCATGCCGAGCCTGGACCCGCAGCGCCTGCTGCGCGTAGGCGCGGCACTCCGGCCGCTGCGCGACGAGGGTGTCCTGATCATGGGCAGCGGCTTCCTGACGCACGGCCTGCCCTTCCTGCGGGATCTCCGGTTCAACGCGACGCCGCCGGGCTGGTCGGCTGAGTTCGACCACTGGGCGGCGGCCGCCCTGGACGGCGGCGACGTCGATGCGCTAGCCGGCTTCCGCGGCGCCCCGGCCGTGCGGTATGCACACCCGACCACCGAGCACTACGCGCCGTTGTTCGTCGCGCTGGGCACGGCCGAGGCCCCCGCGCCGGTGACGACGATCACCGGCTACTGGCTCGGCCTGGCCAAGCGCTCGGTGCAGGTGGCCTGAGCGTCGCGCCGCTGTCCCAGGGCGAGGCCGACTGCGCGAGACCCGCAGGTCCCCCCCACCTCCCGGCATGCCGGGCCTGAGACTCCGTGCCGCCTGCCCGCTGCCGCACGTGCACAAGCCCAGGCGCAGGTGCCTCGCCCTGGTTAGCACGACAGTCAACCCGCCGCGAGCGGTCAGGGCCATCCCCGAACTCGTGGATGCATCCGCCGCCGACGGACCCTAAACTGCGCGTTACCGCATCTGTATCGCGTGGTCGCCGCGCGAGCACACGCGAGGCAGACAGGACGGCTATGACGCTCGACTCGACCCCGGCGATGACGACGGCGCTCGCGCACGTCACCAGTCCGGCCGGGGCCGTCATCGCGATCCCGGCAGGCGGCCAGGTCGTGTTCGGCCGCGGTCCTGACGCCGACCTGATCGTTCCCGCCGGACGCGGACTGTCGCGGCGGGCCGGCCTGATCAGCGCGGTAGCGGGTGGCGCCTGGGTCGCGAACATCAGCCGCACGCACGCGCTCTACGCCGAGGGTGACGGCTATCGCGTCAGACTGCCGCGGCTAGACGAGACCGGGGATGAGACCGGGAGCGGCGAGCCGTCCAAGGGCTGGTTCCTGCGACACGGCGCGGCCCTCGTCGGTTCGCGGGCGATGCTTGACGAGGGGCAGCCCCTGCGGCTGGTCGTGGCAGCACCCGGCGGCAGCGGCGGCGAGGCGGGAACCAGCGGCGACCAGGCTCGGCCCGACGGCGACGCGACGCTGCTGCCGTTCTACCTCGACCCCAACACCAAGCTCTTCCTTGTCGCCCTGCTGTGGTGCCGGCCGTGGCTGGTCGATCCGGCCCGCAGCAGCCCGCTGCCGCGGACACCAGAGATCGCCCGCGCCGCGCTCCAGGTGACCGACGCGCACCACGAACTCGAGTGCTTTGATTCCGATCCTGCCTTCCGCGACCGGCTGTCCGCGCGGGTCGGCGAGCACCTGAAGGTCCTGCGCCGCAAGCTCACCGAACGCGCTCTGGTCCGGCCAGGCGTGCGGCTCTCCGATGAGGTCGCCGTCGGCGCCCTGATCGAGACCGGCATCATCACCACGAGTGATCTCGGTCAGCTTGCCGATCCGGCTTGGTGCTCCCGGCAGGAGGACCTGTGGTGGACCCCGGTCATATAGGCGCGCCGCGCACAGCTAGACCCGATTCACCTGGAACCTGGCCTCGGCGCTCGCGCCGGCCTGGTCGGTGACGCGGACCGTGTAGATGCCCGGCGGCAGCCCGCCAGTGAAGAACTCATGATCCTGATTGATCACGTAGTTGAAGGTCCCGCGATCATCCGACAGCGGATGGATCGGCGAGGTGCCGATGCCCACCAGCATGATCGTCACGGGGCGGTGCGCCGGCCAGTCCTGGCCGTGCACCATGAACCCGGTGTCCTTGTCGCCAGTGAGCTGGTTCAGCCCGATGCCGGGAGCACCGGAGCCGGCCCCCTGCAGGTTGCCCGATCCCGGCGGCGGGCCCTGGCCGGGCGGCAGCAGCGGGGGCCCGAGCCGTTGCTGGTTCCCGGTCGCGGCCGGGTGCTTCCCCCGGTCGACCGAGGTGCCGATGCCCCAGCCAGCCGCGAGCAGCGCGGCCGCGGCGACCGCCGACCCAGCCGCGAGCGCAATCCGGCGGCCCGGCCGGGCCCGGCGGCCCGGGGCTGGCACTGGTGCCGGCGTGATTGGCGCGTGCCCCGCGGAGCCGCGCAGGGCCGGATGGGAGCCGATTGTCTCGTCCTCGCCTGCCGCGGTGACCGGCGCGAACTGCCCCGTTCCCAGCCCGATCGCGCCGCTGGCGCGGGCGGGCAGTCCCACGCCGGACGGCAAGCTGACGCCGTCCGCTGACCGGTACGCCGGGTCGGCGGCCAGTTCGCGCCCGGCCGACGCCCGCGGTACCCGGCGGTACTCCTCGATCAGCGTGATCGCGGCCGGCGGCAGCGGCGCCGACCCGACCTCCGC
>DATHQE010000642.1:0-1587 GCA_035483035.1 Streptosporangiaceae bacterium | reverse complement strand
CGCCTGCTGCGCCCATAGCGCCTGCTGCTCCGACAGCGTGACGCCGAGCGCCTTGACGCCGTACTCGCGGGCGGCGTGCATCACCATGCCGCCCCAGCCGCAGCCGACGTCGAGCAGCCGCATGCCCGGCTTGAGCCCGATCTTGCGGGCGACCAGGTCGTGCTTGTACCACTGCGCCTCTTCCAGCGAGGCGTCCTGGGCCGGGTAGCAGGCGCAGGTGTAGGCCATCGACGGGCCGAGCACCCACTCGTAGAAGCGGTTGGACACGTCGTAGTGGTGCGAGATCGAGTTCGCGTCCCGGCCCTTGGAGTGCATCCGGCCGACCCGCAGGCGGCGGCCGTTCGCGCGCACCTCCTGCGGAGGCGGGGGGATCCTGGGCAGCAGCAGCTTGGGACCGCCAAGAGCCTGCAGGAGCTTGAGGCGGTCCGCCCAGCTCATGTTCATGTCCTGAGCGCGCGACAGCCGGGACAGCGCGGTGTACATGTCGCCGTCGACGTCCAGGTGGCCGGACACGTAGGCGCGGGCCAGGCCGAGCGCGCCCGGCGCCTGCGCCAGGTAGGAGACCGCGATCGGCGACCTGACGGTGAACTTGACCGGCGAGCCGGGGGTGCCGGCCACCGATCCGTCGTACGCGCGGAATTCAACCGGAGCATCCGGGCCGGCTATCGCCTCGAATACCTCAGCCAGTGCCATGGACCGTTCCCTTCCTGTGCCTTGCCGTTAGCGTCCGCGGACGCATTTGTCGTACAGGCCGAGCAGGCGGCCGCCGCCGTCGTATTCGGCCTTGAGCTTGTCGTAATCGGCGCCGCTGTACCGGCGGCGGAACTCTTCTTCTGAGTAGAACGCGGTGGAGTACAGCGACTTGTGGCCGCCGAGGGCGCTGACCTCTTCTTCTACCATCCGGTTGTAGTAACCGTCCTGCTGACCCGGCGGCAGCGGAACCGTGCCCCAGAAGCCGAAGTTGACGTACAGCTCGCCGGGTCGCAGCGGGTACAGGGTCCAGGCGTGGTCGCCGCGCAGCTTCAGCGGGCACAGCCAGACCGGCTTCATCTTGACGCTGCGCTCGAAGAACGTGAGGAACGCCTCGCCTTGGTCCACCGGGATCTCGACGTCCTGGACGACCATCTCGCGCGGCGGGCGGCCGCGGTTCTCGTTGAGCACCGCGGTCAGGCCGTATTTCCTGTCGAAGGCGACCAGCTTGCGGTAGACGTCCGAGCGGCGGTACTGGCTCGGCCAGAGCCGCCTGATGACCTTGTTCTGCACGCCGAACGCGCGGGAGCACCAGAACCAGTCGGTGTCCCACCGCCAGATGTAGTCCTTGACGCTGAGGAAGTCCTCGCGGCTCTGCCGCACCGACTCGTAGTAGATCTGCTGGCCGGTGTAGTCGCTCACCCAGGGCGCCTTGTCGCTGAACGCGCCAACGCTCAGGTACAGCTCGCCTGCGCCGAACGCGGTGCCGTCGAGGAAGTCGGCGCGGTGGCCCTGGTAGCTCTTCGTCGCCGTTATCTCGGCGATCGCCGCCATGCAGCTCTTGGGGTCGGGGAAGGCGAAGTGGCGCAGGTGGACGTACGGCTTGACGGGTTCGAG
>DATHQE010000641.1:0-5015 GCA_035483035.1 Streptosporangiaceae bacterium | reverse complement strand
GTGCTGACCGACCCGCCGTACACCGTCGCCGGGGCACAGCTGTTCCTCAGCCGGGCGGTGTCGGGCCTGGCGCCGGAGCCAGGCCGGCACGTGTTCTTCTCGTTCGGCGCGCGGCGGCCGGATGAGACGCTCGAGGTGCAGCGGGCTTTCGCTGACATGGGGCTGGTCATCAGGTCGCTCCAGCCGGGCTTCAACGAGTACGTGGGCGCGGGCGTGCTCGCCGGCACTAGCAGCCTCTATCACCTGCGTACGGCGGCTGGCGCGAGCCCGCTAGTGGCAGGGCGGTATGACGGCCCCCTGTACAGCGCGGCCAACCGTGCCGCCGTGACCAGGCCGTACCGCTGCGCGGCTTGCAAGGCTGTGCACGATGTCGGGCCCGGCAGCAAGTGGCCGCAGATCGCCGCGCTGCAGGCCGCTGGCTGCCCAGCGTGCGGCGGCGTAGTCTTCCGGCCGATGCCGCTGGTGGCACGATGAAAAGCCCGCGCTACCTGATCAGGCCGGCCAGCGAGGCTGACGTCGACGCGATCGTCGGCTACGAGATCGAGATAGCGGTCGTCTCCTTTGGCGCCGAGGCCATCACGGATCCGGCCCTGCACCGCAAGCGCGTCACCGGGGCGCTCGGCAAGGCGGGGGAGACCACCGTGGTCGCGGTAGCGCCCGAAGCGCCGGCCGACCCGCTGGGCTGGGCCTGGCTGTCGGGCAGGACGAACTCGCTGACCGGCGAGCGGTACGGCAACTTCCGGTCGCTCGCGGTGTCCGACGTGCCGGACCGCAGCGTCATCGGCGAGCAGCTGCTGGCGGCTGTGCTGGCCGCGGCCGACGAGGCGGGCATGACGCAGCTGACGGGCAAGGTGCACGCTTCGAACGTCGGCATGCGGGCGCTGTATCGCAAGTTCGGCTTCACGGCCACCCACCTGACGATGGAGCGGCGTCGTGACCAGTGACCCGGTCATCAAAGCCGTCGTCTGGGACATCGACAACACCCTGCTCAACGGGGTGTACCTGGAATCACCAGAGCAGCCGCCAGCCGCTGACCCGGTGCTCGCGGGCGTACTGATGGAACTGGCCGGACGCGGCATCCTGCAGGCCCTCGCGAGCCGGAACCCGCCGGAAGCCGCCGACTATGTGCGCTCGGTGACCGGCGCCCGCTTCGCCGCCGCCGAGTGCGGCTGGGAGAGCAAGGCGGCGGCCATCGGGCGGATCGCCGCCGAGCTCGACCTCCCGGCCGACGCCATCGCTTTTGTGGACGACGACATGCTCGAGCGGGCCGAGGTCGCGGCGGCGCTGCCGGACGTCCTGGTGCTGACCCCTGAGGACGCGGCCGAAGCCGCGACCTGGCCGCAGTTCAGCCCCGCGGTCGTGACGGCCGAGGCGCGCCGCCGCGGTGAGCTGTATGCAGAACGCCGCGCGCGGCAGGCAGCGGCGAGTGCCTTCGGCGGGGGCCGGGATGACTTCTTGCGCCACGTCGGCACCCGCATCAAGATCAGCCGCGCGCGGACTGCCGACCTGCCCAGGCTGCACGAGCTGTCGGTTCGCACGCACCAGCTCAACTCCGCCGGCGAGCCAGTCACCGAGGCCGAGCTGGCCGGCCTCGTCGAGTCGGCTGCTTATCAGGTCACCACGCTTAGGCTGGCCGACGACTTCGGTGACGACGGTCTGGTCGGCGCGGCGATCATGACCGGGAACGGGGCGGGCGAGCCGGTGCCCTTCACCGCGATGGTGCCGCTGGTCATGATGTCGTGCCGGGCGCTTGGCCGTGGCGCACTGGACGCGCTGCTGGCCTGGATGTGCCAGGCGGCCGCGCAGGCCGGCGCGACCGAGCTCGCGGTACCGTGCCTGATCACCGACCGCAATGTGCCGATGCGGCTCGCGCTCGCGGCGGCTGGCCTGCGTGCCGAGGCTGGCGCCGTAGCGCCAGACGGCCGCGCGATATTCACGCGGTCGCTGACTGGCGATCTGCCAGCGCTGCCGGAGTGGGCCAGCGTCGAGGCGACGCCATGGCAGGCGACACCATGACAAGCGACCCGGACGACGTCGCAACGCAGCTTCGGCAGCTGCTGGCCGATGTGACCGGGCGGCCGGAGCTCGTCGACGTGCCGGCGAGCACGCCGCTGTTCGGCGGCGGCGTCGGCCTGGATTCACTCGCGGGCACGCTCCTGCTCCGCCAGATCCAGCGCCGTTACGGCGTGGATGTCGCCGCCGAGGACCTCAATCTGGACTCACTGCAGACCCTCGGCACGCTGACGGCTTTCATCGTCGACCGGCTTGGCACCGGATGAGCACCTGGATCGACCTGCACGCTCATCCCGGCCGCTGCTTCCTGGCCGGCCTGGGCGACAGCGATCCGCTCGTCGGCTTGCTCGGGGCTCCGGACGTGGCGAGCGCCGTGGCGGCGGCGCGCGTCGCAGGCCTGGCGGCGGTCACGCTCTCCACCGTGGCCGACCTGCGTGTGCTCACTCCCGATGCGGACAAGGGCCTGCGCGCCAGCCGCCCGTTCCGGCCCGGTGAAGCGCAGGCTGACCACCGCCGCCAGGTCGAGGGGATCAGCCGGGCCGTCGCGGCGGCCGGCCTGCAGGTTGCCACCACGGCGGCGGAGATCGAGGTCGCGCATGCCGCTGGAAGGACAGCGGTGCTGCTGAGCTGTGAAGGCGGTGACTTCCTCGAGGGCAGTCTGGAACCGCTCGCCGCGGCCCGGGCGGCCGGTGCCTCGTCGCTGACGCTCGTCCACTACCGGGTCAATGACATCGGTGACGTGCAGACAGAAGACCCGGTGCACGGCGGCCTGACCGACTTCGGGCGCCAGGTCGTCGCCGAATGCAACCGGCTCGGCGTGATCATCGACTGCGCCCACGCGACGTTCGAGACCACTGCCGACGTCCTGGCGCACTCCAGTCAGCCGGTGATGGTCTCGCACAGCCACCTCGACCATGCTGACCGGCATCATCCGCGCCTGCTCAGCGCTCACCACGCCCGCGCCGTGGCCTCGGCAGGCGGGCTCATCGGGGCCTGGCCAGCCGGCGTCACCAGCGCCAGCCTGGCCGAGTTCGCGGACGAGATCGTCAGGCTCCTCGACCTCGTCGGCGCCGGCCACGTTGCCATCGGAACCGACCTGGATGCCAACTACCGGCCGGTGCTGACGAGCTACGCCGACTTCGCCAGGCTGCCGGGCCTGCTGGCCGCTCGCGGCGCCAGCGACGCGGACACGGAGATGATCCTTGGCGCCAATGCCCTGGACCTGCTCCGGCGCGTGGCCGGCTGACTCCGGCGCGCCTGCTCACTCCGTTGCGACGGTCTAGCCGGCCGCCGAGTTGCCGGCGGGCGACGTCCCGAGCGGCGCGCTCGCGGTGGACGCCGGCAGCGAGGACGGGCTCACCAACGTGCTGCCGTTGGGCCCGGCTTGCACGGCCTCATGCAGCGCACTGCCGGCCAGGAACTGCGGCCAGGTGAGGAACCACTCGGTCCAGCCGTTGTCCCAGACGCCAGCCTTGGGGCTATTGACAACGGTGATGGGATCACCGGGCACGGCGAGCTGGTAGTAGGTCTGCGCATCGACGGGGGACAGGTTGACGCAGCCGTGGCTGACGTTCTCGAAGCCCTGTTCGCCGACGGACCAGTAGGCGTCGTGGTAGTAGTCCCCACTGAACGTGAACCGCACCGACCACGGCACCGACAGGCTGTAGCCAGGACCGGTCATCTGGACCGGGTTGCCCTTCTCGATGGTGAGGTAGCTACCGTCGGGAGTGGCGTCACCCGGCTTACCGGAGCTGATCGGCCAGTCGTAGCGCAGAGCGCCGTTGTAGTAGATCTGCGTCCGGTGCGTCCCCGTGTTTGCTATCGCGATCACCGACGGGCCGATGTCGAAGGTCTGGGTCAGGGTGTGGTCGCCGTACAGGCCGGGTCCGCCCTGCACGCCGTTCAGGTGCCCGGTGAAGCTCACCGTCGTGCCGGCTGGCCAGTAATCCCGCGGCCGGAAGTCCAGCGTCTGGCTGCCGTCCCAGTACCAGGCGCCCACCACCGGGGTGGACGTCGTCACCTGGAGCGAGCGCTCGACCGCCGCCTTGTCGGTAATGGGCTGGCTGAAGGTCAAGATGATCGGCATGCCAACGCCGTAGGTCTGCCGGTAGCCCTCGAAGATCTGCGTCCGGAACGTCTGGCCCGGGGTCAGCGTGCGGAACGTGCTCGTGGCGGCGACCGTGCCATCGGTGGTCCCGGACGCCGTGGCCGCCACCGTGTAGGACTGCGAGACGCCCAGGGTCCACTGGCTGTGCCAGACCTTGCCATCAGGGCTCAGAGTGCCCGGTACCGGGTCCCCGGCCGTGTGCACCGTGACGCTCTTGAGCGTGCCGCTGGTCGCCCTGACGGTGATGCCAGCGGACGGGTCGGCGTTACCGGTCCCGTTCGCCGGCGTGATCGTCACCGCTGACGAGCTCGCCGGCCGGGCCCCGCTACCGCTGTGCCCGTTACCCCTGCTCGCGCTGCCACCGTGCCCGCCGCTACTGCCCGCGTTACCCGAGCAGGCCGCCACTAGCAGTGCCAGCGCCGCCATGGCGGCGAGGCCAGCCAGCCGCCGGCCCGGCGCCTTGCCGCTGCTTCGCATGGACACGAGGTTACCTTTCCCGCCGAATGACGCTTGAATGCGGACAGTCGAGGCCAAGCCCTCGGCCGACGGCGGCGTTCACCCAATCCGGGTGAAGCGATCGGCCACTCGGTGGCCAAGTATGGGCCTTATATTCAGTAGCCACGACGCTATTGACCGCTCGATGCAGTTCCGGGGGGAATGTAATGATGCGTCGTCTTGGTGACCCCAGTACAGCATTCGCCGACATGCGGAGAGGCCGGCCGCGAGCTCTCCACGTCATCGAGAGCGAGCTGGCTAAGTCCGATCCGCAGCTGACCGCTCTCTTCGCTACCTTCACGCTGCTGACTCGGGACGAGGCACTGCCTCGAACCGCGCGAGTCGACGCCGACGGCGCACGGCTGGCCAGCGGTGCCTGGCGCGCCTGGCTCTGGTCGTC
>DATHQE010000640.1:0-1726 GCA_035483035.1 Streptosporangiaceae bacterium | reverse complement strand
GGATCACCTAGTTTCGGGCTGGCTGCCAGCAGCCGTCCGCTGAGGGGTTGCTCCTCCATAGGCCAATGATGCGCCAGCACCCTGAGCGCCAGCGCAGGGGTGCCTCAATGAAGGAGAGGAAGCTCCCGATGACGAGCGTCGCACCGCCAGCGGGACGTACCCTGCAAGTGTGTCTTCCGGATCCAGCGTCACCGGCACGGCGAGCCTCGCCGAGCCCGTTTCAGCTGCGCTCGTCCAGCCCGCCATCGATGCCGCCCGGCTGCGAGTCGCCGTGCTGCGGCTCTCCCGCCGGCTGCGCAAGCACGACCTGGCCGGGCTCACGCCAAGCCAGCTGTCGACGCTGTCCAGCGTCTTCGTGTGCGGCCCGGTCCGCCTCGGCGATCTCGCTGCGGCCGAGCGGATCGCCCCGTCGACGCTGACTCGCCTCGTGAACGTGCTGGAGGATCGCGGGTACCTGGTGCGCCAGCCGGCGCCGGATGACGCCCGTGCCTTCCTCGTCACGATGACCGACAGCGGCCGGGAGGTGCTCGAGCGCATCCGCGCAGAAGCCACCAGCCTGCTGACCGAGATTCTCTCGACGCTACCGGCCGACCAGCTGGCCGCCCTGGAAGCGGCGCTGCCCGCGCTCGAGCAGCTGGCCGGCTAGAACAGCAGGCTCGACAACGCCGCCCTGGCCTTGGCGACCCTGGGGTCCTTCGGCGGGAAGATCTCGAACAGGCTGACCAGGTGCCTGCGCGCCTTGTCCCGCTCGTCGCCCGACGTACGCCTGATGGTGCCGAGCATGCGGTCGAAAGCAGCCTCGATCCGGCCCATGGCGAGGTCGATGTCAGCGGCCCTTGCCTGCGCTTCCGCGTCGTCGGGCTGGCTCTCGGCATCGCGCTTGGCGGCCGCCTGATCGTAGGACTCGACGCGGCGGATAAGCCCGACCTGCCCGAGCCCCATGGTCGCGACCGGGTCGCCTGGATTGGCCGCCAGCACCTTCTCGAACGCAGCGGCCGCCGCATCCATGTCGCCGCGCTCCATCGCGTCCTGTGCTTCGGCGAAGACCGCATCCGGGCCAGCGTTGGCGAAGCCGTCCGCATGGCTGGGCGCTCGTCCGTCGCCTGCCGCCTCCGTTCCGCTTCGGCCATCGGACAGGCCAGTCGCGGCTCCTGGCTGGAGGCCTAGCTGCCCGGCGACCTGCATGACCTGGCCGAGCCACTCCCTGACCTGCGACTCCGGGATGGCACCAAGGAAGCCGTCGGCCACCTGGCCGGCCACGACGGCCACGACCATCGGGATGCTCTGCACCTGCAACGCTGCACTCAGTTGCGGATTGGCGTCGACATCGACCTTGGCAAGCACGAACGCGCCATTGGCCTCGATGGCAAGCTTCTCCAGGATCGGCCCGAGCTGCTTGCACGGCCCGCACCACTCGGCCCACAGGTCGAGAACGACCGGCACCGAACGGGACCGGGCGACGACGTCAGTGTTGAACGTCTCGTCCGTGACTTCGATGATGAGATTGGACTGCTCGCCCGCCTGAGCGCCAGCGGCCGGACCCTGGTCCGCGGCGCGTTGCCTGCGCTGCGCGGAGGCCTGGCGGGCGCCCAGGTCGATGGCGCCATGGAGGGAAAAGTCCCGCGGCTGCTTCATGACTCCATCCTGCCCCATCACCGCGAGCACTGTGTCACGAGCACGGGGTCACGAGCACGGGTTCACGAGGACGGCGGCACTCAGAATGCCG
>DATHQE010000639.1:0-7032 GCA_035483035.1 Streptosporangiaceae bacterium | reverse complement strand
AGTGCTCGGCTATGTCGCTGAAATTCCTCGGCGATGTGATCGATATCCACACCGGCGGCATCGACCTGCGCTTCCCCCACCACGAGGACGAGCGCGCCCAGTCCAACGCGCTCGCCGGGCACGAGGTCGTGCGGCACTGGGTGCACGGCGAGCACGTGCTCTTCGAGGGTCGCAAGATGGCCAAGTCGACCGGAAACGTTGTGCTGCTCTCCGACCTGGCTGCTCGCGGGCTGGACCCGCTCGCCGCCCGGCTTGCCTTCCTCGAGCACCGGTACCGCCAGCAGATGAACCTCACCTGGGCAACCCTGACCGCCGCCGACGGGACGCTTCGGCGGTGGCGCGAGCAGGTAGCTGACTGGGCCAACGAGCCGAGCAAGCCCATGTACGCGGAGTACTGGGGGCGGATCACCACGGCCCTGGACGATGACCTGGACACGCCTGCGGCCCTGCGGGCCCTGCGCGAACTGGCCAAGGACCCGCAGGTCCCGGCCGGCTCGAAGTTCGAGACGTTCGCCAGCGCCGACAGAGTCCTCGGACTCGACCTGGTCAGCCTCGTCGGAAAGCCGCGAACGGTGGTGCCGCTGCCGCCCGGTGCCGACGCTAGGCTGGCTGAGCGGGCCGCAGCCCGGGAGCGCACGGACTATGCCGCGGCTGACCGGCTGCGAGCTGAGCTCAGCGAGCTCGGCGTCACGGTCGCTGACACGCCCGACGGCCAAACCTGGACCGTAGCGCCTGACTAGGACACACAGACCGCTATGCGCTGATTTGCCACGCCCCGCTGGTCGAGACCGCTCACGCAACAGATCGCCGCAGCTGCCGCCGAGTACGCAACAGATCAGCGCTGATGCGCATGAGGCGCCAGCGCATGTCGGGGCTCCATGCTCCTACGCTTGACGAAAGATCATCCGCCCAGATCATCCGCCGAACGAGGAGCGCTTGACCATGACGGAGACCGTACGCCGCACCACCCACGCGAGGACCTACCTCATGTGCCCACCCGAGTATTTCGCGGTGGAATATGCGATCAATCCGTGGATGAACCCGGACAAGCCCGTCGATGCAGCGCTCGCCATGCAGCAGTGGCAGCGCCTGGGCGAGGTCTACACCAGCCTCGGTCACACCGTGCGCACGATCAAGCCTGAGCCCGGACTGCCGGATATGGTCTTCGCGGCCAATGGCGCGACCGTGCTCGACGGCAAGGTCCTCGGATCGAGGTTCAAGCATGCCGAGCGGCAGCCCGAAGCGGCCGCCTACCTGAGCTGGTTTCGGGAGCAAGGCTACGGCGAGGTCCGCGAGTCAGGCATCCTGAATGAGGGCGAGGGCGACATCGTCTTCGCCGGCCGCGCCATCCTCGCGGGCCACGGCTTCCGCAGCGACGAGGCGGTCCGGGACGAGCTGACAGACTTGTTCGGCCTGCCAGTGATCAGCCTGCGCCTGGTCGATCCGCGGTTCTACCACCTCGACACCGCACTTGTCGTGCTGGACCCGGAGACCGCGGCTTATTACCCCGCTGCGTTCGACGATGCAGCCAGGGCAGCGCTAGCGGCGCACTTCCCGGAGCTCATCGAGGTCAAGGACGAAGACGCCGAGGTGCTGGGCCTCAACGCCATCAGCGACGGCCGCAACGTGGTGCTTCCCGAGCAGGCTGTCGGCATGCGTGACCAGCTGGCCGCCGCAGGCTTCCGTCCCGTCGGGGTGGATCTGTCCGAGCTGCTCAAGGCAGGCGGCGGACCGAAATGCTGCACCTTGGAACTGAGGTAACGGGCTGCGTCACGGCAACTCGAGAGTCGGCGAGCGCGGGAGGGCACGTTATGGCAGGCACAGCAGGTGCGAAGGCGGTACAGCTGCGCGCACAATCGGCGGCGCACAGCGCGCATAACTACCATCCGCTGCCGGTGGTGGTCGCCGAGGCCGAGGGCGCCTGGGTCACCGATGTGGACGGCAGGCGGTACCTGGACATGCTGGCCGCCTACTCGGCCATCAATTTCGGCCACCGCCACCCTCGTCTGGTCGCCGCAGCGCAGCGTCAGCTGGAGCGCGTCACGCTCGTGAGCCGGGCGTTCGAGCACGACCAGTTCGGCCCGTTCTGCGCTGAGCTCGCCGCGCTAGCTGGCATGGACATGGTGCTGCCGATGAACACCGGAGCTGAGGCGGTCGAGACCGCGATCAAGACCGCGCGCAAGTGGGGCTACGAGGTTAAGGGCGTGCCTGCCGACGAGGCTGTCATTGTCGTGTTCGACGGCAACTTCCACGGCCGGACCACGACCATCGTGAGCTTTTCTACCGACCCCGACGCCAGAGATGGCTACGGGCCATACACGCCGGGGTTCCGGATAGTGCCTTACGGCGACGTACCTGCGCTCGCGGCCGCCATGGACGAGAACGTCGTGGCAGTGCTGGTGGAGCCGATCCAGGGCGAGGCCGGGGTGCTGGTGCCGCCCGCTGGCTTCCTCGCCAGCGTGCGCGAGCTCTGTACGGCCCGCGGGGCGCTCTTCATCGCCGACGAGATCCAGTCCGGCCTGGGCCGGACCGGCGCGACATTCGCGTGCGAGCACGAGGATGTCGTGCCCGACATGTACATCCTCGGCAAGGCGCTTGGCGGCGGCATCGTGCCGGTGTCCGCAGTCGTCTCGTCGAGCGACGTACTGGGGGTCTTCAAGCCCGGTCAGCACGGCTCAACCTTCGGCGGCAACCCGCTGGCGTGCGCCGTCGCCCGTGAGGTCATCGCCATGCTCGCGACTGGCGAGTACCAGGAGCGCTCGGCCAAGCTCGGCGCGCACATGCACGACCGGCTCAACGCCCTGCCGGAGAGCCAGGTCAGGGACGTCCGCGGGCGCGGATTGTGGGCGGGCGTGGAGTTCACGAACCTGCCCGGCCGCCAGGCCTGCGAACTGCTGGCCGAGCGCGGGGTGCTGGCCAAGGACACCCACGGGTCAACGATCAGGCTCGCACCGCCGCTCGTCATCAGCGAGGCAGACCTGGACTGGGCTATCGACCAAGTCGAGGCGCTGGTCCGCTAGTCGCAGTTCACCAGGAGCGGCAACCAGCCCGCGGAGATCCGGTGCCCATCCGCATCGTGTTCGAGACGCACTCGACGACGGAGGACAACGAGAACGGCGTTGCCACCGGCTGGCTGCCCGGCCAGCTGTCCCGGACCGGGCGCGAGCAAGCCGCCGAGCTGGGCAGACGGCGCGCGCTCGACGACATCGCCGCAGTCTTCTGCTCAGACCTGACCAGGGCCACGCAGACCGCGGCCATCGCGTTCGCCGGGACTGGCATTCCCGTACTGCTCGACTGGCGGCTGCGCGAGTGCGACTACGGCGAGCTCAATGGGTCACCGGCAGCCGACCTGCACGTGCATCGGCCTGAGCACGTCGACCAGCCCTATCCGGCTGGCGAGAGCTGGCGGCAGGCGGTCGCGCGGGTAGGCAGCTTCATGACCGACTTGCCGTGCCGCTGGTCCGATCGGCGGGTGCTCGTGATCGGTCATGTCGCGACTCGATGGGGTCTCGATCATGCACTGGCAGGCCAGCGGCTCGAGGATCTGGTGCGCCGCGACTTCGCTTGGCAGCCAGGCTGGGAGTACACGGCGGACTGAACCGACTGCGGCCGCGCCGCTAGCAGCCGGAGGCGCCGCACAACTCGGAGTCGCGGTCGTCCGGCCGAGACAACTGAGCAATCGCGGCAGGGACCGGCCGGGAGCCAAGCCGCTCCGCCGAGGCGGGATAGCTCGGCTGCGGTCCGGCTGAGCTGGACCGAGCTGACGCCGAACCGCCCTGGCCGACAGCGGCGGGGCGGCCGGACCTCGGCGTGCTCGACGGCGCAGGCGGCTGCCGACGTGGCGAGGCACCACGGGTGGAGCGCGCTGCGCGCGCCAGCCTGTGCGCGGCGGCCGCAGCGCGCATGTCCGCGGCCCGCTGCTCGGCGACCAGCATGCTGAGATAGGGATGCATTGAGGGCCTCCTCGAGTTCGGACCCCTTCTGAGGTCCATAGCATCGAGGTTCGCCGTAAGACGCGCGGTTCCGAATCGGTAGCGTTCCCTATTTCCGCCCGCCAGCCGCCTTAGACGGTCCTGTCAGTTCCCCGGCCGCCGGCCGGAGTTGCGGCGCCTGGGCCTGGACCAGCGGGCGAATGCGTAGACAGCGCCGCCCACCGCGCTCAGCGCTCCTCCGAACAGGAACCACTCACCAGCCACCGTCGCGGTCACGAGGATGCTGCCGCCCGCTGGCGCGGTGCTGAGCACCAGGGTGACGACGAGCCAGCCAGCCGCCGGCAGCACACCGCCGAGGCCGGTGCGCATGCCCCAGGAGCCGAGCACGCAGGTGGCGAGGATGGCAAGATCGAAGCAGATCGCCACCAGCGGACCAGGTCCGCGGCTGTACTGGAACGTGCCGATCAGGGCCTGGACGGCGCCCAGCACGAACAGCGCCACGTAGGCAGCAACCGTACCGGCGCGTCCATCGGTGTCCGCAGGCCGCTGCCCACCGGCGGGCAACTGTCCATCGGCGGGCATGCGGTGCTGGCTGCTCACAGGGGAAGGCTAGTCAACGCTGGGCGCTACCGCTGCCGTCGGCGCAAGCCGAGGACGCCAGCCTCGGTGCAGCCGCGCACTGGGACATCGCGGCGCATGACAGGACAAGCTAGCTGAGCCCGGCGAACAAGTCCGACTCGAAGGTGTCGGGCTCATCGAAGCGCCGGGGGCCTGCGAGCAGCGTGTAGTACTCGGTGCCGAGCGCTCGCTGACCGACCATGTCGGACAGCGCGAAGAACGGACTGTCGACGGCGATCTGGGTGGCGTGCGCGCGCATGGCGGCCAGCTTGGCGTCCAGGTAGTCACGGGCGTCGATCCGAGTCGTTACCTTGTCGTCGTCGGTCCCGAACGGCAACTCGTCCACGGACTCGACCCTAGTGAAATCGGTGCCGCCGAGTGTGGTGGCGCCGGACTCGCTGGCTTCACTCTGAGTGCGGACGGCCATCGCCTCCGCCAGCACCGACTTCGGCACCGCGGTCGCGTAGAACTTGCTGACGAGACCGTCGGCGAGCTCGAAAGCGCGCGAGGCGACTCGATGCGCCTGGATGTGGTCGGGATGGCCGTAGAAGCCATTGGCGTCGTACGTCACCAGGACCTGCGGCTTGACGTCGGTGATGACGGCCAGCAGCGCACGGGCCGCCTCGTCGACATCGGCCTGCCAGAAGCAGCCAGGCCAGTCGTTGGACGGGGTCCCCATCATCCCCGAGTCGCGCCACCGGCCAGCGCCGCCAAGAAAACGGTGGTCGGTCACGCCGAGCGCCGCGCAGGCCGCGGCCAGCTCGCCGATGCGGTGCTGGCCAAGACCGCCGTCGGAGTCCCAGGCCAGGTGCGCCAGCGCCGGCGGAATCACCTCGCCCAGCTCGCCGAGTGTGCAGGTCACCAGCGTCACCTGGGCACCTTCGGCCGCGTACTTGGCCATCGTCGCGCCGGTGCCGATCGACTCGTCGTCCGGATGCGCGTGCACCAGCAGCATGCGTCTGACGTCCGGTTTATTCATCTCCGCGAGCCTACCGACCGCTGGTCGCCTGCCGCCTGGCAGGATCTAGTGCGTGACAGATTCCTTCCCTCGCCAGGCAGCCCGGACGATGGGCTTCACGCTAGGCGCTCCGCGCTCCTTCCGGCTCTCACTCGACGGTGAGACTGTCATTTTCCTGCGGTCCCGCGGCGGGACCGACCCGGTGACCTGCCTGTGGGCGCTTGACGTCACCACCGGCGACGAACGGCTGATCGCCGACCCGGCGGAGGTTGGCAAGGCAGGCGCCGAGGATGACCCGGTAGAAAAGGCGCGCCGGGAACGGGTCAGGGAGCGGGCTGGCGGCATCGTCGCATTCGCCACCGACGCCGCCTGCACGATCGCAGCGTTCGCCGTCGGTGGCACGGTCTACCTGGCCGACCTCCGGCAAGGAGGCGCAGCCGTGGACAGCGCGGCCGGCGGCAGCGCGGTCGGCGGCAGCGCGGTCGGCGGCGGCAGCATCGGCGGCAGCACAGTCGGCGGCAGTGGGGTCCGTGAGCTGCCCACCGTGAGGCCGGCCGCAGATCCGCGCCCGGACCCGACCGGGGCTCACGTCGCGTACGTCAGCGAGGGGGCGTTGCGGGTCCACGAGATCGCCACCGGCACCGACCGGGTCCTCGCCGATCCCGAGGGCGCCGACGGAATCAGCTTCGGGCTCGCCGAGTTCATCGCGGCGGAGGAGATGGACCGCAACCGCGGCTACTGGTGGGCGCCGGACGGCTCGGCGATTCTCACCTCGCGGGTTGACGAGACCCCGGTGCAGTTCTGGCACATCGCAGACCCGTCGAACCCGGCCGCCGAGCCCAGATCTGTCCGCTATCCGTCCGCAGGCACACCGAACGCCGTCGTCTCGATGTTCGTTGCCGCCCTGACAGGCGACTTCATCGAGGTCAGCTGGGACGCGGCCGCCCTGCCGTACCTGGTGACGGCGAGCTGGGAGGCCAGCATCGGCCATCCGCTACTGGTGGTGGCTAGTCGCGATCAGCGGGACATGCGCATCCTCGCCGTCGACCCGGCCACCGGGGTGACCAGCCTGGTGCGGGCCGATACTGATCCCTCGTGGGTCGACATCGTGACCGGTGTGCCGGCCGGCCTGCCTGACGGCCAGGTGGTCTGGACTGCTGACATCGGCGGCGCCAAGCGCGTCGTGGCGGGCTTCGAGGCCGAGCACGCGGCTGGCACGGCGGCCGTGCTCACCCCAGACTCGATCAACGTCCGGGAGGTGCTGGGCACCGATGGCGACGCGGTCCTGTTCACCGCGTCTGCCGAGGACCCGGCGTCGATCACTGTCTGGACCGCCGGACCAGCGGCCCTCGAGCGGCTGAGCCCGGCGGACGGCGTGTACTCCGCCCAGCAGGCGGCCGGCACGCTGCTGCTGGTCAGCCGCACGCTGGCCGACTCCGCCGCTTCGGTCCGGGTACTGCGACCGGGCTCAGCAGGCGAACCGCGCGCGGAGGTGGCGCGGATCGGCTCCCTCGCGGAGACGCC
>DATHQE010000638.1:0-4194 GCA_035483035.1 Streptosporangiaceae bacterium | reverse complement strand
GCGTGCGCTCCTTGCCGCCCAGGGCAAGAACCAGGCCGGCGCGCCGGACGCGGCGCTGCGGTTGCTGGCGATCGCGCAGGCGGGGCCGCTAGACGAGCTTGAGCGAACCCGCGCGCAGCTTTTGCATGCGCAGATCACGTTCGCGATGACACGCGGCCGCGACGCTCCTCCACTGTTGATCGAGGCGGCGAGGCGCCTCGAGCCGCTGGATGCGACGCTCGCCCGCGAGACCTACCTCGATGCGTTCGCGGCCACGTTCTCCGCAGACCGCTTGGTACGGGGCGGCGATGCACGTGAGATCGCGGCCGCCGTGCTAGCCGCCGACTGGGAGCGCTCGACGCGCGCTAGCGATCTGCTGCTCGATGGGCTCGCTCTCTTCACCCGCGAGGGCTACGTTGCGGGGGCACCAGCGTTGAAGCTCGCGCTGCGCGCGTTCCGTGACGAGTCACTCTCCGAGGAGGACGAGCTGCGCTGGCTGTGGCTGGCCTGCCGCGTCGCCCGGGCGCTGGCCGATGATGCCGCGTGGGATGAACTCACCGCGCGCCATCTCGAACTCGCGCGCCGCGCCGGCGCCTTGGCGGCGCTGCCTGTGGCGCTCACCGACCGCGTGCTCGTCGAACTGTTCGCCGGGAGGGTCGAGGCGGCCATGTCGCTGGCCGCCGAGTCGGATGCCGTCGTCGAGGCCACCGGTAGTCACGTGACCCTGCGCACCTCCATCGTGCTGGCTAACTGGCGAGGACGGGATGCCGAGGCAGTGGCCCTCATCGAGGCGCGCCGGCAGGATGTGCTCCGACGCGGCGAGGGGCTGTGGCTCGCCGCCAATGACTGGGGCAGTGCGATCCGCTATAACGGCCTCGGCCGCTACGAGGAGGCCCTGACCCTCGCCGAGCAGGCTGCCGAGGCCGCACGGGGGCTAGGGCCGTCGATGTTGCTGCTCGCGGAGCTGATCGAGGCGGCCGCGCGCACCGGACAGGCGGAACGCGCGAAGAGTCCGCTCGCCCAGCTAGCGGAGATTGCGCAGGCCGCGGGCACGGACTGGGCACTCGGCATCCATGCGCGTGCGGCGGCGATGCTGACCGGGGGAGAAGCTGCCGAGCGCCTCTACCGGGAGGCGATCGAACGGCTGTCGCGCGTCAGGAGCTGCGCGACGCTGGCCCGTGCGCACCTCCTGTACGGCGAGTGGCTGCGGCGCGAGCATCGTCGCGTTGACGCCCGCGAGCAGCTGCGAGTCGCCCACACAATGCTCTCGGACATGGGCATGGAAGCGTTTGCCGAGCGCGCCCGCCGCGAGCTCCTGGCCACCGGCGAGACGGTGCGCAAGCGCACCATCGCGACGCTCGACGAGCTGACGCCGCAGGAAGTGCAGGTCGCGCGCCTGGCCGTCGGCGGGCAGACGAACCCGGAGATCGCAGCCCAGCTGTTCCTCAGCCCGCGCACCGTCGAGTGGCATCTGCGCAAGGTCTTCGGCAAGCTCGGGGTCGGTTCCCGCAAGGAGCTGCGCGCGGCGCTGTCCGACGCCGGGGCACCCGCCGGCCGCCCGTAGCAGTCCGGGCCGACGATCCAGCTCGGCCGGCACGGGCTGGCGGCCTTCCATGATCATCACAGCGGGGGAGAGGACCCTAGGGGAGCGCCGGCGCGGAGCGAACAGGCCGGCGGGCGGTCAGCGCGCGCCCGGCCTGATGACTGAGAAAAGCGACAGCCTGCCGGGCAACCGAGTGGCACGCCGGGTCAGCCGTCGCTCGGGCCGCCCCGCCCGCGGCGCGCCGGCCTGCAGCCCGGCCATAACGAGGTCGAGTAGTCGCGTCGCCCGGGTCGCAGCGTCGGGACCGGGATCGATCCGCCAGAGGACTCCGAGCAGGAGAAGGATGTCATCAGGATCAATGCCAGGCCGGATGCTGCCATCCTGCTCGCAGGCCGTCAGCAGCGCGGTGATGGCCCCGATGACCGGCCCGTAGCTCTCGCCAGCCAGGCCATCGCTGGTGGCGGAATGCAGGACGTCGGCCAGGCCGTGCTTGATCAGGCCGTAGTGCGCCAGGCGGTCACACCACAGCCGCAGCGCCCGAAGCGGCTGCTGGCTGGCGAGCAGCTCGGCTGCAGCGTCTGCCAGTTTCTGCACGTCATAGCGATAAACCGCGAGCACCAGCGCCTCCCTGGTGGGGAAGTGCCGGTACAGGGTGCCGGGGCCCACGCCAGCCCTCTTGGCGATCGAGTTGAGCGACGCGTCACCTGTGTCGGCGAACGCCTCACGCGCAGCCTCGAGGATGCGATCGCGGTTCTGCTGAGCATCGATCCGGAGCGGATCACGCCGCGCATCTGTGGCCTCAGTTGTTGTCATTCCGTCCCCGTCGTGGTCTGCCCCCTGTTGTACCGGTTGCGGCTCAGCAGGTGCGACTGCGACACGCCTCCCTGAGTAACCGGAGAGATCTCCAGTACGTGCGACATGCATGCGGAGATATCTCCGGTACAGCGGAGAGATCTCCGATTCAACCGTCGTCGGCGGGGGCGGTCAGCTATGGCTGGTGCGCCAGCGGTTGGGAGCACCCGATAGTGCGTCGGCGGGATACCTCACGATCCGGCGAGCGCGGCCCGGAGCTGGTCGCGGCTGGGCCGGACCATCGTCGGCGCACCGCCTCCGTTCCGCAGCGCTGCGCGCGTTCGCGCGACTACCAGCGGATCGGCGTAGACGTCAGCTGGCTTGCAGGTCATGCCCATGATCTTCCAGAGGCCGCGAAAGGCCGCCGCGTCGACTGACGCCGCCATGCGCAGCTGTGCGAAGGTGATCCGGCCGGAGCAGGGCGACTGCTCGCGGGGAAGTGGTGCGCCATAGACCGCATGCCGCAGCATCGCCAGCCGCTCGCCGTCGATCGCGGCCTGATCAGCGTAGAACGGCACGATGTGGTCAGCAGCGAGACTGTCCAGCGTGAGCGCCTGCGCCACGAGATCCGCCGGGTGCGCGCTAATGGTGTCGGTCAGGTCTGCGGCACCAGCGAGGGACACGCTCAGACCGCGGCCGAACGTCGGGTTCGTTGTGCAGACCGAGTCGCCGACCGCGTGCAGGCCGGTTGCCACCGGCCCACCGCGTACGACGAGCCTGCGCATGGTGTTGTGCAGCCCGCCCATCGCGAACACACCGCTGACCGGCTCGAGCGCATCCAGCCACGCAGCTATCGGCGGTACGGTGCGCAGGACAGCGGTGAATACGTTGGCGTCCGTCAGTACACGGAACCGGCGGTCAGCCGCCAGCGGCGCTACGGCCAGCTGCATGG
Organism: Streptosporangiaceae bacterium; assembly: GCA_035483035.1. Lineage (GTDB taxonomy): Bacteria > Actinomycetota > Actinomycetes > Streptosporangiales > Streptosporangiaceae > JAJYUU01. The sequence goes on along the minus strand of DATHQE010000638.1, from coordinate 928 downwards.
TGCCGTTGTCACCGCCCCAGATACCGGCAGTGAACTCGTCGAGAATCGCGAGGACCCGGGTCGTGGCGAGGCCTGGAAGCGGCCGCCCGCGGCGCAGCCGGTAGATCCGGCTGAAGTACGCCAGGCCACACTCGGCCTGGGTCAGTGCCGCCGGCTGCGCGCCGATCTGTTTTAGCCAGCTGTCGAGGCGTGACTTCCGGCCAGTCGCGTCGACCACGAGGTCGGCGGGCACGTCGCCCTGGTCGGTGCGTACGCCGGTCACTCGCGGCACTGCGCCGGAGGTGGCCTGCAGCCCGAGGATCTGCACTCCGTAGCGGGCAGTGATGCCTGGCTCGGCCCGGACCGCTCCCTGCAGCACCCAGTCGATGGTCGAGCGCCTGCTCATCAGCATCGTCAGGTCGTCGTCGCCGGGCCAGGCAGCGGTGTCGCTAAGCGAACCAGGCATGAGTGCCCGGATCGGCGCCTCGGCGACCCCGGCGGTCAGCAGCTTGCGGTAGATATCAGAAAGGCGCTGGCGAAGTAGTTGACGGCACCTGGCCATGGCGAAGTGCGGTTGCACGAGCTGCGGCGCTGCCGGCCGGAACGCGGCCCGAGCGGCGGACTCCACGTCTGGCGCCAGCTGCAGCCGATCCTGCTCGAGCACCACTACCTCGTGCCCGGCGCGTGCCAGCAGCAGCGCCGTGAAACCGCCGGCGGCGCTGCCGCCAGCGACGACAATTTTCACGTCGGCACCCCTCGCTGCCTGCTGCTGCAAGCCAATAGATGCGAACTCTATTGATAGAGTGCTACTCTATTCACATGGCAGATCCTGTCAAGGTCAGCCCGGGGCGGCGCGAGCTCAAGGCCCAGGCGACCCGGCGCCGCGTGCTGGACGCCGCCGAGCGGCTCTTCGTGCGTAATGGCTACGCCGCCACCAGCATCAGTGCCA
>DATHQE010000637.1:0-1847 GCA_035483035.1 Streptosporangiaceae bacterium | reverse complement strand
AGCCGCCTTCGCTGTAGCCGCTGAGACCGCAGGCTACTCCTCGCTGTGGAGCTTCCAGCGACTACTGATCCCGGTCGGCTCCAGCATGGAGCCGGTGTACCAGAGCGTGCTCGACCCGATGGCCGCGCTGTCATTCGCAGCAGCGGTCACCAGCCGGATCAGGCTGGGGGTCGCCGTGGTCAATCTGCCGTTCGTGTCGCCCGGCTATCTCGCCAAGCAGTCCGCCTCGGTTGACGTGCTGTCCGGCGGCCGACACGATCTCGGGCTCGGCATCGGCTGGATGCCCGAGGAGTTCGCGATGACCGGAGCCGAGATGGCGCGGCGTGGCGCACGGACAGCGGAGTACGTGCAGGTCCTGCGCGCGCTGTGGTCGGGCGGGGCGGCGGCGTACGACGGCGAGTTCTACCACGTGCCGGCCGGCACGCAGGCACCACCGCCCGTCCAGCCCGGCGGTCCGCCGATCCTGCTCGGCGGGCTGGCCAAGCCTGCGCTGGAGCGCATCGGGCGCATCGGCGACGGCTGGGTCACCTCCAGCCGCACGAACCTGGCCAGGATCGACGAGCTCATCGCGGTGGTGAAGTCGTCCGCGGCCGCAGCGGGCCGGGACCCCGACGCCATGCGCGTTGTCTGCCGCGGCGTGGTGCGGGCCGGCGCGCCGGTGACCGGGGACAACGGCGAGCGACTGCTGCTGTCGGGTGATTACGACCAGATCCGGGCCGACACCGAGTGGCTGGGCGCACACGGGGTCACCGAGGTGTTTTACGACCTCAACTGGGATCCGCAGATCGGGTCACCGGATGTCTCGCCCGACGCTGCCGCCGACCGCGCGGAGGATATCCTGTACGCGCTCGCGCCAGCCTCCTGAGCGACTAGTCCCGGCGTCAGCCCGGCGCGAGCCCGGCGTCCCCCCAGCGTCAACTCCGGCGTCGCTGCGCCGGGTCGGCCAGCGCCGGAGGCTCATAACCGCGATCGGCCGGATTGAGGTTGGTGCCGGGCGGCACGATCTCGTCGATCCGGTCGAGCAGGTCGGCGGACAGGCCCTCGGTAGGCACGCCGAGCTGGCTCTCAAGATGCTCCATGGTGCGCGGGCCGATGATGGCCGACGTCACGGCCCGGTGGCTCAGCACGAAGCCGAGTGCGAGCTGGATCAGTGACATCCCGGCCTCCGCGGCCAGTCCGGCCAGCTTGTCGGCCGCCGTCAGCTTCTCCCTGTTCCCCGGCAGGCTCATGTCATAGCGCTGTGGTATCCGCTGCGCCCGGCGGCTGACGGGCAGGTCACCGTCCGTCCGGTACCGGCCGGACAGCCAGCCACCGGCTAGCGGGCTCCAGCTGATGACGCCCATCCCGTAACGGTGGCAGGCAGGCAGCACGTCAGCTTCGACGCCGCGAACCAGCATGGAGTACGGCGGCTGCTCGCAGACAAACCGTTCCCGGCCACGCCGCTGCGCAGTCCACTGCGCCTCGACGATCTGATCAGCAGGGAACGTGGAACTTCCGGCGTAGCAGATCTTGCCTGCGCGGATCAGATCGGACAGCGCGCCGAGTGTCTCGTCGATGTCGGTTGCCGGGTCCGGGCGGTGGATCTGATACAGGTCGATGTAGTCGGTACCCAGCCGACGCAAGCTGGCCTCACATTCACGGATCAGCTAGCGCCGGGAGTTGCCGCGCTCGTTGACGTCCTGTCCCATCGCGCCGTGGGCCTTGGTGGCGAGCACGACGCTGGCCCGGCGCCCGCCGGTCAGCGCCTTGCCGACAATCAGCTCCGACTCCCCGGCCGAATACACGTCGGCGGTGTCGATGAAGTTGATGCCGGAATCAAGGGCCCGGTGGATGATCCGGATCGATTC
>DATHQE010000636.1:0-3011 GCA_035483035.1 Streptosporangiaceae bacterium | reverse complement strand
GGTGACCGGGTGGCTCTGGCGTACCCGCAGGAAGGCAGCCGGCCTGGGCGGCGGCGGATCGTGCGGGCTGCACGCGCGCTTGGCCTGACCGCGCTGACGCTCGTCCTAGTGTGTGCCCTGGCGTTCGGCCTGCTGCTGCTGTTCACGCCGTCGACCGGCAATGCCAGGGAGCTGGCCAGCACCTTCGACCAGGCGCACGGCGCGCCCTACCCGGGCGTCGTCGTGCCGTTCCGGTTCGCGACCTCGCTGGAGGCGACCGAGGATCACCGGTTCGCATCGGAGCCAGGAATCGATCCGGTCGCGGTCGCCAGGGTGCTGTACAGCTACGCCGCCGGCCGCGGCGACCAGGGCGGCGCGACGCTGTACCAGCAGCTGGCCAAGATGCTGTACACGCCGGGAAAGTCGGGCCTAGCGGCCGAGGCAGAGCAGATCGCGCTGGCGGTCAAGCTGAAGTACAGCTACAGCGAGCCGGAGATCCTGCGGCTCTACGCCGACGTCGCGTACTTCGGCCATGGCTACTACGGGCTGCAAGACGCGGCCTGCGGCTACTTCGGCGTCCAACCGGACCAGCTGTCCTGGCCGCAGGCGGCGCTGCTGGCGGGGCTTGTCCAGGGGCCGTCGGCCGACGACCCGCTCAACCACCCGGCGGCGGGCCTGGCCAGAGAGCAGCATGTCATCGGGCGGCTGGTTGCGATCGGCGCGATGAGCCAGGAGCACGCTAGCGCGTACCTGTCGATTCCGCTCGGCAGCCTGCTCAGCCACGCGGGCGGGTGCCGCGGCTAAGGGGGCGAGCCCGGCTACCTGGTCCGGCGGTGCGACGCCGGGGCCCGATGCGAGGCCGGCGGCCGGTGCGGGCCCGTACCATTCTGGGACACCGGGGTCGCACCGTTCTGGGAGGCTCCGGCCGCGCCTGGAACCGGCGACTGCTCGTGGTGAGTCACCGGGGCGGCGCCGACCATCGCGGCCAGGTCCTGCGCCAGTTCCTCCGGCGGCTCCACTCGCTCCAGGACGCGGGTATCTGCAGTGACCCAGACCCACTTGCGGTACGACCAGAACCGGAACAAGGTACCGAGGCCGGTTCCCACGACCAGGGCGACGTTGTACCAGAGCTTGCTCTTCCCCTGGCCCGCCAGGTCGGTCAGCCCGATGCAGGCATAGTAGATGAGCAGGCCTATCCCGTTCAGCACGAAAAAAAGCACGGTGTCACGGGTGGTGCCCTGGCCCTGGCGGTGCCTGAACGTCCAGTAGCGGTTGCCCACGTAACTAAAGGCCGTGGCCAGAATTGTGGCGATCGTGACAGCCTTGTACCGGCCTATCTCATTCAGCGCGTTGGCCACACCGAACGTGATCACGGTGGCGAAAGCCCCGATCACGAGGAACTTGGAGCCCTCGTGGATCAGGTGGCGGAACCGCTCGTAGAGCCCGCGAACGCTGCTCACCTCTGGATCCTGCCTCCAGCTCGTGTATGCCCCAGTGTGACCATGAGAGAGTACCGCCCTGCGGCTTATGGCGTGCCCAACTGGTCAGGCAAATCACCCTCTCGGGCCCAGATATTCGGTCGGCTTTGACGGACCCGCCGGGTAGTGTCGCGGGCGTGCCTGAACCTGAGATCCTTATCCGCGCTCACGATCTGACCAAACGGTTCGGCGATTTCGTCGCGGTGGACGGGATTGAGTTCGAGCTCAGGCGGGGCGAGGCGTTCGGTTTCCTCGGCCCGAACGGGGCCGGGAAGTCCTCGACCATGCGGATGATCGGCTGCGTCTCGCCGCCGAGCGGTGGCGAGCTCTCGATCCTGGGCATGGACCCGGTGACCGACGGCCCGGCGATCCGATCCCGTCTCGGCGTCGTGCCGCAAGAGGACACCCTGGACGTGGAGCTGACCGTTCAGGAGAATCTCCTGATCTACGGCCGGTATTTCGGCCTGTCGAGGGCCGTCATCGCCGAGCGCACGGCGCGGCTGCTGGACTTCGTGCAGCTGGCAGAGCGGGCCAACGACCAGGTTGAGCCGCTGTCGGGTGGCATGAAGCGTCGCCTCACGATCGCCAGGTCGCTCATCAACGAGCCCGAGATCCTGATCTTGGACGAGCCGACTACCGGCCTGGATCCGCAGGCCAGGCATGTCGTGTGGGACCGGCTGTTCCGCCTCAAGCAGCAGGGCGTGACCCTGATCCTGACCACGCACTACATGGACGAGGCCGAGCAGCTCTGCGACCGGCTGGTGGTCATGGACGGCGGCAAGATCGCGGCGGAAGGCTCGCCGCGCGCGCTGATCGACCAGTACTCGACCCGCGAGGTGCTGGAGCTGCGCTTTCATGTCGCCGACCACGAGCAGGCGGCCGGCAAGCTTGCCCATGCCCCGGCGGAACGGATGGAGGTCCTGGCCGACCGGGTCCTGCTGTACGTCGACAACGGCGACGAGGTGCTGGGTGCGGTGCGCGGTCTCGGGCTGGAGCCGGTGACCTCGCTGGTGCGGCGCAGCACGCTCGAGGACGTCTTCCTCCGGCTGACCGGCAGGCGGCTGGAGGACGGATGACGACCGCGTCCGCGCTGCGTGCCCGGCCCGAGCGGCCCCGTTCCCAGCATGTTGGCTTGTGGGGGATGGCGGTCCGGGCCTTCCTGTTCTGGCTGGTCGACTATCGCCGCACCTGGCGCGGGTCGATCTACTCCAGCGTGCTCAACCCGGTCCTGTACCTGGGCGCGATGGGCCTGGCCCTCGGGCGGCTGGTTGACCAGCACGGCACCACTAGCCTGGGCGGCGTCAGCTACCTGGCCTTCCTGGCGCCTGGACTGATGGCGGCGAGCGCCATGCAGACTGCCGTGGGCGAGTCGCTGTACCCCGTCTACACCGCCGTGAAGTGGCAGAAGACCTACCAGGCGGCGGCCGCCACGCCGCTGCGGCCAGGCGACATCTACCGCGGCCACGTGCTGTTCACGGCCATGCGGCTGGTCATGAACATGACGGTCTTTCTCGGCATCATGGCCGCGTTCGGCGCCATCAGGTCGGTCTGGGC
>DATHQE010000635.1:0-3466 GCA_035483035.1 Streptosporangiaceae bacterium | reverse complement strand
GCCGGCGGCCGGGATCTCGCCGATATTGCGCGCCGCGAAGGAGATCGAGCGGTTCACCAGGTTGCCCCAGTTAGCCACCAGCTCGTCGTTGTTGCGCCGGACGAACTCGCTCCAGGTGAAGTCGGTGTCCTGGTTCTCCGGTCCCGCCACCGCGACGTAATAGCGCAGCGCGTCTACGTCATACCGGGCCAGGAAGTCGCGGACGTAGATGACCACCGACCGGGACGAGGAGAACTTCCTGCCCTCCATGGTCAGGAATTCGCTGGACACGACCTCCGACGGCAGGTTCAGTGCGCCGAGCCGACCTGGATGGCCGCCCTTGGCGCCGTCGCCGTCGTAGCCCAGCAGCATGGCCGGCCAGATCTCCGCATGGAAGACGATGTTGTCCTTGCCCATGAAGTAATAGGCGTCGGCGTCTGGCGTCTGCCACCACGCGCGCCAGGCGTCCGGATCACCGGACCGTCTCGCCCACTCGATCGACGCCGACAGGTATCCGACGACCGCGTCGAACCACACGTAGATCCGCTTGTCCGGCTTGTCCCGCCAGCCGTCGAGCGGGATCGGCACGCCCCAGTCCAGATCTCTGGTGATGGCCCGCGGCCGCAGCTCGCCGAGCAGGTTCAGGGCGAACTTCAGCACGTTCGGGCGCCACTGGCCGCTCTTGCTCTGCAGCCAGCTGCCCAGCACATCGGCGAACGCGGGGAGGTCGAGGAAGAACTGCTCGGTCTCGACGAAGACCGGCGTCTCGCCGTTGATTTTCGACCGTGGGTTGATGAGGTCGACTGGGTCCAGCTGGTTACCGCAGTTGTCACACTGGTCGCCCCGCGCGGCCTCGTACCCGCAGATTGGACAGGTGCCCTCGATGTAGCGATCGGGCAGCGTCCGGCCCGTGGACGGTGAGACGGCTCCGAGGGACTTGCGCGGGAAGATGTAACCGTTGTCGTACAGCCCCCGGAATATCTCCTGCACCACGGAGTAATGGTTGCCGGTGGTCGTCCGGGTGAACAGGTCATAGGACATGTCCAGCCCGGCCAGATCTTCGGCGATCACGCGGTTGTAGCGGTCAGCCAGCTCGCGAGCGGTGACGCCCTCGGCGTCGGCCTGGACCTGGATGGGCGTGCCATGCTCGTCCGTGCCGCTGACCATGAGTACCCGGTTGCCCATCATCCGCTGATACCGGGCGAACATGTCACACGGCAGGCCGAAGCCAGACACGTGGCCGATATGGCGGGGACCGTTAGCGTACGGCCACGCGGGCGCAGCGAGAATATGGCGGCTGGTCATGACTGCCAGCCTAGGGGACCCTCAGATCCGGTGGGCGCTGGCCACGACGGCGTCGTAGACCGCGCGCCGTGGCAGGCCGGTCTCCCGCGCCACCGCCGCGATCGCCTCCTTGCGCGGCAGGCCTGCCTGCTCGCGCTGGGCTACCGCCCCGGCAGCTTCGGCCGGGGTGGCGACGCTCTGCGTGGCTGGCGCGCCCGCCACCACGAGCGTGATCTCGCCGAGCACGCCGTCGGCTAGCTGGGCCGCCAGTTCGGCGAGCGTGCCCCGGATGACTTCCTCGTGCGTCTTCGTCAGCTCACGGCAGACGGCAGCCCGGCGCTGCGGACCGAACGAAGCGGCTAGTTCAGCCAGTGTGGCCGGCAGCCGTCGCGGCGACTCGAAGAACACCAGCGTTCGGCGCTCGGCGGCCAGCTCGGCGAACCGCCGGCCGCGCTCGCCCGCTCGCCGCGGCGGAAAGCCCTCGAACACGAACCGGTCGGACGGCAGGCCGGAGATCACCAGCGCGGTGGTGACAGCTGAGGGCCCTGGCAGCACGGTCACCCGGATCCCGGCGTCGGCCGCGGCGGCGACGAGACGGTAACCAGGGTCGCTCACGCTCGGCATGCCCGCATCGCTGATGAGCAGCACATCCTGTCCGGCGTTGAGCTCGGCCAGCAGGGCGGGCACGCGCCGCGCCTCGACGTCGTCGTAGTACGAGAGCACGCGGCCAGTGAGCCGGACGCCGAGAGCGGACGCGAGCCTGCGCAGTCGGCGCGTGTCCTCGGCCGCTATCACCGGCGCGGATGCGATCGCGAGAGCCAGCCTGCCGGACGCGTCGGCCGCCTGACCGATAGGCGCGGCAGCGACCGTCAGCGTGCCTCCAAGTCCGCTGGCATCGGGCGCTGTGGCGGGCCGGGACTTAGCCAATGCAGCCTTGGCCGGCGCGGATCCGGTCTCCGCGCTCGCCGCTCGCTGGTCGCTCGCCTGTGCCATGTCCCGGCCCAGGCTAGCCGGTCAGGCCCCTAACATGGCTGACGATGAATGCCTACCAGACGGTGTCGGCCACCGGCACCGACGAGGGCTCACGGCTGGCCAGGGCAGGCCGGCGCAGCAGCGCGCTCGTGCTCGGCAGCCCGCTCTGGGGCTGGGCCGGCCCGGTGCTGATCATGATCTTCGGCGGCTTCCTCAGGTTTTACCGGCTGGGCCAGCCCAAGGCGGTCGTGTTCGACGAGACGTACTACGTGCCGGACGCGAACTCGATCCTTCATCACGGTGTCGAGCTCCAGCACCTCAGCAGTGTCAACAAGCTCTTGGTGGCAGGCAACCCCAACATCTTTGTGAAGAGCCTCGACCCGGCTACCTGCGCTCCGCACCGGGTTCCGTGCTACGTCGGCGAGCTCGTGGCCCACCCGGCGCTCGGGAAGATCATGATGGCGTTCGGGCAGTGGACGTTCGGCCTGACGCCAGTCGGCTGGCGATTCTCCTCCGCTGTGGTCGGCACCTTGGCCATCTTGATGCTGGCCCGCATCACCCGGCGGATGACTCGCTCGACGATGCTCGGCTGCATTGCCGGGCTGCTGCTTGCGCTCGACGGCCTCGAACTGGTGCTCAGCCGCACCGCGATCCTCGACATCTTCGTGATGTTCTGGGTGCTGGCGGCCTTTGGGCTGCTGGTCATCGACCGCGACCGGCTCGTCGCCAGGCTGACCGAGGCCGCGGCCGGGCCAGGGCCGCACGATCCGGCCGGACCGAAGCTGGGCATACGGTGGCTGCGGGTAGCCGCAGGCCTGTGCATCGGGGCGGCGTGCGCGACCAAGTGGAATGGGATCTGGTTCCTCATCGGCTTCGCCTGCCTCGCGATCGCCTGGGATTTCGGCGCCCGGCGCGCGGCCGGATACAGTCACTGGCTGGCCGGCGGTCTGCGCAGCGAGGGCAAGTGGCTGCCGGTCTGGTTCGGCGTCGCGCCGTTCGTGGTGTACCTAGCCTCGTGGTCCGGCTGGTTCGCTACCGGCAATGGATACGACCGCAACTGGGCCGCCGCCCACGGCAACCACACGCCCATCTGGTCCACCATTGACTCCTGGTATCAGTACAACCACTGGATGCTGCAGTTCGGCCTCGGCCTGTCCAGCTTCCAGTCCTACAAGTCCAACCCGCTCGGCTGGACCATCCTGGCCAGGCCCATCTCGTTCTACTGGTGCTC
>DATHQE010000634.1:0-9140 GCA_035483035.1 Streptosporangiaceae bacterium | reverse complement strand
CGGCTCGACCGTGCACAAGCAGGTCTACATCTACGGCTCGCTGGACCGAGGGCCGACCGAGCTCACCCGGAACTTCGGCATGGCCTGGGGCATCGGCGGCTGGCTGCTCACGCCCTTCCTCCAGCGCATCGGCCTGGACGGCATCGTGCGACTGCGCAACCGGGTCGCCGCGGGGCTGACGACCACGTTCGCCTCCGGCTACACCGACCAGGTCTCGCTGCCGGGCGCCCTCGCGCTGGACGCCGTGGCCGCTTACTCCCGTCAGGCCACCGGGCAGAAGTACCTGATCATCCCGAACCGCTAGCGTGGCGTCGGGCCAGTCAGTCTGAATGCTCGCTGACCAGCCGCTGCATCGGAGCTCGACCAGCAGGCTGGCTCGGTCGCGCCACGGCCGGCCGCCCGGGTATGTGATGCTCGCGCGGCCTGCCCGCGGCCAGGTGGAGCCTGCTGCCGTAGTGGGTGATATCCAGCGGCCCGCCGTCTGCCAGCAGGTAGCGAGCCGCGGAATGGGTGACCTCGACGCGTAGCCGCTGCGCCCGGATCAGGACGGTGAAAGCCAGCCGGCTTATGCCCTCGGGGAGGCGGGGAGCGAAGGCGACAGCGCCGTCGCCCAGACGCAGGCCGGCGAAGCCGGCGATCAGCGCCAGCCAGGTCCCAGCTAGCGACGCGATGTGCAAGCCGTCGCGCGTGTTGTGCTCGAGGTCCTCCAGGTCCATCAGCGCGGCTTCGCCCAGATAGTCGAATGCCAGGTCCAGGTTGCCGACCTCGGCCGCTATGACGGCCTGCGTGCTGGCCGAGAGCGAGGAGTCCCGTACCGTCAGCGCCTCGTAATAGGCGAAGTTCCGTTCCTTCTGCTCGGCGGTGAAAGCGTCGCCGCGCAGGTGCATGGCGAGCACCAGATCGGCCTGCTTGACGACTTGCTTGCGATACAGGTCAAAGTACGGGTAGTGCAGCAGCAGCGGGTAGTGATCCGCCGGGGTCCCGGCGAAGTCCCACACCTGGTGCCCGGTGAAGCCGGCCGCCTGCGGATGCACTTGCAGAGCTTCGTCATAGGGGATGAACATGGCCGTTGCGATGTCACGCCAGGCGGCCGATTCCTCGGAGTCGACGCCGAGTTCGCGGGCCCGGTCCGGGTACTTGACGGCGGCTGTCGCTGCGGCGGCCAGATTCCGCTGGGCCATGAGGTTGGTGTAGACGTTGTCGTCGGCGATTGCGCTGTACTCGTCCGGCCCGGTCACGCCGTCAATGTGGAAGTTCCCTTGCCCGTCATGATGCCCGAGTGACCGCCAGAGCCGTGCCGTATGGACGAGTATGTCCATGCCGTAACTGCGGTCGAAGTCCTCGTCGCCGGTGGCGTCCACGTAGCGGATGACGGCATCGCTGATGTCGGCGTTGACGTGGAAGGCAGCCGCGCCGGCCGGCCAGTACACAGAGCACTCCTGGCCCGTGATGGTCCGCCAGGGGAACGCCGCGCCCTGCAAGCCAAGCTGAGCGGCGCGCCGCGTAGCTACCGGCAGCGTGCCGTGCCGCCAGCGCAAGGCGCTCGCGACCGCGTCGGGCGCGGTCAGCGCCAGCACCGGCAGCACGAAGGCCTCCGTATCCCAGAAGGCATGTCCGTCATAGCCGGGGCCCGTCAGGCCTTTCGCCGGGATCGGCCGGTCCTCGCCGCGGACGCCGGCTTGCAGCACGTGGAAGAGGCCGAAGCGCACGGCCTGCTGGATCTCGATGTCCCCGTGCACCTCGACGTCAGCGCTATCCCAGAAGTCGTCAAGGAAGCCCCGCTGAGCGGTGACCAGGCCGTCCCATCCGGCGAGCCGGGCGCCACTGAGCGCCGCCCACACCTGGTCCCGAACCGCAGGCAGCGACCGCTCGCTCGACCAGCCGTAAGCCACGAACTTGATGACCCGCAGCCGCTGACCGGGCTGCAGGACGACTGACGCGGTGACGAGGCCGCCGTCGGGATAGGAGCGCGATTCCGTCTGCATGCCGTCAGGGGCCTCGAAGGCGTGATCGATGGCGGCGCCGACTCGCAGGCCGCTGTGGGCTGTCCGGTGCACGACGACGACCGCGTGTTCATGTGCAGCGTCGAATTCGGGCAGCAGCGGATGGTCGAGCGTCGCTGCGGTCCGCGGGTCGCCGCTCTGCAGCGGCAGCTGCTCGTTGGCGAGCAGCTCGGACTGCACGGAGAGTTGCATTTTCTGGTCGAGCGGCTCGACCTCGTAGCTGATCGCCGCGACCGCGCGATGGGTGAATGACACGAGTCGGCTCGAGGTGACGCGGATTGACCCGCCGGCCGGCGAGACCCACTCGGCTCGCCGGCTCAGCAGGCCGGACCTGAAGTCGAGCACCCGCTCGTGTGACAACAGCGTGCCGTAGCGCACGTCGAACGGCTCGTCGTCGACGAACAGCCGGATGAGCCGGCCATTGGTGACATTGATGACCGTCTGCCCGGACTCGGGTCGGCCGTAGACGGCCTCCGAGTATGGCAGCGGGTGCTGCTCGTAGACACCGTTGAGGTAGCTGCCTGGCATGCCGTGCGGCTCGCCCTCGTCCAGGTTGCCGCGCCAGCCCACGTGCCCGTTCGAGAGCGCGAATACCGACTCGGTCTGGGCCAGCCGGTCGAGGGCCAGCGTGGTCTCCCGCAGTGACCACGGTTCCAGGCTGAACTCGGGCTGCTTGATCATGTCTGCAGCCTACGAGCCAGCGGGACGCGCGGTCCCCGGCACCTCTCCCCTGTCAGGCCCGTTGCCCTGAGTCTTCGGCGGCAGGTCCGGAGCGCATTGGCGGCAGGGCGGCGAGGGCGGCGGCGCCGAGGCGCTGCGCGTCGGTGAGGACCACGTCCTGCTGGTCCTGCGCGCGACCGGCAACCTGCTTCGCCAGCTCCGCGGCAAGACCGCCGAGCTGTCGCACGCCGACGTCGTCGACGAGGACGCGGCTCGACGACATGATCGCGATGCCGGCCACTGCGGGCTTGGCGTGCTCGGGCTGGTCGAGGGCTGCTCCCACCCTCGCCTCCGTGAACGGATCGGCCGGATGCGCGGTGAGCCTGTCCCGCTCGGCGAGCACCCACTTGTGGAATTTCATGACCGCGCCGTGGAGCGGCAGGCTGCGCACGTCATCGGAGCCGAGGCCGAAGCGCCGGCCCGCGGTGAAGCAGCGCGCGTACGCGATAAGGGCAGCCGACCAGAGCGCGAGCGCCACAACCAGGTCCCGGTCGTCCTCCGGCTTAGCCAGCTCCGCGAGCAGGCGCTTGCAGCAGTCCATGACGAACTGAAGGTCAGCGATGGTAGCGCTCTGGTCAGCGAGCACCCGCGCCGCTGGCGTCTCCAGCGTGACCGTCAGCCCCGAATGCGCTGCCGCGCCCGCCTCGCCCACTTCGCACCGCCCCGCTTCCCGCGTCCGCCCGACGGAGTCCCACGGTGTCACGGACGTACGCGCTGGCAGGTCTCAGATCGCGACACAGCGGGGGCTGGCAGGACGTGCCCGGCCCGATTCGGATCGCACGGAAACGGGAAGGATGCCAGGTCAGCGGGGTGCGGGAACAACCGGGGGGGCGGATGCGCGCAAAGCAGCCGTGACCGGCATGTTCTTCGCGCTGGCGTTCATTGCGGCCGCGAACCCTAAGCTGCTGGCTCTTGACCTGCTGCTGATCGAAAACCGTCGACCACGCGCGATGTTCGTCAGCATCCTGGCAGGCGGCATCGCGACCGGCGTGCTGATCGGACTGCTCGATGTCCTGGTCCTGCAGTCTGATCCGACGAAGAGCCAGCGGAAGGCCAGTGGCGGCGTCGATCTGGCGCTCGGCTTGATCCTGCTGGTAATCGGCGGGCTGCTCATGACCGGCCTGCTGGCCCAGGTGTGGGGGCGGCGGCCGCAATCGGCCAAGCGGCTAGCGAAGCAGCAGGAGAAGCTGGCGAACCCGAAAGACAGCTTCGCGCAGCGGGCCCTGCGCCAGCCGCGGCTCGGCATTGCCGCGCTTATCGGCGTCGTGTGCGGCCTGCCCGGCGCTTCGTACCTCACCGCGCTCCATGACCTTAAGGCTGGCCATTACTCCACGGCAACCGAGGTCGTGGCGGTCTTCGTCTTTGTCATCATCGAGTTCTTGCTGATCATCGTCCCGTGGCTGTGCCTGGAGCTCTGGCCAGCGCGGACGACAGACCTGCTCCGGCGCAGTCAGGCGTGGCTGACCGGGCACGTGACCGCCCTCATCGCATGGATCTGCATCCTGCTCGGCGCCTTCCTGACCGCCACCGGGGTCCTGCACCTGCTGTCGTGATCCGCGCGGAGGCCGTCCTGTCCTTATTGCCCGAACTGCCGCACAGCGACTGCTGCTTGCTGTTCACCCGAACCGGATGATGCCAGCGCGCCGCGCCTGTCCCTAGCGTGCTGAGTAAAGGATCACCAGCAGCTTGACGAGGGGGCGAGAGTGAGCAACACACGTGGGCAGCCGACCGTCGGCCAGACCGCGGGAAGCGGCCAGGACTACGGCGCCAGTGCGGCCGCGTATCAGGAGCCAGGCGGATACCCGGCGGGCGGACGGCACGCGGGCTACCCGGCCGAGGCGCCCCCCAGCGTGGGGGCTGCGGCGGGCACCGTGCTCGCCGGCGTCCTCATGATCGTCGGCGGCATCTGGGGCTTCCTGGTCGGCCTCGCCGTTGTGATCAAGAAGGCGTTCTTCGTGCCCGTCAGCAACACGTACGCCTATCACTGGAACGTCACCGACTGGGGCTGGACGCACCTGGCGATTGGCGCCGTCGTGTTCGCCGCCGGAGTCTGCGTGCTGCTCGGCATGGTCTGGGCACGCGTCGTGGGCGTGATCCTGGCGACGTTCAGCGCGATCGCCAGCTTCATGTTCATCCCGTATTACCCGGTCTGGTCGATCATCCTGGTCGCCATCGACGTCTACATCATCTGGGCTCTGGTGGCGGCAGGCCGGCGTCAGCGGGTCTAAAGGTCACCACCCTGACGCCGGCCGGGCTATTGCAGCCCGGCCGGCGTCCGCATGCTCTGGCCGAGGCGGATTCTGGACCTGCGGCCCAGTCTGTGCCATCCTCCACGCCATGGGCGCTTTTCAGCGTCAGGAGAGGGCGGCCGGGTGGTGCAGATCGTGAGTCATGGGACCTGGCAGCTGACGTCCTCGGACGAGGAACTGCACCCGGCGGGCCCTGGGCTGCTGTGGAACGAGTCGTACTACTTCGACTTCGCCGCGTCGGACGGATCGATTGGCGGCTACGTCCGGCTGGGCCTCTATCCCAACTGGGATCGCGCCTGGTACTGGGCGTGCATCGTGCGGCCAGGCGCGCCGACGGTGCTCGTGGCAGATAACGCGGCCGCGCTGCCGGCGCCGGGGAGCACCCGGCTGCGGACGGACTGGGGCAGCGCCAGCCAGGAGATCACCGAGCCGCTCCGCCTGGCCAGGATCAGCCTGGACGCCACCGGCGCGCTGCTGCCCGACCCGGCGGCCGCCTACACCGACCTGCGCTCGGCCGAGCAGGTCAGCCTCGGCCTCAACCTGGAGTGGCGCACCGTCGGCGGGGTCTACCCGTACAAGGACCTGCCGCGGTACGAGATCCCCTGCCAGGTTTCCGGTACCGCTCGGGTGGGCCACGAGACGATCAGCATCGCGGGCTGGGGCGAGCGCGATCACAGCTGGGGCGATCGGGACTGGTGGCAAGTCTCCTGGCTCTGGTCGTCGGGCCGCCTGGACGACGGAACCGCGTTCCACGGCATGCAGGCGAACATCGGGTTCGCGATCGGCTGGCCGTCGTTTGCGGTCACGCCCGGGGGCGAGCTCAGCCACCTGAGCGGGTTCGCCGCGCAGACGGACTTCGCCCCGGACGGTTTCCCTGCGCAGTCCCGACTGCTGGTGCCGGGCGTGCCAATGCGGGCGGTGCCGCAGGCGTTCGCGCCCGTCGCCATGACGTCACCGGACGGCCGGGTGTCGCACTTCCCGCGGGCGCTGTGCCACTTCACTGCCGACGACGGCCGTACCGGGTACGGCTGGACGGAGTGGAACCAGCCGCCTGGCTGGGCTGACCATGGCTGGTCCTACCTGGCCGAAACCGCTGCGGACGGCGGATGACCGGCGCGGTCGCCGGCGGGAGCGACCTCACCGCGGGGTTCCTGACTTGCGCCCTCGCCGCGCGCTTCGGCGGCGCCACGGTGACGACGGTCGAGCTCGTGCGCGTAGGCACCGGCCAGGTATCCGATACCTACCGGCTGCACCTGACCTACGACGCGGCCGGGCGAGCGAGCCAGGACGCGGCAGCCCCGCCCACGACGATGATCGCGAAGGTGCCGGCGGCCGACGCGACGAGCCGTGGTGCCGCGCGGGCCTTCCGCACCTACGAAATCGAGGCCAGCTTCTACCGCGAGCTCGCGCCGGGCCTGCCCGTCGCTTTGCCCGAATGCTTTTACGCTGCCTACGACGCAGCGCCGGACGAGTACGTCGTCCTGCTAGCTGATCTCGGGCCAGCTGAACCAGGCGATCAGCTGGCCGGCCTGAGCCCCGACGACGCGGCGGCAGCGATCGGCGAGCTGGCGGCGCTGCACGCGGCCGGCTGGGACCGCGCGGACCTCGCCGCGCTGCCCTGGCTGAATCGGTCAAGCCCGGACGGCGCGGCCCTGATGGCTGCGGTGGTCACCGATCTGTATCCGGGCTTCCGTGACCGGTACGGCGAGCGCCTCGAGCCGGGGACGCTCGGGCTGGTCGAGGCGTTCCTCCCGCATATCGGCCGGTATCTGGCTGGCCTGGCCGAGCCGCGCACAGTCGTCCACGGCGACTTCCGCGCGGACAACCTGCTGTTCGGGCCCGCGCGGCCGGTCGTGCTCGACTGGCAGACTGCGAGCTTCGGCGCAGGCACCGGCGACCTGGCCTACTTCCTGGGGTCAAGCCTGCCCGTTCCCCTCCGGCAGGAGCACGAGACCGATCTGGTCCGCCTCTACCATTCGATGCTGGTCAGCCGGGGTGTACCGCTGGCCTGGGCTGACTGCTGGGACGGATATCGCTGGCACGCCGTTGGCGGCATCATCATGGACGTCATCGCCGCGATGGTCGTGCAGCAGACCGCGCGCGGCGACGAGATGTTCGCTGCCATGGCCAGCCGGCACGCCCGGCACGCGCTGGACCTGGATGCGCTGACGCTGATCGGCGCCCGATCGTAGTCAGGGCGCGGCAGCGGCGCGCTGCCCGGCCGCGTGCCGGCCGGCCCGGCGCCCGAAGAACGACCCCTCGCCAAGCTGCGTGCCGCTGCTATACCCCTTGCCGTCCTGAGCGATGTTGGACGCGCACGCGCCTGCGGCGTACAGGCCGGCGACGATCGTCCCATCGCCGCGCTGCACCTGGCCGTCCACCGTGCATCGCAGGCCACCGAGCGTGAAGCCCGCGTACATGGCCTTGCCCAGCGTCAGATCGAACGCGCCCCAGGGTGCCTGGTCCTGCGGCGCCAGCCAGTCCGGGTGCTTTCGGAACTCCCGGTCCTCCCCCGCAGCCGCGTCGGCGTTGTAGCGGGCAAGCGTCGTGGCGAGGTTGCCCGCCGGGATCCCGAGCCCGGCTGCCATCTCCTCGACGCTGTCCCAGCCGTCGATGAACGGCACTAGCGGCAGTTCGGGGTAGGCCAGGTGCGCGCTGTCGACTATGAGGAACGCCGCGCTGCCAGGCTGCTCGAGCACAAATGCCGACGTCCGGGAGTGGTAACTGTCCTCGGCGACGAACCGGCGGCCGTCGCGATTGACGATGATCCCAGTCAGCAGCGTGGCCGGCGGGTAGCAGGGCGCCGTGATGAACGCCTGATCCATGTGCAGCGCCTGCCCGCCAGCGGAGAGGCCCAGCTGGATGCCGGCGCCGTCGTCGTAGGTAGTGCCGAGGATGAACGGCTTCGCCGCCAGTTGCGGCACATACCTCGCGACTAGGTCGGCGTTCATGACGAAGCCGCCCGCCGCGAGGATGACGCTACGGGCCAGCGTGACGCCAGTCTCGCCGAACGAGCGCCACCGCACCCCGGTGACCCGTCCGTCCGTGACGATCAGCTCGGTCACGCCAGTCTCGTAGCGGACAGCGACACCGAGCTTCGCAGCACGGCGGACCAGCAGGTCGACGACGAGCCGGGCACCCTGCGTGTCACCAGGGACGGGGACCTTGTGGCCGCGCGGAGCCGGGACGGCGAGCTCGCGGAACGGCCATACCTTCTCGTTGCCGGTGTACATCAGGCCCTGGGTCTGCGGCTGGATGACCGCCTTGTCGGGGTAGTAGCTGCGCTCAAACTGGAATCCCAGGTTCTCGAGCCAGTCACAGTGCCCGGCGCTGCCGTCCGCGTAGGCGCGGATCTTGTCCGGCTCGGGCTCCGGTGTGACCGCCATGAGGTAGGCGTACATCTCGTCCGGCGTGTCATGGTGCCCGGTGGCGCGCTGCACGACAGTGCCGCCGCCTAGGTAGAAGTGGCCGCCAGCCATGGCACTCGTGCCGCCAGCGACCGCGGCTCGCTCCAGGATCTGCACCGACGCGCCCGCGGCCGCTGCCTCGACCGCGGCGCAGCCGCCGGCAATGCCGAAACCCACCACGAGGACGTCGACCTGATCCGGCACAAGCCACCCCGTTCCCGTCGTGACATGCACACGGTAATGCGGCGGCGTGCCGGTCTCATGCGGATTCGCCAGGGCCAGCCAATCTCCGCTCGCGAACCTGGCAACCAGGACATATCGCGTAAGCGGTGCTCCGGAGCCCAGAACGCGTGTGGATCTGGGGCTCAGGGTCCGCCCCAGATCCACACGCGTTGCGGCCGTGCTTCCAGACCTGGCCAGGGACTGACGGGCGAACCGGGCAACGGAGGCATTTCTGGCGGCGAAGCTCCGTCCAGCAAAAACGCGTGTACCTCCGGTACGAAGACTTCGTACCGGAGGTACACCCGTTTGGGGGCATCGGCCAGCGCTCGAGTCGCTAGCCGGGATTAATGGGAGGTTTCCGGCAGGGCCTCAGGGGGGGTCGGCCGGGGCGGGCAGCCGGCCGAGTTTCGGGCACGTGCCTGGGGGGCGAGCCGGCCGTCGGGATGTGTCAGGCGGCGGGGCGGACGGCGCGGGCGGTGCGCGGCGCGGCCGGAGGGCTACCGGGCAGGTCGCCGATGAGCTGCCGCGCCCACCGCATC
>DATHQE010000633.1:0-5416 GCA_035483035.1 Streptosporangiaceae bacterium | reverse complement strand
CAGGATCTGGCCTACATAACGTGCCACTGCGCGTACCGCTCCCATCGCTGTCGGGTAGTCCATCCTGGTCGGACCGAGTACGCCCAGCCTGGCTAGTGACTGATCGCCGGTCCCGTATCCGGTAGCGACCAGCGACGTGCTCCGCAGCCCGCGCACTTCATTCTCCGAGCCGATGCGCACCGTCACCGTTGCATGGTCCCCCGACTCGCCGAGTAGGCGCATGAGAACCACCTGTTCTTCCAACGCTTCGAGCACCTCATGCAATCCCCTGGAGAAGTCCGCCTGAGTGAGATTTGCGGCACCTCCGACGACTACCCGCTCCTCGTGGCGGTCGACCAGGGTCTCCACGATGACGGAGAACACCGCCGCAGCGTTCGGCCGCTCCACCGCGGTGACCCGCTCCGGCAGCTCCGCGACAACCGTGGCCACGTCGGCCAGCTTGCGGCCGTCCAGGCAGGCATTGAGTACGGCCCGGAGCTGGGTGATCGCCTCGTCACCGATCTGGCCTGGCAGGTCGACCGTGCGCTGCTCGACCCGGCCGGTGTCGGTGATCAGCACCAGCAGCAGCCGCCGGTCGGTCAGCGGGACGAGCTCAATGTGCCGAACCGCCGACTTCGTCAGCGACGGGTACTGCACCACCGCGACTTGCCTGGTCAGCTGAGCGAGCAGGCGCACGGTTCGCATGACGACGTCGTCAAGGTCGTAGGCACCGGCCAGGAAGGTCTCGATCGCGCGCCGCTCCGCGGATGACAGCGGCTTGACTCCCGACAGTCGGTCCACGAAGAGGCGGTAACCCTGGTCGGTCGGGATGCGCCCGGCGCTGGTGTGCGGCTGGACGATGAAACCCTGCTCCTCAAGGACGGCCATGTCGTTACGGATGGTGGCCGGAGAGACATCGAGATTGTGCCGGTCAACCAGGGATTTGGAGCCCACCGGCTCGTTCGTGGAGACGAAGTCCTCCACGATGGCCCGCAAGACCGCCAGCTTCCTGTCGTCGAGCACGCGTTCACCTCCCTGGCACTCCTGGGTCCTGAGTGCCAAGTCTATGGCCGAAATCATGCGCTGGCACAGACCGGCTGATCTGGCGGTCGGTTACGAATGTGGCCGGTTGCACGCACAATAGCCATGAATGGCTCGCTTCTGACCGCGACGACTGTCAGCTCGTGATCGAGCGGATGACCGCGTCCGCCAGCAGCCGGCCAGGCCGGGTCAGGCGCACGAAACCCGCGTCGAGCGCGTCCTGACTGGCTAGGCCGTCGGCGACCGCCTCAGCCGCGGCCACTCGCCCGGCAGGGCCGAGCTGCGCCACCGGGCACCCCGACGCCAGCCGCGTCATGAGCATGATCCGCTCAGTGGCCTGCTCGGCGTCGGTGAGGACTTCCCTGGCCTGACCCGGGCTGAGGCCGGCGCTGATCCGCTCCGCGTAAGCGGCCGGATGGCGAACATTCCACCAGCGAGTGCCCGAAATGTGGCTGTGGGCACCGGGTCCCACGCCCCACCAGTCGCCGCCGGTCCAGTAGAGCTGGTTGTGGCGGCACTGCGCCTGCGCGTCAGCAGCCCAGTTAGAGACCTCGTACCAGTCCAGGCCTGCCGCCGCCAGGCGCTCGTCTGCGATCAGATACCGGTCCGCCAGCACATCGTCGTCAGGCGCGGGCAACTCGCCGCGCCGGATCCTGGCCGCGAGCCTGGTGCCCTCCTCGATGATGAGTGAGTAGGCCGAGATGTGATCGGGGCCCGCCGCCAGGGCTCGGTCCAGGGATGTTCGCCAGTCGGCATCGGTCTCGCCTGGCGTGCCGTAGATCAGGTCCAGGCTGACCTGGGCGAAGCCGGCCGAGCGCGCCCAGGCCACGCACTGCTCGGGACGGCCAGGGCTGTGCACCCGGTCCAGCACGGCCAGGACGTGCGGCACCGCGCTCTGCATGCCAAGCGAGATCCGGGTAAACCCGCCTGCCCGCAGGTCGGCCAGCAGCCGCTCGTCGACAGTTTCGGGATTGGCCTCGGTTGTCACTTCGGCGTTCGCAGCGAGCCCGAATTCTGAATCGATGGCGCGCAGGATCGCGATGAGGTCCGCGGATGGCAGCAGCGTCGGCGTACCGCCGCCGAAAAACACCGTCTCCACGGGCCCGGAACGGCCGGCGAGCACCCGCGCGGCTTGTCGAAGCTCCCCGATCGCCAGGCCGGCGTAAGACTCACGCGATGCGCCAGAGCCGAGCTCGGTTGCCGTGTAGGTATTGAAGTCGCAGTAGCCGCACCTGGTCACGCAGAACGGCACATGCACGTAGATCCCGAACGGCGCGTCGCCTAGCCGGTCGACAGACGACGGCGGCAGGCTGCCGTCCGGGGGCATCGGCCCGCCGTCAGGCGGCTGGCCAGCCATTACGAGTACCAGCCCATCAGGCCGAGCTGAGCACGTCTGCGGCGATCTCCGCCCACTTCGCGCCGCGGCCTGCCACGGTGAGCAGCCTGCGCATGATGTCGCGGTCACCGTAGAAAGCGCGCATCGACTCGGCGACGGTGACCGCCTGGCTGGGCGCGCCGACGATGGTGAGCTCGTCCCCGGACCGGACTACGCCTGGGGTCAGCACGCGCAGGTAGGCACCGGGCCGGCCCGCCGCGGCGAAGCGCTTCACCCAGTGCGGCTCGTCAAGCCACGACTTGAAGGTCCCGCAGGGGATGCGCGGCGCGGTCACCTGCACGACCGCAGTGCCCAGGCGCCAGGTCTCGCCGATCAGTGCGGCGCTGATGTCGATCCCGGCCGTCGTGACGTTCTCGCCGAACATGCCGTCAGGTAGCTCACGCCCGAGCTGCTCGGTCCACCAGTCCAGATCTTCTCTGGCGTACGCGTACAGCGCTTGGTCCGGCCCGCCGTGGTGCCGCTCGTCGGCGCACTCGTCGTCGTCGAGCCCTAGCGGGCCAACGGCCACGGGACCGGCGACAGGGCGCTTGTTGATGGCGGTCCGGCCCGGCCTGCCGCCGATGAGCAGGTCGGTGGCCCGACCGCGGTTCAGCGAGATGACTCGAGCGGCTGGCATGCGAACGACGCTAGCCGACTGAATCACTGCCGTCGAACTCATATCGCCGGCTGGACCAGGTATCCACAAAACAGGCCAGTTCCTCGCCGTTTTGGCTGCGCGGGTCGATACTGAGCAGGTCGATACTGGGCTCGTCGATACTGAGCACGTCGATACTGAGCACCGGGAAAGCATGTCGCGGCCAGGGGGACAGGGATGAGTTCAGGCGGTTTCGGCGAGCAGCCGGGCCAGGGTCAGTTCGGCGAGCAGCCGGGCCAGGGTCAGTACGCCCAAGGCCAGTTCGGCCAGGGCCCGTTCGGCCAGCAGCCGGGCTGGCAGCAGCCCCCTTACGGTCAGCCGGGGCCATCTGGGCAAGCCGGTGCTGCCTGGCCGCAGCTCGCCGGCCGTCGCACGAATTCGCTCGCCATCGCCGCGCTCTGCTGCGCGATCGGGCAAGTCATCGCCGGCCCGTTCGCTGGTATCGCCGCGATCGTCCTTGGCTCGATTTCGCTGAAGCAGATCCGGCTATCCGGCGAGGATGGCCGCGGCCTGGCCATCACTGGCCTGGTGCTAGGCATCGTCGGCACCCTGCTGGTGATCTTGCTTATAGTCTTCATCCTGGCGCTCTTCAAGGGCGTCGCGGCGAACGTCAACAGCCTGCACAACTAGCGTCCCGCTCACCGGCCGTGGCGGGTTTGACGGACGAGCGAAGGGGGGCCGAAGCGACCCCGTTCCCGGTCTAAGAGCGTTTCTTATCCGGCGGTCCCTCGGTCGACAGCGCTGCGACGAAGGCCTCCTGTGGCACCTCGACCCGGCCGATGACCTTCATCCGGCGCTTGCCTTCCTTCTGCTTCTCCAGCAGCTTGCGCTTGCGGGTGATGTCACCGCCGTAGCACTTGGCCAGCACGTCCTTGCGGATGGCGCGGATGTTCTCGCGCGCGATGATCCGCGCTCCGATGGCAGCCTGGATCGGGACCTCGAACTGCTGCCGCGGGATCAGCTCCTTGAGCTTGGCCGTCATGCTCAGGCCGTAGTCGCGAGCCTTGTCGGTGTGCACGATCTGGCTGAACGCGTCGACTGGCACGCCCTGGAGCAGGATGTCGACCTTGACCAGGTCAGCTTCCTGCTCGCCGGCGGGCTCATAGTCCAGCGAGGCGTAGCCGCGGGTGCGCGATTTGAGCTGATCGAAGAAGTCGAAGATGATCTCGCCGAGCGGCATGGTGTACCGGATCTCGACCCGGTCGGCCGACAGGTACTCCATGCCGAGCAGCACGCCGCGACGGCTCTGGCACAGTTCCATGATCGCGCCCACGTAGTCGGATGGCGCCAGGACCGTAGCCCGGACGACGGGCTCGAAGATCTGGCCCACCTTGCCCTCGGGGAATTCGCTCGGGTTGGTGACCACGATCTCCTTACCGGTCTCCAGCACGACGCGATAGACGACGTTCGGCGCGGTCGAGATCAGCACCAGGTCGAACTCGCGCTCTAGCCGCTCCCTGATGATCTCCATGTGCAGCAGGCCAAGGAAGCCACAGCGGAACCCGAAGCCGAGCGCGGTCGAGGTCTCGGGCTCGTACACCAGGGACGCGTCGTTCAGCCGGAGCTTGTCCAGCGCGTCCCGCAGCTCCGGGTACTCGTCCCCGTCCACCGGATAAAGCCCTGAGTACACCATGGGCCTCGGGTCCGCGTAGCCCGGCAGCGGCTCGGTCGCCGGGCTGGCCAGGGTTGTCAGCGTGTCGCCGACGCGGGCCTGCCGGACGTCCTTGACCCCGGTGATCAGGTAACCCACCTCGCCGGCGGCCAGTCCGTCGGACGGCACCGGCTCGGGCGAGATCACACCGATCTCCAGCGTCTCGTGCACCGACTTGGTCACGAGCATGAGCGTCCGCTCGCGGCGCGAGAGCCTGCCGTCGACGACCCGGACGTAGGTGACCACGCCGCGGTAGGTGTCGTAGACCGAGTCGAAGATCAGCGCCCTGGCCGGGGCGTCCGGGTCGCCCGATGGGGGCGGGACCTGCGCGACCACGGCGTTCAGCAGCTCGGTGACACCCTCGCCGGTCTTGGCCGAGACCCGCAGGACGTCGGACGGCTCGCAGCCGATGATGTTCGCCAGCTCGGCCGCGTACTTATCCGGCTGGGCGGCCGGCAAGTCGATCTTGTTGAGGACCGGGATCAGGTGCAGGTCAGCGCCCAGGGCCAGGTACAGGTTGGCCAGCGTCTGCGCCTCGATGCCCTGGGCCGCGTCAACGAGCAAGATCGCGCCTTCGCACGCGGCCAGCGACCTGGACACCTCGTAGGTGAAGTCCACGTGGCCTGGGGTGTCGATGAGGTTGAGCACATACTGAATGCCGTCCTCGCCACGCCACGGTAGCCGGACGGCCTGGCTCTTGATCGTGATGCCGCGC
>DATHQE010000632.1:0-4042 GCA_035483035.1 Streptosporangiaceae bacterium | reverse complement strand
GTTTTCGAGAACCATCGCTACCCGCACATCGATCCGGCTGTCGAGCAGCCGGACCTGACCAGGCTGGTCGAGCCCGATGGCGACGAGCCGTTCGTGCTCCATCCCGGAGAGTTCGTGCTCGCCTCTACCTACGAGATCATCACGCTGCCTGACGACGTCGCCGGGCGCCTTGAGGGCAAGAGCTCGCTCGGCCGGCTTGGCCTGCTCACGCACTCGACCGCGGGCTGGATTGATCCGGGGTTCTCGGGTCACGTGACGCTTGAGTTGTCCAATGTCGCCACTTTGCCGATCAAGCTCTGGCCGGGCATGAAGATTGGCCAGCTTTGCCTTTTCCGGACCAGCTCACCTGCCGAGCATCCTTACGGGTCATCCCTCTACGGCTCTCGTTATCAGGATCAGCGCGGCCCGACGCCGTCGAAGTCTTACCTGAATTTCTTCCGATCAAAGGTCTGAGACCGGCTGGCTCGACTAGCGTGACGCATCTGCGACCCGACATAACGGCGCGCCGCCGGCCAGTTGCGGCACCTCAATTCACGCCGTCGTTACGAGCTTGAATCACTTCGGCAACGGGTACGCGCCATCTTCGTGACTGGGAGTTACACAGACTTGGAGGGCCAGCCCGTGGCCATGTGGAGGATCAGGATCAACCTTTCCGACGATGCGCGGAGCAGGGCACGACTGAACGAGGTGTTGTCCCGCCAGCAGGTCAGCGTCATCCGGCTTACACCCCGGCCGGGGACCGAAGCCGAGCTATCTGGTGACGTCGTGCTTGAACTGCCGCGTGATGAGGAACTGGGCGACATGCTCACAGCGCTGCATACCATCAGCCCGCAAGTCTTCGTGAGCCGGGCGACCAGCGACGCCGACGCGCCGGTAGCGGCGCTTGCCGGATCCGACTAGCGCCCGCGCTAGCCCTGCCGCCGGCCTTGCATTTGGGCCAGCGCCGCGCGGAGCTCGTCTCGCTCGGCTTGCAGCTCGCGAACCCTCGCTTCTAGCTGAAGCACCCGGCGGACGGCGCTCAGAGTCAGGCCGTCGTCGATGAGGTCGACGACGTACCGTACGACGACGATCTCGTTCCTGGTGTACCGGCGCTGGCCGCCGGCCGACCGCGATGGCCGCACTACGTGAAACTCATCCAGCCGCCGCAGGAAGGCCTGCTGCACCTCCAGCATCTCTGCGACCTGGCCGACGGTGAACAGCGGCATATTCGGTTCGTCGAGTGGCAGCGGCGCCATGGCTGGCCTCCCGTCTGTTTCGGTGCTATTCGCGTGGGGTCCAGGTCGAGTAAACGGGCCCGCGCGGCCGAAGCCGCCCGGGCCCTTCGCAGGTTACCGCGCCGATCAGGCCTCGACTGCGGCCGTGGCAGCCGTGCTGACCTCGACCTTGCGCGGCAGCGCGCGCTCCTGCAGCGGAACGTGCACCCGCAGGACGCCGGCGTCGAACGCAGCCGAGATGTTCTCAGCGTCCACGCTGTCAGATAGCCGGATGCGCCGCGTGAACGAGCCCATGATCCGCTCCCGGATAAAAGGCTTCTCGCCCTCGCTGTGCTCCTCCGACCGCTTCGCGGAGACCGTCAGCACGCCCCGGTCGACTGTGACGTCGATGCTGTCGGTGTCAATGCCGGGCAGGTCGAAGCGCAGCTCGACCTCCTGCTCGCGGCGGATGGCGTCCATCCGCATGGCCGCGTGGCCGCCGTCGCCGGCCCGCAGCGCGCGGTGGAACTCAGCGAACGGGTCGAATGTAGAAAGCAGCATGTCCGTGTCACCCTTCCAGTGCAGCCCTGGGCGGGTGGCCCAGGCTGTCTAGCCTTCTTGTTTGAGAAAACTTACTAGCAAAATTATATATTCCATGGGAACGTGGTTGGCACCAGTGGCATCTGGGCTGGCGAGTTCGCGCCCTGCCCGCACGGCAAAAACCCCGGCCCAGGGCCGCAGCCTGGACCGGGGTATGCCTGCGTTCGGGCTAGCCGCTAGGCGAGCCGCTCGATGATCGTGGCGTTGGCCTGCCCGCCGCCTTCGCACATAGTCTGCAGCCCGTACCGGCCGCCGGTCCGCTCCAGCTCGTGCAGCATCTTCGTCATCAAGATCGCGCCGGTCGCGCCGAGCGGATGACCGAGGGCGATCGCGCCGCCGTTGGGGTTGGTCTTGTTCAGCGACGCCCCGGTGTCCCGTGACCAGGCAATCAGCACCGGCGCGAACGCCTCGTTGACCTCGAACACGTCGATGTCGTCGACCGACAGGTGCCCTTTGGCCAGGGCCTGCTCCGTCGCCGGGATCGGGCCAGTCAGCATGTAGACCGGGTCAGACCCGGTGACGGCTAGCGTGTGGATCCGAGCCCTGGGAGTGAAGCCATGGCGGCGGACGGCGGCGGGCGACGCAATCAGCAAAGCCGCCGAGCCGTCGGAGATCTGCGATGCGGTCGCGGCGGTCAGCTCCCAGCCCGGCCGCAGCGGCTTGAGCTCGGCCATCTTCTCGAGCGTCGAGTCGCGTCGCGGGCCCTCGTCCGTGGTGAGTCCGCCGACCGGGGTGATCTCACGGTCGAACCTGCCTTCGTCGATCGCCCTGATCGCCCTGGCGTGGCTCTCCAGCGAGAACTCCTCAAGCTCGGCTCGCTTGATGCCCCACTTCTCGCACATGAGCTGGGCACCTCGGAACTGGGAAATCTCCTGGTCGCCGTACCTGTCCCGCCAGCCCTGGCCGAACGGGAGAGCGAGCCCTTCCTTGTGCGGCAGGGCCACGGTGCTGCCCATCGGCACCATGCTCATGCTCTCGACCCCGGCCGCGATCACCAGATCCTGCGTGCCCGATAGCACGCCCTGTGCTGCGAAGTGCACGGCCTGCTGGGATGAGCCGCACTGCCGGTCGATTGTCACGCCGGGCACGGTCTCCGGCAGGCCGGCCGACAGCCACGCGTTCCTGGCTATATCAATTGCCTGCGGGCCGACCTGGGATACGCAGCCCATGATGACGTCCTCGATCGCTGACGGGTCGACGCCTGTCCTCGCCATCAGTTCCTGCAGCACATGAGCTGCCAGGTCAACCGGGTGGACTGCTGAGAGGCCACCGTTTCGCTTGCCAACGGGGCTGCGGACCGCCCCGACGATGTAAGCCTCAGTCATCACGCGACCTCCATGACCCCAAGCCCCGCCAGCCCCAGCGGCGCCAACCCGACGGCCTGCCGCGCGCCTGCCTGCACTACTTGAGAATGCGCAGCTGCACGTTTCCCGTCACATTGAGGCTACCGCGCAGTTTGGCCGGCACCATAGCCCAAGTGGTCGCGCTTTCCTCCGATGAATACTGCCCATCAGTTGTAGTCGGACAGCTACTATCCGTGAGTAGGCGGTTCGGCGGCAAGGTCCGCGCGAAACCGCTCCGTACCCTTGAACCGACATTGACCACGATCGCGCTATACGCGCGCCAGACGGGGGAACCGCCGCTCATGACGAAGATCAGCGACGACGCCGCGAGCCTGGTGAGTATCGGTCAGCTAGCAAAAGAGGCTGGCGTCAGCAGCCGCACCATCCGCTATTACGAGGAGCTTGGCATCCTGCCGGAGCCGCGGCGCTCGCCCGGCGGCACCCGGAAGTATCCGCAGGAGTACGGCGGGTACATCGCGGCCGCCCTCGCACTCAAGGATCTGGGCTTCCGCCTCGAGGAGGTCAAGCCGCTTGCACGCCTGGCGGCGGGGCGGTCGGTCAGCCCGGGCCAGCGCGACGCGGCGGCCCGGCTGGTCGAGGACAAGATTGAGGCACTCGCCCGGCAGGTGACAATGCTGCGGCGGTTGCACGAGTCGGTCAGTACCCCAGACAGCGGGCTGCCCGTATCAGCCGTACTTGGCACCGCAGTGCTCGGCGGCGGCGCGGCCGCACACGGCGACCCCGGCCGACCAGACCTGGCCGTCGTGCCGTCGCAGCCAGCCGACGGCGCTGCCTGAACCTCGCCGCCGAACGCGCGAGCGCGGACCGTACCGGCACCTGCGGCTCTATGCTGTACGCGAGGGCTGGGAGGTGGAATGAGCCAGGGGATCATCCTGCTAGTGGTGA
>DATHQE010000631.1:0-7242 GCA_035483035.1 Streptosporangiaceae bacterium | reverse complement strand
ACGCAGCAGCGACAGCGCCTCGGCTAGCGGCGCGAGCCGGTGCTCCGATATTTCCTCTGGCTGGATCACGACGTGAGCGAGTGCAGCGTCGCTGAGCGTCCCGCAGTCGAACAGGAACCTGATCCCGCCGGGATTGCCATCACGCCAGCGACGGAAGTCCATGCACACGAGCCGGCCGTCTGAGACCTCAAGGCCGCATTCCTCGCGCACTTCACGCTGGCAGGCCTGCCACGGGGTCTCGCCGTCGGCCTCCATGACGCCGCCGGGAATCGTCCAGCCGGATTTGTACGTCGGCCTCAGGATCAGCAGTCGGCGCCGGCGATCAAAGATCAGCGCGCCCGCCGAGGCCGGCACTCTGGGCAGTACGAACTCGTCGTCGGTCACTGCCTCGCCGGTAGTTGCGGCCATGATTCACCCTACGCAACGGGCAGGCGGTCGCTGTGCTGGCCGTCACTGTGCTGGCCGTCACGGTGCTGGCCGTCACTGTGCTGACCGTCACGGTGCTTGCCGTCAGTAGGCCCGGCGGGGCGGGGTGGGTCGGCGATAGATTGCCCGGATGGCGACGTTCATTACCCGGCTGGAGTACGCACCCGGCGGTATCCGGCTGGCCGTGAAGGACCTCATCGACATGGTCGGCGTTCCGACCACGGCGGGCAGCCACGCGCTGGCGGCTTCCGCAGTACCGGCGGCGGACGCGCCGTGTCTGGCTGGCGCGCGTGCCGCCAGCGTGCCGATCGTCGGCAAGGTCAACTTGCACGAGCTGGCGTTCGGTGCCTCGGGCGTGAACGACTACTTCGGCACGCCGGTCAACCCCCTCGACCCGCGCCGGGTGCCTGGTGGATCGTCGAGCGGTTCTGCGGTGGCTGTCGCCGACGACGACGCCGACATCGCGTATGGGTCGGATACCGGCGGATCCATCCGGATCCCGGCGGCATTCTGCGGCATCACCGGGCTGAAGACCACGCACGGCCGGGTCAGCCTCGCTGGCGTCTGGCCGCTAGCACCGAGCCTGGACACCGTCGGCCCGATGGCGCGCGACGTGGCGGGCGTCGCGGCCGGGATGACGCTGCTCGAGCCTGGCTTCACGCTCGACGCGCCGCCGGCCGTCCGAGTAGGCCGGGTCCGGCCCGCTGGCTACGACGTTGACCCCGCCATCGACGCGGCGATCGACAGCGCACTGCTCCGCAGCGGGCTTGAGGTCAGCGAGGTCACGCTGCCAGGCTGGCTGGCGGCACGCAAGGCCGCCGGCGTGATTATCGACGCCGAGGCGGCCGAATCGAACCGCGCACTTCTCGACGACCCGGTCCGTCGCGACCTCCTCGGGGCCGAGGTCCGCGGCCGCCTCGCCGAAGGCGCCGCGACCACGCCAGCGCAGCTCGCAAGCGCCAGGACAGTCCAGTCAACCTGGCGAGACGCAATGTCGCGGGCACTGGCAGAGGTAGACGTGCTGGTCCTGCCGACGGTCCCGTTCTTTCCGCCAGCGCTGGAAGACGCCGCCAGAAAGCAGTACACGATCTTCACAAACCCGGTCAACCTCTCGGGCAACCCCGCACTGGCGCTACCGGTGCCGAGCGCCAACAGACTCCCCGCGAGTCTGCAGATTATCGGCCCAGCCAGTAGCGAGGCCGTGTTGCTCGCCACAGCCGCGATCATCGAAGCCACCGCCGGCTACCGGCAGTTCAGCTGACTAAGGCAGCTTCCAATCGACCGCCTGCGCACCCTGCAGGGAAAGCAACGAATCAGCCCGGCTGAACGGCCGCGAACCGAAGAATCCTCGATCCGCTGACATCGGGCTCGGGTGCGCGGACTGAATGCTCGGCGTGCTGCCGAGCAGCGGCGCGAGGTTGCGCGCGTCGTTGCCCCACAGGATCGCGACGAGCGGGCCGCCACGCGCGGCCAGGGCCCTGATTGCCTGCTCGGTCACCTGTTCCCAGCCCTTGCCCCGATGGGAGCCCGGCTTGCCCGGCTGCACGGTGAGCACCCTGTTGAGCAGCAGGACGCCGCCCTCGCTCCATGGCGTGAGATCGCCGGTGGTCGGCCGCGGATAGCCGAGATCAGCCGTGTATTCCTTGAAGATGTTGACCAGGCTGCCGGGGAGTGGTCGCACATTGGGCGCGACGGAGAAACTGAGGCCGACCGGGTGGCCAGGCGTCGGGTACGGGTCCTGGCCGACAATCAGCACGCGCACGTCGGCTAGCGGCTGGCGGAATGCGCGCAGGATATTGTCACCGGCCGGCAGGTAGCTGCGGCCAGCGGCGATCTCCGCCCGCAGGAACGCGCCGAGCTCGGTGATCTTCTCCTCGACCGGCGCGAGGGCATCGGCCCAGTCCGGGGCCACCAGTTCGGTCAGGGAGCGTGCCACCATGGCAGCCCACTGTAGAGCAGGCTGGCAGGCCGGACGCGAGGCTTTCGCCGCATCTGGCCGGCTCGCGGGCCCAGGCTGCCGGCGCCACGCGATGCCGGCGGGAAGACAACGCCAGTGCCGCACCGGCAACTCCGCACCACAGATGGGCGGCGCGCCAAAGCCGCCCCGTTCCCGGTCAGTTGGTCCCTTCGGGCGCGTCCCCCGCCGCCTTGGCCGCCTTCCACGTGCTCGCGCGCGTGTTGATGTAGTTCTCAAAGTCCGCGGGCGTGTGCTGGTTGGCCAGCAGCGGCGCGTCGCGCAACCGGTTGTCCGGCACCTGAAGATTGGATATCTGCTGCGCGTGCAGCTGCACCAGATGCGACACCTCGCCGGCGGCCGGGTTCGGCCCAGAAGCGGTCGGCGCCACCACGCCGGCGATCGGATCGTCGGTGCGCGGTGTCGGGAGCGTGAGCACGCCGCCGAGGTCGGGCGCAGCGGCATCGCGTGCCGTGAGCGCGGGCAGCCCCCAGCGCACCTCGATGGTCTTGAGCACGGAGGTGTGGTCGATGGGCGTCGTGCCGGCCGGGGCGTGGTAAATGGTGCCGGCCGGGATCAGCGGCGACACCAGCACCGCCGGCACCCGGACGCCGAAGCGGGTGAAGTCAAAGCCGAACTCGCCGACGCTGTCATCTGGCGGGACGGCGCCCGATGGCGGCGGCACGTGGTCGTAGCAGCCGCCGTGCTCGTCGTAGGTGATGATGAGCAGGGTCTGGTTCCAGCCCGGCCCGCCGCGCAGCGTCTCGTAGACCTGCTGGATGAAGACCTCGCCGAGGGCGACGTCATAGTTCGGGTGCTGGCTATTGCCGGTCGACGACCAGCTCGGCTCGAGGAAGGAGTAGGCGGGCAGGGTCCCGGCCGCGGCGTCGGCCTGGAAGTTGGGGAACTTCCCGAAGCAGGTCTCTGGTGCACTCGTGGTATCCGGGTAGTTCGCCCGAGTCAGCGGCTCGGCGTTGTAGCCGTAGATCTTCCAGCTCAGCTTGTGGGCCGTCATCAGGCCGAAGATGCTCTGCACCGTGTAGGACGAAGTACCGTCGTTCATGTGCCCCTGGCTGGTGGCAGCGCAGGCGAACGCTCGGTTCGGGAATGTCTCGGTCGGCACTGAGCTGTACCAGTGGTCACATACGGCGAACCCCTTCGCCAGCCCCGACAGCACGGGCAGGGCCGACGGCGGGAAGATCCCCATGATGTTCGCGGCGGTTGTGCCCGTGATCACGGTGCGATTGGATCGCTGGTCGTAGCTGATGGCGGCGTCGAAGTTGGTGACGAAACCGCCGTTCGTGGGGACCGGCGGATTCGGCGGCTTGCCGCTGCCGAACAGCTGGGAGTTTGTGTTGGCGTATCCCTCGCCAGGGTCGGCGCCGGGCATGAAGTATGCATTGGCGCTCGTGGCGTCGATCTGAAATACGGTTACCGGCTTGCCGTCTGGACCGTTATTCGACTCTGTGCCGAGCAATCCTTCAAATGGCTGCCCGTTCGGGCCTGCCTTGCCGGGATAAAGGAATCCCAGCATGTGATCGAATGAACGATTCTCCAGCATGACCTGGACGATGTGCTGAATCTGTGGCAGCTGATTGGCTTTGGGCTGACCCGGCAGAGGCTGGGGGATTGGCGTCGACATGCCCATATGCTGTCCGACGCGAGGGCATAGGGCAATTATCGGCGCGAAGCATCAGGGATGGCCCGACAGAACGGGTGCGGCATCGCGGAGGGCGGCGGAGACCGCGGCCGCCCAGGTGCGCAGTACCGGGTCGAGCTGCCCGAGCTCTGAGTCGAGGACGGCCAGGCCGGGGACGGGCACCGCGGCGCCGAGCTCGGCGAGCAGCGGGCGAAGGTGTGCCTCCACCGCGTCGGCGTGCTGGCGTGAATTCATCACCAGCAACGGCAGCGCGGTCGCAGCGGTCAGGGCGCGGTAGGGCAGCCGGTCGAAGAACACCTTGAGCAAGCCCGAGTACGTCCCTTTGAACGTCGGGCTCACCACCAGCAGCAGATCTGCGGTCCGTACCCGGTCCACGGCGTCTTCGATCGCGGCCGACGGCTCGGGGAGCAGCAGCCGCCGGGCGAGGCCGGCCAGATCCACGATCTCGGGCCTGCCGCTCAGGTCCAGCCCGGCGGCGAGGACGTCGGCCGCTGCGCGGGCGACGCCGAGCGTGCGAGAAGCGGGCTTGGGGTTGCCGACGACGACGGTGAAGTTCACTGTGGCGATCTCCGGGAAGCTGGGCGTGACAAAGCGGATGAGGCTGCGCCGACCGGGAGGTGGAAGCCCGGTCGGCGCAGCCAGTCAGGCGGGTGCTGCCTTCACCCGGCGGTCGTGGCAGTGGCGAGTAGGCCGGACAGGTCTGCTGGAGCCGGGTCCGGTGCCGCTCCGCGGCTGCGCAGCTCGGGCAGGACGCCCTCGCCGAACCAGTACGCCTCTTCCAGGTGCGGGTAGCCGGACATGATGAACTCGTCAACGCCGAGCGACGCGTACTCCTCGATGAGGTCAGCCACTTCCGCGTGGCTGCCGACGAGGGCGGTTCCGGCACCGCCGCGGACCAGGCCGACGCCGGCCCACAGGTTGGGATAGATCTCCAGGTCCTGCGCCTTGCCGCCGTCGCGGTAAGCCTCGTGCAGGCCGCGCATGCGCTGCTGACCGACCGAGACCGACTTCGCCAGGGCACGCTGCGAAGTCGAGATCTCTTCCGGGCTCAGCTCATCGAGCATCCGGTTGGCCTCGGCCCAGGCCTCCTTGGCGGTGTCGCGGCTGATCGTGTGCAGCCGGATGCCGAAGCGCAGCGTTCGTCCGGCTTCGTCGGCAAGCTCGCGCATCCAGGCGATCTTCCGCGCGACCGCCTGGGGCGGCTCACCCCAGGTGAGGTACACGTCGACGTACCGTGCTGCGACTGGCCCCGCAGCCGCGGACGACCCGCCGAAGTAGACAGTCGGCACCGGGTCAGGCGTGGCCATCACGGTGGCGCCCTCGACCTTGTAGTGGGCCCCGTCGAAGTCGTACGGGCGTCCGCTCCACGCGCCGCGGACGATGTCGAGGAATTCGCCGGTCCTGGCGTAGCGTTCGTCGTGGCTCAGGTAGTCGCCGAACCGGCGCTGCTCGGCATCCTCGCCGCCGGTCACCACGTTGAGCAGCAGCCGGCCGCGCGATATCCGCTGGTAGGTCGCGGCCATCTGGGCGGCGAGCGTGGGCGCGATGAAGCCGGGGCGGAACGCGACCAGGAACTTCAGCCGCTCGGTCTGGCTGATCAGCGCGGCCGTGGTCAGCCACGCATCTTCGCACCAGGTCCCGGTCGGCGTCAGGACGCCGGTGAAGCCGAGTTGCTCGGCCGAGCGGGCGATCTGGCCTAGGTACTCGATGTCCGGCGGCCTGGCCGCGGCCCGTGCCCCAGTCGCGAGCGCGGACGGCCTGGCGGTGGCCCCGACGAGCGGGATGCTGTGACCACGGCCGACGATGCCGCGGCCGTCGCCTGAGGTTGGCAGGAACCAGTGAAACACCGGGCTCACGAGGACCCTCCAAGGATGCTGTTGTAGGTGCTGACGGCGAAGTCGGAGAAGTTGATCTTGCTGGGGATCAGGCCGGCGCTGGCGAAGGCGTTCGCGATCTGCTGCTCCGAGCTGATGACGCCAGCCGTGATGGGCACGGGGGTTGCCAGCGAATCCTTCACCGCGAGCTGCATCACGCTGCTGGGCAGCCCGGTTGCCTTCGCCCATGATGCCGCCCAGCCTGACCCGTGACTGGCCGCCCACGTGTACGCCTCGTCGAGCAGCTGGAGGTAGTCGTGGATGGCCGCTTCCTTCGATGGGTCGTTCAGCGCGGCGCGGGATGCGACAACGAATGAGTAGGTCTCGCCGATGCCGGAGCCGTTGGCCAGGATCCTGGCGTGGTACTGGCTCTCGGCCTGCTCGATGAACGGCGACCAGACATCCCAGGCAGCGACGTGACCGGCGGAGAACGCTGCCTCCGCCTCAGCCGGCTGCAGGTAGTCGGGAGCGACGTCCTTGATCGTCAGCCCGGCCCTGGTCAGGACCGCGAGCAGGTGGTAGTTGGCCGAGCTGCCCTGCGCGACCGCGATGCTCTTGCCGCGCAACTGGGCCACGGTACGGATCGGCGAGTTCTGCGGCACCAGGATGGCCGAGCCGAGCGGATTGGCTTGCAGCGCGCTGACCACGGCGATCTGGCTGCCGCCCGCCGCGGCGAATATCGGTGGCGCGTCGCCGACGCCGCCGACGTCGACCGACCCGGCGCCCATCGCCTGGAGCATCGGCGGACCGGACGTGAAGTCGCTCCAGTGCGCCTTGAACGGCAGCTTGCTGATCAGGCCTGCGGCAGTGAGCAACGCCTGCGCGCCGGACCCGGCCTGATCGCCGATGTTCAGCGTGACGTCGGAGACATTGACTGTGCTGACCGACGCGGTACCACTCGCCGCTGGAGCGCTGCCGCTGGCAGTCGACCCGGAGCCCGACGAAGCGCACGCCGCCACGCTGGCGAGCAGGAGCCCCGCCGCCACTGCGCAAGCACCGATGCGCCACCGTGTCACGCCGCGGCCCCGCATGCTGCCGCGACCGGGAATGGCCACGTTCCTCATATGTTTCCTTCTCTCTCGACGCCTAGCTCGGCGAGCAGGCGAGTCCTGAGCGCGGTGAGCGCGCTTTGATTGCGGTCGCGCGGCCTGGACGCGCTGACCTGACTGCTGTGGCTGATCCGGCCGGCGGTGAGCACGAGTACGCGATCAGCGAGCGCGAGTGCCTCGTCGACGTCGTGCGTGACCAGCAGCACCGCGGGCCGGTGCCGGTCCCACAGGCTGAGCACCAGCCGGTGCATGGCCATCCGGGTCAGCGCGTCAAGAGCG
>DATHQE010000630.1:0-3314 GCA_035483035.1 Streptosporangiaceae bacterium | reverse complement strand
CAGCAAAGAGGACTTGCTGGCGCTCGCTCTCGACCGCGCGCTGGGCGCCCTGTTCTCTATTGCCGACCAGGTCATGGAACCGGCCAGCGGCGAGCCAGCCATCGTCAGGCTCGAGCGCCTCGTCCGCGGCAGCGTGCAGGTTCTCGCCGACCAGCTGCCCTACGTCACCCTGCTGCTGCGCGCGCGGGGCAACACCAGCACCGAGCGCGAGGCGCTAGTGCGGCGGCGCGAGTTCGATCAGATCGTCGCCGACCTAGTCGCGGAGGCCGAGCGGGACGGCGACATCCGGCCCGACGTCGACCCAGCAGTTACGGCCCGGCTGCTGTTTGGCATGGTCAACTCCCTTGTCGAGTGGTACCGGCCGGGCAAACGCGCCACGTCAGCGGCCGAGCTAGCAGACGCCGTCTGCGCAGTCGCGTTCGACGGCCTCCGGATCCGCCGGACCGGCAACTCCGCAGGACGCGAGCTGGGAACGATCGAGTGAGCCTCGATAACGCTGATCCGCGGCCGCTCCTGCTCGTCGACGTCGACGGCGTGCTGAATCCCTGGCACGCGGCGAGGTGCCCGGAGGGCTTCAGCGAGTACAGCTTCTTCCCCGGCGAGCGCGTGCTGCTGTCAGCAGGCCACGGCGAGCTGTTGCGGTCACTGGCCAGCTCCTTCGAGCTGGTGTGGGCGACGGCCTGGGAGCACAAGGCCAACCGGCTGATCTGTCCGGTGATCGCCCTGCCCGAGCTGCCCGTCATCGAGTTCCCGCGCACCGAGCCTGACTACCTGTTCCGCAAGCTGCCCGCCGTCATCGACTCCGTGGGCGACCGCCCCTGTGCGTGGATCGACGACGAGCACCAGTCCGATCACTATGTCTGGGCACGCGAACGTGGCGTGCCGACGCTCCTCATCGACATCGATCCAGCGAAGGGGCTGACTGCGAGCGTCGCCGAGCAGCTGGCCCGGTGGGCGGCGAAGCTGGCGAGCCAGACCTAGCACGCTGGCCCCTACGTGCGCCGACTGCGCGCACTACGGTGGGCGGCGGGAGAACCATCCAAGGAGGCATCCGGTGATACTCGACCGGCTGGCCGTTCCGATCGTCCTGGCGCCCCTCGCTGGTGGCCCGGCGACGCCCGAGCTCGCCGCAGGCGTCAGCAACGCCGGCGGCCTCGGGTTCCTCGCGGCCGGCTACCTGAGCACGGCGGCGCTCGGCGACCAGGTCGACCGCGCCAAGGCCCTGACCAGCGCCCCGCTCGGCGTCAACCTGTTCGTCCCCGGCAGCGCGGCGCCAGCGGGCGCCGTGGCTGACTACGCGGTCGCGCTCGCCGCTGCGGCTGGCCGGGCGGGCGTTGAGCTTGGCGAGCCCAGGTTCCACGACGACGAGTGGCCGGGCAAGATGGCTCAGCTGATGGCCGATCCGGTCCCGGTTGTCTCGTTCACCTTCGGCTGTCCGGACCCGGCGGTGATCAGGGCCTTGCAGGCCGTCGGCAGCGAGGCGTGGGTCACGGTGACGACGCCCGCCGACGCACGCCAGGCGGCAGCGGCTGGGGCTGAGGTGCTGGTCGTCCAGGGCAGCGAGGCCGGCGGTCATCGGAGCAGCTTCACCGATGACCCGGCTGATGACGTGTCCGAGGAATTCGGGCTGCTGTCGCTGATCCAGCTCGTGCGCAGCCAGACCAGCCTGCCGCTCGTCGCCGCCGGCGGGATCGGCACGGGCGCGGGCGTCGCCGCCGTGCTGTCGGCAGGCGCGAGCGCGGCGCAGCTCGGCACCGCCTTCCTGCGCTGCCCGGAAGCCGGCACGTCGGCAGTGCAGCGAGCAGCCGTTGCGTCGGCCACGCCGACGGCGATGACCCGTGCATTCACCGGCCGCCTTGCTCGCGGAGTGCGGAACCGCTTCATGACCGAGCACGAGCACGAGGCACCCGCGGCGTACCCGGAGGTCCACTACCTGACCGGGCCGCTGCGGGCAGCCGGCCGGGCGGCCGGCAACCCCGATCTGGTGAACCTATGGGCAGGCCAGACCCACCAGCTGGCCCGCGAGCTGCCAGCCGGTCAGCTGGTCGCCACCCTCGCCGCCGAGGCGCGCGCCGCGCTGGCGGCGGCGTCGGCCAGGGTCTCCCGGCCGGACGCCGGCTGAGGGCGGTTGCGGCTGTGGCATGATGCGCTTCACTGAACCCCGGGTGAGAGGAACGTGGTGGTGTCAACCAGCACTAGCGACATAAGTTCGCAGCCGGCCAGCGACCTGTTCTCGGTCGCTGGCAAGGTCGCGGTGGTCACCGGCGGATCGCGTGGCATCGGCGCGATGATCGCCGGTGGCCTGGTCCGCGCGGGCTGCCGGGTGTACATCACCGCCCGTAAGGCCGAAGCCTGCGACGCGACAGCTGCCGCGCTCTCGGCGTTCGGCGAGTGCATTTCGGTGCCGCTGGACTTGGCCGCTGGAGGCGGCGTGGACGCGTTCGTGCAAGCCATTAGCGAGCGCGAGGACCGCCTGCACATCCTGGTCAACAACGCCGGCGCTTCCTGGGGCGCGCCGCTCGAGGAGTACCCGCTCGAGGCTTTCGACAAGCTGTGGAACGTCAACATCAAGGCGCTGTTCGCCCTGACCGTGCGAAGCCTGCCGCTGCTGCGCGCCGCCGCGAGCAAGACCGACCCCGCCCGGGTGATCAACATCGGCTCAATCGACGGCCTCGGCGTACCGACCATGGAGAGCTACGCCTACAGCACCACCAAGGCGGGAGTGCACATGCTGACCCGGCACCTAGCCAGCAGGCTGGCGGCCGAGTCGATCACCGTCAACGCCATCGCGCCCGGCCCCTTCGACAGCAAGATGATGGCGTTCGCGCTCGACGACCCGCAGACGCGCTCAGCCATCGCGGCCAGCGTCCCGCTGGGCCGGATCGGCGAGCCCGACGACATGGCGGGCGCGGCCATCTTCCTGGCCTCACGGGCTGGACGGTACCTGACCGGCGCGGTCATCCCGGTCGACGGCGGCATAGCGGCACTACGCCGTTAGACCGAGCTGGTCTTCGTCGCCTGCGACCACACCGCCTGCCACCGCCCATCAATCACCTCATAACTATCGAGGTGCCAGCACTCGAAATCAGCCAGATGGTCGCCCTCCTCGAGAGCGATCCGCGCCCGATACCGCAGCAGCGCCCAGCCACCCCCACCGCGCACGTCAATACCAGAGGCAGGCTCGAACACCCGATAGACCAGCCGCCCCGAGGCGATCATGCCGAGATACAGCTCCTTCGACAACCGCGTCCCAGTCGGCGTGATCAGCTCATACTCGTCAGCATGCAAGCGCTGCGCGAGTTCCAGGTCGGGCT
>DATHQE010000629.1:0-8717 GCA_035483035.1 Streptosporangiaceae bacterium | reverse complement strand
CCACATGCAGCGGCAGCGGGTCGGCGAGGCTCAGCCGGGCGATACCGGGACCGAGCGTGCGCACCCGGGCGATCACGCGCGCCGAACCGATATGCAGCGTGACCGAGCGCGGCATGGCACTGAGTCCGGCCGGGTCGGCGGACTGGTCCGCCGACCCGAGCCAGCTCGCAGCGGCCCGGCCGGTCGTGTCGGCGGCACTCCCGGCGCCAGCCGGGCTGCGGCCAGAAGGCCCGCCGGGCGTGCTGGTCGCGGTAATCCGGACGTCGATGAGGTCCGCCAGCGTCCACCGCCCCGCCTGCACCAAGGCCATCCCCCGGTGCAGGACGTCCTTGCCGACGCCGCGCAGGTTCAGCGCGACGCGCGCGGTGCCCGACACGGCCTGCGCTGGCTCGCCAAGCGACTGCAGATCCCGGACCCGGACCGGCCGCATAGACGGCGTGAGCATCAGCTCGTCATCATGGTGCACGGTCCCGGCCGGGAGCGTGCCGGTGACGACGGTGCCGCTGCCGGTCATGCTGAAGGCGCGGTCGATCCAGATCCGCACGGGCGCGCCCGGATCGGATTCGGGCAGGCTCTGGCCAAGGTCGTCGAGCGCGCCGATCAGGTCCGGCAGGCCCGCCCCGGTGACTGAGCTGACGGCGACCGCCGGGATCTCGCCGACGCCGGTCTCCGCAATCCGCGCCCGCGCCTCCGCCATCGCGCTAGCCGGATCTGCCAGGTCGCTCTTGGTTACGGCCAGCACCCCGCGCTTGATGCCCAGCGCGCTGACGACGGCGAGATGCTCGGCCGATTGCGGCATCCAGCCTTCGTCCGCGGCGACCACGAACAGCACCGCCGGAGCCGGGCCGGCACCGGCCAGCATGTTCGTCACGAAGCGTTCATGACCAGGCACGTCGACGAAGGCCAGCTGATCGCCGGATGGCAGCGTGAGCCAGGCGAAACCAAGGTCGATCGTCATGCCCCGGCGCCGTTCCTCGGCCCACCGGTCCGGTTCCATCCCGGTGAGGGCACGAATCAGCGCGGACTTGCCATGATCGACGTGACCGGCGGTGACGACGACGTGCATGGCGCTCACCCTGGCCTATCCACGCTCTGCCGCAGCGGCCGCAGCTGCCGCAACGGCCGCGACGAGCAGCTCGTCGTCGGCCGCGGCCACGGCCCGAAGGTCGAGCAGCAGCCGCCCGCCCTCGGTCCGGCCGACTACAGCAGGCGTGGCGCCGCGGCGCACGGCGGGCCCGGCCCGGAGCTCTTCGGCCAGCATCGTCGGGAGGCTGACGGCCGCGCTTGGCAACGTCACGCCCGGCGCGCCGCCGCCGCCCACCGCCGCCACGGTCTGCTCGACGCTGGACTCGATCTGCAGGCTGGCCAGCGCCGCGCAGATCCGGCCCGCCCGCTCGGTGAGTATGTCCGGATCGACCGTCAGCTGCTCGGCGACGGGCGGCCTTGGGCCAGTGAGCGTCGCCTCCAGCGCCGCGACCGTCAGCTTGTCGACCCGGAGCGCCCTGGCCAGCGGGTGCCGAGCCAGCCTGGCGACCAGGTCGGCCTGCCCGAGCAGCAGCCCGGCCTGCGGACCGCCGAGGAGCTTGTCGCCGCTCGCGGTCACCAGCGCCGCGCCGGCGGCCAGCCAGGAGCTGGCGTCCGGCTCTGCTGGCAGCAGCGGATGCGGGACGAGCAGGCCCGAGCCGATGTCACCAACGACCGGCACGCTGAGGGCCGCCAGCTCCGCCACCGGGGCGCTCGCGGTGAAGCCCTCCACCCGGTAGTTGGACGGATGCACCTTGAGTACAAACGCTGTCCGCGGCCCGACAGCGGCCGCGTAGTCCGCCGCCGTGGTCCGGTTGGTCGTCCCCACCTCGCGGATGGCGGCACCGGTCGACTCGAGCAGGTCAGGCAGCCGGAACCCGTCGCCGATCTCAATCAGCTCGCCCCGGCTGACGATGATCTCCCGGCCTGCGGCAAGCGCAGTCGCCGCGAGCACCAGCGCGGCCGCGTTGTTGTTGACGACGTGCACGGCCTCAGCAGCGGGCACGGCAGCCGCGAGCGCGGTGAGCATGCCCCGGCCACGCCTGCCTCGTTGCCCGGAGGCCAGGTCGAACTCCACATCGGTGCTGCCCGCGGCCGCCTGGATAGCAGTCCGCGCAGCCGCCGACAGCGGCGCACGGCCAAGATTGGTGTGCAGCAGGACCCCGGTGGCGTTGATGACCGGCGTCAGCGTGGCGGCCAGCGGCGGCAGGCTAGCTGCGGCCGCGTCAGCCACGGCTACCGGGTCGATCTCGCCAGCCCGCGCCCGGTCCTGCGCGCGCCGCACCGCTGAGAGCACGATGGCGCGGCCCAGCCGCTGCTCGGCCGCGACCAGCCGGGGGTCGGCCAGGACGGCGTCCGTGCGAGGGGTAAGCCGGCGGACGTCCACGAGCGCGACCATACCGGCCGGGACGTAACTGGCGGCAGGCCCTGTACAGCTCTTCCTCCCGATTTACCAGCCCTTTGCCGAAGGAACCCGCCGTCGAGCGGAGTGCATGTGCAAGTCTTTAAGGAGCCGATTACGGAGAGAGTGAGCAGACATGAACCGTCAAGGCCAGATTCCGCGCAGTCGTGGCGGTATCTGTGGAGTACTGCTGATCCTGC
Organism: Streptosporangiaceae bacterium; assembly: GCA_035483035.1. GTDB lineage: Bacteria > Actinomycetota > Actinomycetes > Streptosporangiales > Streptosporangiaceae > JAJYUU01. The sequence goes on along the minus strand of DATHQE010000629.1, from coordinate 6,092 downwards.
TCGGCCTCTGGGGCAGCCTCGGGCCGCTTGTCGGCCCGTATTTCCACTTCGGCTTCACGCCGGACGCGACCTGGCACTACGACTCCGGTCGCCTCGACTTCTCCATCATTCCCGGCGCGGCCGCTGTGCTCGGTGGCCTGCTAGTGGCGGTCACCCGCAACCGCGCGCTCGGGATCGCCGGCGGCCTGCTCGCCACTCTCGGAGGCGCCTGGTTCGTGGCCGGCGGCGGCGTTGTCACCTACGTGCTGAAGAAGGCGATCAGCGCTGGCAGCCCGATCGTGACGGCTACCTCAGGCGCGCAGCCACTCGCGCTGCGGCCCTACCTCGAGACGATCTCCCTGTTCATCGGGCTCGGTGTGCTGATCATCATCGTCGGCGGCATCGCCATAGGCAGGTTCTCGATGGTGGCGGCCAGCGACGTCGCCGGGGCCAGCGACGCCGACGGCTACTACGGCGACTTCCCGTCGGAGCCAGCTGCACAGGCGGCACAGTCGTACCCCCGCTCTTACCCGCCGGCGGGGGGCGCGAGTCAGCCTGACCTGAGCCAGTACCCCACCACCACGGGGTTCGGGAGCGGGGCTGATCCGGCCACCATTACCGGCGGACCTGGCGCGCCGGGCGACCTGTTTCCGCCGGCGCCGTACCCGGACACCACGACTGGCCAGTTCCCGCCGCCGGAGCCGCTCAGCTAGCGCCCGGCGCCGCTGGTTATCTCCCGGCTCGTACGGGAATCATGTTCGCGAGCCGGCTCCTCGCGCGTTTGTCCGACAGAAGAGGGATTGCAGTCCCGGTCGGGCTGCGCCGGTCGCGTGACGGATATCGCGAGGAGAGGGGTCGACATCATGGATGCGAAGTTCGAGGTCGCGGTGCTGCCGGTAGCGGACGTCGAGCGCGCGAAGGCCTTCTACCAGGGCCTGGGGTGGCGCCTGGACGCTGATATATCCGTGGCCGACGACTACCGGATAGTGCAGTTCACGCCGCCGAACTCGCCCGCGTCGATCCAGTTCGGCACTGGCGTGACCACGATGGCACCTGGCTCAGTGGAGCACCTGTACCTGATCGTGGCGGACCTCGCCGCGGCCCGGGACGAACTGATCAGCCACGGCGCAGACGTCAGCGACATCTGGCACGGCGCGGGTCTGAACGTCCGCCGGCACGTGCCCGGTCCCGACCCGGAGCGCGGTTCGTACCGTAACTTTGCGAGTTTCTCCGATCCTGATGGCAACAGCTGGCTGTTGCAGGAGATCACCGAGCGGCTCCCTGGCCGGGTGTGGCCGACGAACGATGCGGCCCTGGCCGAGCTCCTGCATGAGACGGCCGAGCATCACGGCTCGTTCGAGCAGGTGGCCCCGCCGCATAACTGGTGGGACTGGTATGCCGCCTACATGGGCGCTCGCCAGCTCGGGAGCACCCCGGACGAGGCTTCCGCAGCCGCCGGGCGGTACATGGCGGAGGTCAAGCACGTCGTCGTTTGAGCTCGGCATTTTGCCGCCAGCGCGCCGTGTTACCAGCAACCGACGGAGGTAACGATGAGCCCGGCCAGTGAATATGACGTGATCGTTTTCGGCGGCGGTGCGCCTGGCGAGCATTGCGCTGGAGCGCTGGCGGCACGGGGGCTGCGGGTCGCTGTCGTCGAGCGGGAGCGGGTCGGGGGCGAGTGCTCGTACTGGGCGTGCATTCCGTCGAAGTCGCTGCTGCGACCGGGCGAAGCGGTGCACGGCGCGCGCGACGCCGCGGCTAGCGCGCAGGTCGACGTTCAGGCCGCGCTGGCCTGGCGGGATTTCATGGTGTCGGACTATTCCGATGCCGGCCAGGAACGCTGGCTAGCAAGCCGTGGCATCGACCTGCTCCGCGGGAATGGCCGGCTAGCCGGTCCCGGCGTCGTGGAGGTCGACGGGGTCCGCCACACCGCGGCGCACGTCGTCGTGGCGACCGGGTCGGAGCCGGTCGTGCCGCCGGTCGCCGGGCTGCGCGACCTCGAGGGCGTCTGGGGTACCCGCGAGGCGACGAGCATGGAGGTCATCCCGCGGCGCCTGCTCGTGCTCGGCGGCGGGTCGGCAGGTGTTGAGCTAGCGCAGGTCGTCCGCCGTCTCGGCGGCGAGGCGGTGATCGTCGAGGGCGCGAACCGGGTGCTGCCCCGCGAGCCGGAGCCGCTGGGCCTGGCGCTCACGGAGGCGCTGCGCCGGGACGGAATCGAGCTGGTCCTCGGGATGCATGCCAGCGCCGCCCGCCGCGACGGTGCCGAGTTTGTCCTGGACTTCGGCGACGGCACGGACCTGCGGGGTGACCGGCTGCTCGTGGCCACCGGCAGGCGGCCCCGCGTCGAGGGAATCGGCCTGGAGACGGTCGGAGTGACGGCCGACCCCCATGGCATCCGGGTTGACGCGTACCTGCGCGCAGGTGAGCGGCTATGGGCGATCGGCGACGTCAACGGCATCTGGCCGCTGACGCACGTCGGCGAATACGAAGGCGACGTGGTCGCGGCGAACATTGCCGGCGATGCGCGGCCGGCGAACTACGAAGCTGTCCCCCGTGTCACCTACACCGACCCGCAGGCGGCGGCCGTCGGCGCGGCCGAAGCGCAGTACAGCGCTACCGCGCCCCTGTCAGACGTGCCGAAGACCGCCACCTACACGCACGCGTACGCCCAGTCCGGCGGTTTCCTCACACTGCTCTCCGACGGCGAACGGCTCACCGGCGCTTACGCCCTCGGGCCCGAGGCCGGTGAATGGCTGCAACAGGCGACGCTCGCCATCCGCGCACGGATCCCCCTCGAGGTGCTCAGCGACACGATCCAGCCCTTCCCCAGCTTCTCGGGGATCTACGGCGCGGCACTCAACACGCTTCGCATGCAGATCGCGGACATGCCCACGCCGACTGCGCCGATGGCCGCGCAGATGGCCAGCCTGACCAAGTGAGGTGACATCATGACCGGCGCAACCACCGCGGTAGCCGCCCGGCACGAACCGGAGCTGGCCGGCCAGACTGTCGTCACGATCGGCGGCAGCGCAGGCATCGGGCTCGAGACAGCTCGACGTGCCCGGGCGGAAGGTGCTGATGTCATCCTCACCGGCCGGGATCCGGGCCGGCTCGAGCAAGCGGCGGTGGACGTCGGCGCACACAGCACCGCGGCCTTCGACGCCAACGACACGGCTTCGCTGCGGCGGTTTTTCAAGGACCTGCCAGCACCGATCGATCATGTGATGATCACAGCCGGCGGCCCGCGCTACGGACCGCTGCTTGAGATGGACTCAGGCCAGGTAAGCCAGGCGCTCAGCGACCGTGTGGCGCTGGTGCTCGAGGTCGCGCGCAACGCCGCCAGCAAGATGAGGGCGGGCGGGACGCTGCTGCTCATGGGCGGCACCGGCGGCGGGCGCGTCAGCCCCGGCGTCGGGATCTCCGCTGCCGCCGCCGCCGTACTACCTCCATTCACGGCGGCCCTGGCTCTCGAGCTCGCGCCGATTCGCGTCAATCTCATCGCCGCCGGCTTCGTGGACACCGGGCTGTCGGCGTCACTGCTCGGAGATCGACTCGAGGAACGCCGCGCTGAGCTGCGCACAACGCTCCCCATCGGCCGCGTCGTCGAGCCCGCGGACGTCGCCGCGCTCGCGGTGCACATTATGAGCAACACTGCGCTCACCGGCGCGACGTACGACATCGACGGTGGCCAGCAGTTTGTCTCGGCATGAACAAGTTCTTAAGGACGGCGCAGGACTGGTGAGCGACGCCAGGATGCATGCCGATGAGATCGAGATGGACGTCGCGCTCATGCGGAAGCTACTCGCCGGACAGTTCCCGCAATGGATGGACCTGCCGATCAGCCGCGTGATGTCGTACGGCACAGATAACTACATTTACCGGCTAGGCGATGAGCTGGCAGCCAGGTTGCCCCGCCACTCTGGCTGGGCCGTCGATCAGGTGCAACTGGAAGCCAACTGGCTACCAATACTCGCGCCTCTCCTTCCGCTGGCCCTGCCGGTGCAAGTCGCGATGGGGCACCCAGCTGAGGGGTACCCCTTCGACTGGGCGGTGTATGAGTGGCTGCCCGGCTCGGATGCCAACGGCACCATCGCCGATCTGGATCGAGCTGCCATCGATCTGGCCGCCTTCATCACGGCGCTGCGCAGCGTTGACACCACCGGAGCACACCCGCGGCCGCCGCACTGCCGAGGCGGCCCGCTCGCCGAAGCTGACGAGATGGTTCGACGGTCGGTGGCACGTCTCGGCAACCGCATCGACGGCGGTGCTGTCCTGCGATCGTGGGACGAGTCACTCAGCGCTCCGGAGTGGGACCGTCCGGATGTCTGGGTACACGGCGATCTGCTGCCAGGGAACTTGCTCGTTGCCGACGGCCGGCTATCGGCTGTCATCGACTTCGGCGGCCTGAACGTCGGCGACCCGGCCTGCGACCTGCAGCCTGCCTGGCACATGTTCACGGGCGACAGCAGGCAGCGGTTCCGTGCCGAACTCGGCGCGGACGACGCGTCGTGGCTCCGGGGCCGCGGCTGGGCGCTGCAAGCGGTAGCCGGCATCGACTACTACTGGGACACCAATCCGAGAATGGTCCGTCAGTGCTCGCACGTGCTGGCGCAGGTCCTGGCCGACGGCTCAGGCTGAGGACGCTCGTCACCACCAGGTGTGTTCCAGGGCCCGGTCGGTGCCGCCAGTCTCGTCGAGCGCATCGAGCTCGGCCATGTCCGCGCTGGACAAGGCGAAGTCGAAGATCTGAGCGTTCTCGCCGATTCGCTCTCGGTGGGTGGATTTGGGGATGACCGGAACATCGTGCTGCAGACACCACCGCAGCAACACCTGGGCGGGCGTCCGACTCACCTGCTGCGCGACGCGACGCACTGTCTTGTTGGGCAGGTTCCGGCCCGTTCCTAGCGGGCTGTAGGCCTCGAGGGCGATGTCCCGCTGCCGGCACGCATCAAGCAGCCCGCGCCGGTACTGCAGCGCGCTGAAATTTATCTGGTTAACCGCCGGCGGGATCGTCGCTGCCGCCATGACCTCAGCGAGGTCGCCAACGCCGAAGTTGGACACTCCGATGGAGCGGGCGAAGCCCAGCTCACGTGCTCGCTCCATACCCGGCCATGCCCACGTCGGTCCGCCCTGCGGCCAGTGGATGAGGTAGAGGTCTAGATAATCCACGCCGAGCCGCCGAAGGCTCCCCTCAGCTTCGGCGACCGGGTCCTTGTGGCCCGGGTAGAACTTGGTGGTGACGAACACCTGGTCACGCGCCAGGCCGCTGTCGCGCAGCGCCCGTCCGACGCTCGCTTCGTTGCCGTAGGCCTGGGCCGTGTCGATATGCCGGTATCCCAGCTCGAGCGCCCACCGGACAGCGTTCACGCATTCCGGCCCGTCTGGAACCTGCCAGACGCCAAGACCGAGCATGGGCATCTGAGTACCGTCCGCCAGCACCACGGCGCGGCCGTCTGCTGTCACTGCGCTTGCTGCCATTACTGGTTACTCCTTGAGTTGAACCGGAACGACGTTACCTGTCCGCTCGCGGCTTCCGTGCAAGTCCTGCATACCCGGCCACTTGCTCACCGTCATCGGGCGCGGCCGAGCCGGGCCGCCACCTGTGGACCTGCACCAAGCCGGGGTCCATCAGGTCCAGGCCGTCGAAGAATCGCGCGACCTCGGCGCCACTTCGCAGCGTCGTCCGGCCGGCTGAGCGGGCGCTGACGCGGCGTGCCGCCTCCCCGATCTGATCGGGCAGTATGTCGCTGGCTGGGTGGAAGACCGCGAGCCAGCTGCCTGGCGGTATCGCGTCCACCAGCCTGGCGACGATCGACCGCGGATTGTCCTCGTCAGGGATGAGTTGCAAGATGCCGACGAGAAGCAGCGCGACCGGCTGGCGGAAGTCCAGCAGGTCGGCCGCCGCACTGAGAATCGTCTCGGTGTCGCGCAGGTCCGCGTCGAGATAACTGGTTGCGCCAGGGGTGGCGCTGGTCAGCAGCGCCCGGGCGTGGGCCAGCACCATGGGATCGTTGTCCACGTAGACGATGCGGGACTCCGGGGCTACGGACTGCGCAACCTCATGGGTGTTGTTCGCTGTCGGGATGCCAGTGCCGATGTCGAGAAACTGGCGG
>DATHQE010000628.1:0-1737 GCA_035483035.1 Streptosporangiaceae bacterium | reverse complement strand
CAGCCTCTGCCTGGTCAGTCATGAAAGCTGGTCAGTCATGGAACCCAGTGGCCTTCCGTTCGGCTTGGATCGGCACGTTACCCGCTCAGGCCAGCAAGGTCAGGAACTCGTCCGCATCGTCGACCCGGACCAGTGAGTCGCGGGCCGCTTGCAGCACGAACCCGGCCTCGGTCAGTCCGCCGAGCAGCCGCGTGAGCGGGTCCCAGAAGCCGCCGACGTCGACGAGGGCCACCGGCTTGGCGTGCAGCCCGAGCTGCTGCCAGGTCAAGATCTCAAACAGCTCGTCGAGAGTGCCAAGGCCACCCGGCAGCGCGGCGAAGCCGTCGGCCAGCGCGGCCATCAGCGCCTTGCGCTCGTGCATGGTGCCGACGACCTCAAGCCGGGTCAGGCCGGGGTGGGGTATCTCGGCTGCGAACAGGCCGCCGGGGATGACGCCAATTACCTCGCCGCCTTCGGCGAGCGCCGCATCGGCCAGCGCGCCCATCATCCCCACGCTCGCGCCGCCATACACGATGCCGACGCCGGCCCTGGCCAGCTGGCGGCCGAAGTCGGCCGCCGCCAAAACATACTCAGGTTCGCGGCCGGTCGAGCTGCCGAGAAAGACCGCTACTCGCATTACCAGAGATCCGGCGCTGACGCCCTGGCGGCGAAGTCCCGCAGCGCCCGCAGGAAGTCGATCTCGCCGAACGCTGGCCAGTAGGCGTCACAGAAGTGCAGGTAGGCGCCGGTGCCCTGCCAGAGCAGGAAGTTAGACATGCGCTGCTCGCCACTGGTCCTGATGATCAGGTCCGGCTCTGGCTGGCCGTCGCCGGCCAGGTGCCGGGCGATATCGTCCTCGGTCACCGCGGCGGCCAGGTCGGCTAGCGGAGTGCCGAGCCCCGCCTGCTCGAGCAGCAACGACCGGACCGCTTCGGCGATCTCCTGCCGCCCGCCGTATCCGACGCACAAGGTGACGTGCGACCCCGTCGCGCAGCCGCGGCTCGTCTCGGCCGCGTCTTTCAGCGAGCGTGCCGTCCTGGCCGGCAGCATGTCCACCAGGCCCGCGATGTGGACCTGCCAGGCTGGGTCTGCGGTCGCGATCCTGGTCACGACGATCTGCTCGATGATGTCCATCAGCGCGGCGACCTCGGCGTCGTCGCGCCTGGCCAGGTTCTCCGCTGAGCAGATGAACACCGTGACGTGCTGGATGCCCGCTGCCTGGCACCAGGACAGCGCGTCCCAGATGTGCTCGGCCCCGTGCCGGTGGCCGTCGCTCGGGCTCGCCAGCCCGGCCTGCTTGGCCCACCGCCGGTTGCCGTCGATGATCAGCCCGAGGTGCCGTGGCAGCGGGCCTCCGGCGAGTTGCCGGCGCAACCGCCACCGGTACAGGCGGACGAGGAGTTTGCGGAGCGGCACGCCGCCGAATCTAGCGGGTGCCCGCGACCAAGGTCTACATCACCATGTCCAGGCCGAGCTCGCTGGCCCAGAACCGCTGCACCGCGCGCTCGAACTCGGCCGGCCACGCAACCTCATTCGCGGCCAGGATCTCGCTGGCTGCGGCCCGAAAGGCGGCCGCGGTCGCGTGCATGGCTTCGAGGACGCTGTCCCTCGTCGCGGTGGGCGCGGGCAGGCCCGCGCAGACGTCTGCCTGGCTGGGCGTCAGCTTGGCTGACCACTGCTTGACGCCCATCGGCGGCAGCGGCTGGTTGGCCTCGACGAAGAGCTCGTACAGCAGCAGCTGGGCACCCTGCACGCCGA
>DATHQE010000627.1:0-9574 GCA_035483035.1 Streptosporangiaceae bacterium | reverse complement strand
CAGTTCACCGTGGCGACGTTCGCGCTGGTCTACCTCGTCGACGCGCGCGGCTGGACGGCGCTCGCGGCCGGGCGCCTGCTGGCCGTGGCGCAGGTATGCGGGGCCGGGTCGCGGCTTGGGGCAGGCTACTGGTCAGACCGGGTCGGCAGCCGCATGCGGCCGATGCGCATGCTCGCCGTCACTACGGGCGCTGGCATGGTCGCGCTGGCTGCGGCGGCGGCCGCGGGCTCGTCTATCGCGGTTCCGGTCCTGCTGGCGTGCGGAGTCGTGGCGGTGAGCACGAACGGGCTGGCGTTCACTGCGGTCGCTGAGTACGCCGGATCATCCTGGGCAGGCCGGGCTCTTGGCATCCAGAACACCGGCCAGAACGCCCTGGCTGCGGCCACGCCGCCCGTCCTCGCGCTGGCGATAGGCTCGATCGGGTTCGGTGCGTCGTTCGCCGTCGTGGCCGCGTTCCCGCTGGTCGCGGCCGCTCTCGTGCCCGTGTCGGCGGAAGGCAGGGTGGTGGCGCGCGCGCCGCTGCGACGCCGCCGGATCGTCGGCAGCGCGGACTAGCCCGCGCCGGCCGTTACGGCATCCGCTCGTAGGCGGGCAGCGTCAGGAAGTCGACGTAACCGTCCGCCAGCGCGACCTCGGTGAACAGGGAGCGGGCCTGCGCGTACTGACCGTCGTCGTACGCAGTGCCCAGCTGAACCCTGATGTTGTCGAGCTCCTCGGCGATGATCTGCTCGACCAGCTCCCTGGTCACCCTCGGGCCCTCGGCCAGCGCGATGTCGTTGTGCAGCCACTGCCAGATCTGGGACCTGGAGATCTCCGCCGTCGCGGCGTCCTCCATGAGGTTGAAGATGGCCACCGCTCCGTTGCCGGCGAGCCAGTTCGCCAGGTACTGAAGTCCCACGCTGACGTTATTGCGCAGCCCGGCCTCGGTGATCTCGCCAGGGGTCTTGCTGACCGCGAGCAGTTCCGAGGCCTGGACGTGCACGTCCGGGCGCTGCTTGGCCAGCTGGTTGGGCTGGTCGCCGAGCACGCCGTCGAAGACTTCCCGGCAGATGGGCACGAGATCGGGATGGGCGACCCAGGAACCGTCGAAGCCGTCCTGCGATTCACGCGTCTTGTCGTCTCGCACCTTGGCGAGCGCGATGGCGTTAACGGCCTCGTCCCGGCGGCTGGGTATGAACGCCGCCATGCCGCCCATTGCGTGCGCGCCGCGCGCATGGCAGGTCTTGACCAGCAGCTCTGTATATGCGCGCATCATCGGCGCGGTCATGGTCACCGCGTTCCGCTCTGGCAGCACGAACTCAGGGCCACGGGTGCGGAACTTCTTGATGATGCTGAACAGGTAGTCCCACCGGCCCGCGTTCAGCCCGGCGCTGTGATCGCGGAGTTCATACAGGATCTCCTGCATCTCGAACGCCGCCGGGATCGTCTCGATCAGCACCGTCGCGCGGATGGTGCCTTGCGGAATGCCCAGCGCATCCTGGGCCAGCACGAACACGTCGTTCCAGAGCCTGGCCTCCAGGTGGCTCTCCAGCTTGGCCAGGTAAAAGTACGGGCCCTTACCCTTCTCCAGCTGCCGCCGTGCGCAGTGGGTGAAGTACAGCGCGAAGTCGACCAGGCTGCCTGCGGCTCGCTGCCCGTCGATCAGCAGGTGCTTCTCCGGCAGGTGCCAGCCGCGCGGCCGGACCACGATGGTGGCTAGTTCCTCATCCGGCCGCAGCTGGTAAGACTTGCCCTCCTCGCTGGTGAAATCGATGGTCCGGTCCAGGGCGTCCTTGAGGTTGAGCTGACCGGTGACCATGTTGTCCCACAGCGGGGTATTGGCGTCCTCGAAGTCGGCCAGCCACACTTTCGCGCCGGAGTTGAGCGCGTTGATGGTCATTTTCTTGTCGGTTGGTCCGGTGATCTCGACGCGCCGGTCTATCAGGCCGGCCGCTGGGGGCGCGACCCGCCAGGTGGTGTCGGACCTGATGGCTTCGGTGCTGGTCAGGAAGTCCAGCGTGCCGCCTGCCGACAGCTCATTCTGGCGCCGGGCCCGGGCGGCCAGCAGATCACGCCGACGCTGCCCGAGCTCGCGGTGCAGGACGGCCACCAGGTCGAGCGCTTCGGGAGTCAGGATCTCGTCGTACCGGTTGCCCGACGGGCCGGCAATCTCCACGCCACTCGGCATTGCACGCTCCTCACCGCCGTGGCCGCCCCGGCCGCTGGCTGACTACCCGAAGGTAACTCATGCGCTCAGCGGGCACACTACCGGCGCAGTCAGCTGGGTGCCGGCGCTCTCCGGGCACATCTTCGGCGCCCCAAGTGTTAATGAGATGAGGATGGATACGCGCCATGGCACTATCAGGGTCAGCGTTCGCGGCAAGCGGGCGCTCGCCGTATCCGACGCAGTTACCAGTATTTCGCAGTATTACCGGGCGTTGCAGCGCCCATTAGAGGTGGAATGACCGCGCTATCGCACGAAAATCAGAAGGACGACGAGCTATGGGGTGCTTCGGTTCCCGCTGAGCCTGACGACGGCGAGCTCGATCTTCAGGACAGGCACGCGCTCCGCCGCGTGGCGGGCCTGTCGACCGAGCTTGAGGACGTCAGCGAGGTTGAGTACAGGGCCCTGCGACTCGAGCGGGTCGTCCTGATGGGCGTCTGGACCGACGGCACCCTGGCCACGGCGGAGAACTCCCTGCGCGAGTTGTCCAGGCTGGCCGAGACCGCGGGCTCGGAGGTGCTCGATGCGCTTGTCCAGCGCCGCGGTCGCCCAGACGCGTCGACCTACGTTGGGGCGGGCAAGGCCAGGGAGCTCGCAGAGATCGTCATGGCGCACGGCGCCGACACCGTCATCTGCGACGGCGAGCTGACCCCGGGTCAGCTGCGGAGCCTAGAAGGCACGGTCAAGGTCAAGGTCGTCGACCGGACCGCCCTGATCCTCGACATCTTCGCTCAGCACGCCCGCAGCAAGGAGGGCAAGGCACAGGTCGAGCTTGCCCAGTTGCAGTACCTGCTACCGCGCCTGCGCGGCTGGGGCGAATCGCTATCCAGGCAGACCGGCGGCCGGGCCGGCGGCGCGGGCGGCATCGGCACGCGCGGGCCCGGCGAGACCAAGATAGAGACGGACCGGCGCCGGATCCGATCACGCATCTCCAGGCTGCGCCGTGAGATCGCCGAGATGTCGGTCGGTCGCGACGTGCAGCGCGGCCAGCGCAGGCGACACTCGGTGCCATCAGTGGCGATCGCCGGGTACACCAACGCGGGCAAGTCAAGCCTGCTGAACCGGCTGACCGGGAGCCAGGTGCTCGTTGACGACTCGCTGTTTGCGACGCTGGACCCCGCGGTGCGCAAGGCCCGGACACCGGGCGGCTGGCCGTACACACTGACCGACACTGTCGGGTTCGTCCGGCACCTGCCGCATCAGCTGGTCGATGCCTTCCGCTCCACCCTGGAGGAGGTAGCCGACGCTGACCTCATCCTGCACGTCGTCGACGGCGCGGACGCCGATCCGCGGTCACAGCTCGCCGCGGTCCGGGAGGTGCTCGCCGAGGTTGGGGCTGCCGACGTGCCCGAACTGGTGGTGATCAACAAGGCGGACAGCGCAGACCCGATCGAGATCGAGGGTCTGCAGCTGGCTGAGCGCCATTCGGTGGTCGTTTCGGCTTGGACCGGCGATGGCATCGACAAGCTGCAGGCTGAGATCGAGCGGCTGCTGCCGCGGCAGTTCCGCGAGGTCAGCGTCGTCCTTCCGTATGACCGCGGTGACCTGCTGTCTCGCGCGCACGACGAAGGCGAGGTGCTCACGGTCGCGCATGGCGGCGAGGGCACCGAGCTGACCGCCAAGGTACCGCTCGGCCTGGCCGCTGAGCTCGACAGGTTTGTCCAGACCAATTCGCCTGGCTAGGTGAGCAGAGCGGTGCTGAGCTATGTCGCGCGCAATTTACGCTGCAATTGCGCCAGGCATGTCCGCGCCAGTTGGAGCTGCTTTCTGCCTGGATATCTCTGCGCAACTGACCCTTTCTGCGCGGCTGCTCGCGACACTGTGCCGCCCGGCCTGAGCCGAGCCGTCTGCCTGCGATAATGTCGACCGGCCGGGGGTCGGTACGTGGTCCCCGGCCGGGCCGCTGACCGACCAGTTAGGACGGCGGTTCGGCGCGTCGCGGCAATGACAACCATGTCGTGGCCATTAAGATGACAGCTCGCGCGGCAAATGCTGACGGCCTGCCGCCAATGCTGAAACAAACCTTTACAGTCTTGTACTTGTGCAATAGCGTGACTCAACCGATATGTTGGTGTGTCGTAACCGGGCGAGCCCATGGGCGCGCCGGAAGCGATCCGGCCTGCCTGGCCGGTCCAGAGTTCACGCTGATTCCGACACTCGGTGAGAGAGGCTTGCATGGTTGCCCGGAGTTCCGCGCACCGTAGCCGTCCTCGGCTGGGCGGCGTCGCGTGACCGTGCGATTGCTGACCAACATCGGCAGGCTCTGGACCGGATCCGAGGTCTGGAGCAATGCCGCCATCCTGTCCCAGGACGATCGCATTGCCTGGGTCGGACCTGCCTCTGAGCTGCCAACGAGCATCCCCGGCGTCATCCACAACATCGTCGACGTCGACCACGTGGAGAACCTGGGCGGGGCGCTGGTCACACCCGGTCTCATCGACGCCCACACGCACCCTGTCTACGCCGGGAACAGGTGGGCCGAGCTCGCCATGCGCTCGGGCGGATCCTCGACGACGGAGATCGTCGCGGCGGGTGGCGGGATCGCTTCAACGGTCACCATCACGCGTGGCACCGATCCGTGGACGCTGTGCAGCGGTGTGCGCGAGCGGCTCCGCAGCTGGGTGCTCAGCGGTACGACGACCGTCGAGGCCAAGACGGGCTACCACCTGACCAGGGACGGCGAGCTGGCCGACGTCCGGCTCCTGCGCTCGCTGGAGAAGGAGCCCGGCATGCCGCGCGTGCATGTCAGCTTCCTGGCCGCGAACGCGGTGCCGCCCGAGTTCTTCGGCCGGCGCAATGACTACGTCGACGCGGTGGGCAGCTGGTGTGCGGACGCCAGCGCGGCAGGCGCGGACAGCATCGACGCCAACTGCGGAGACGGCGGCTTCACCGCGCGCGAGGCAGGCTGGATCCTGAACGCCGGCCGGTCGGCCGGACTGCAGCCGCGGCTGCATGCCTGGGGCGGTGGTCAGGGCGGCATTGCGGCGCTCGCGGCCGAGCTCGGCTGCGCCTCTGCGGACATGCTCCTCGGTGCCGGGGACGAGGATGTGGCGGCGCTCGCGCGGGCCGGCGTGGTGGCCGTGCTCTGCCCCGCGACGTCGTCAGAATCACGTGAGCTGCCGCCGGTGCGGACCCTGCTCGACAAGGGCGTGCCCGTGGCGCTCGGATCCGGGCACTCGCCGGGCGGGAATGGCATCACCTCGATGCCCCTAGTCATCAGCCTGGCAATCGCGATGTTCGGGATGAGCGTGACCGAGGCGCTTCGGGCCGCGACCCTTGGCGGCTCGCAGGCGCTTCGGGCCGCCGATCGGGGCGCTATGGCGCGCGGCAAGCTCGTCGACATCGTGGCCTGGGATGCCGACCATGAGGGCGCGTTCGCCTGGTCCTACGGCGTGAAGCCAGTCCGGGTCTGGCGCGGCGGCGAGTCCCTGCTCGGGTAGCAGCGCCATCCGGCCGTCCCGGCTGCCCCGCGATTCATGGCATGCTGCCTGCATGGCTTCTGGTCCACGACGGGTAGCGCCGGCCGCTACAGCTGCTCCGCCGGTGACCGTCATCGTCGGCGAAGAAGAGCTGCTGGTCGAGCGTGCGGTGAGTGCTGCCGTGGCGCTGGCGTCCGGTGTCAGCCACACGCAGGCGGGGAACGGGGCCGACGCGTCCGACGCGGCAGAACCGTTCGCGGCCGACGTCACGGGCGGCATCGACGTCCACCACGTCGCGGCGTTCGGCCTGACTGCGGGAGAGCTGTCGAACCTGACTGCCCCGTCCCTGTTCGGCGGTGGCTGCGTGGTGGTCATCGGGTCGGCGCAGGACGCCACCAAGGACCTCAGCGCGGCGCTAACGAGGCTGGCTAAGTCGCCAGCGCCCGACGTGTTCCTGGTTATCACCCACGCGGGCGGCGCCAAGAACAAGGCGCTGCTCGCCGACCTGGTCAGCGCCGGGGCGCGGCGGGTGGACTGCCCGAGCGTCAAGCGCTTCGGCGAGCGGATGGACTTCCTGCGCGGCGAGTTGCGCCAGGCCGGCCGCAAGGCAGATGAGGCGGGCCTGCGCGCACTGCTCGACGCCGTCGGCAACGACCTGCGTGATCTTGCCGCTGCCTGCAGCCAGCTCGCTGCCGACACGACCGGGGTTATCAACACTGCCGCCGTCGCCCGCTACTACCACGGCCGGGCCGAGGCGACGGGATTCTCGGTGGCCGACAAGGCGTGCGAGGGCAATCTCGCCGAGGCGCTCGTGCAGCTTCGGTGGGCCCTGGCGACCGGGACCTCCCCTGTCCTCATCACCAGCGCGCTAGCCACGGGCCTGCGGACGCTTGGCCTGGTCGGCTCTGTCGGCCGCGGCCTCAGCCCGAACGCGCTCGCTGCCGATCTCGGCATGCCGCCCTGGAAGATCGACCAGGCTCGCCGACAGCTGCGCGGCTGGACCGCAGCCGGGCTCGCCAGAGCGCACGCGGCCGTCGCCGAGGCCGACGTCCAGGTCAAGGGCGAGGGGGCAAGCGCTGGCTACGCGCTCGAGCGCGCGATCACGACGATCGTGGCCTGCCGGACGCAATAACAGCCCGCGCACCGTACAGCCGTACAGCCGTACAGCCGTACAGCCGGCCGGGCGGTACAGCCGTCTGACCACACGAAACGGTCCGACGGCCGCGCCGCCCGTCCCGCGTTGGCCCCCGATTACGTCGAGCACCGCGAGCTCTACCTCAGGCGTGCAGAGTTGTCACGTCGATGGTGTCCGTTACCGAGACCGCGCTCGCGAGCCGGCGGTCGTGCGTGACCAGGATGAGCGCACAGGAGTAAGCGGCGAGCGCCTGCTCGAGTTGCTCGATGGCCTCGATGTCGAGGTGGTTAGTCGGCTCGTCCAGGACGAGTACGTTGACGCCGCGGGCCTGAAGCAGCGCCAGGCCTGCCCTGGTCCGCTCGCCCGGCGACAGCGAGGCTGACGGCCGGAGCGCCGCATCGCCGCGCAGCCGGAACTTGGCCAGCAGCGTGCGCGCCTCCTCCGGGCTCAGGCCAGCACCCGACCTGACGACGTCGACCACCAGAGCGTCGGTGGCAAACGCGCGCCGCGTCTGGTCGAGTTCGCCGATCACAACGCTCGGCCCGGCGTACCGCTGGCCCGCCGACAGCGGTGCCCGCCCCAGGAGCGCGTCGACGAGCGTCGTCTTGCCAGACCCGTTCGGGCCGGTGATCCGGATCCGGTCGGCGGGCCCGACCGGCAGGCTGACCGGTCCGAGCGTGACGTCGCCGCGGCTGATGACGGCGCCAGTCAGCGCGAGTGCAATGGCACCCGCCCGGTGCGCCTCAGCGATCTCGAGCCGCAGCCGCCAGGGCTCGCGCACCTCGTCAGGTGCGCCTTTGTCCAGTCTCGCGATCGCTTTGTCTGCCTTGGCGGCGCGGCCGGCCGTCTGCTGCGCACCGGCGATCTTGGCGGCCTTGATGTTCTTGTCCGGGTCGGTCTGGTAGCGCGGGTTGGCCGCGCGCTGCGCCCCGGACCTGGCCCACTGCCGCATTTGCCGGGCCGTCTCGGTGAGCTTGTCGCGCTCGGACTCATAGGCGGCGTACTCGTCGACTGCGCGCCGTCGGGCCCGATCCCGCTCGGCGACGTAGGCGTCCCAGCCGCCGGAGAACAGTGACCCGTGCCGGGTGAACTCGTCCAGTTCCAGGATCTGGCTCGCGACCGCGGACAGCACCGCCCGATCATGGCTGACCAGCGCCAGCCCGGCCTTGCTGTCTTTCAGCCGCGCCTCCAGCAAGGCGAGCCCCGCATCGTCCAGGTCGTTGGTCGGCTCGTCGAGCAGCAGGATGTCTGGCTGGGCCAGGAGCACGGCAGCGAGCCCGAGCCGTGCCTGCTGACCGCCAGACAATTCGGCCACGTTCCGGTCGAGGAGGGTGTCGCCGAGCCCGAGCTGTGCGGTGACCTGAGCCATCCGCTCGGGCAGGTCGGCACCGCCGAGCGCGAGCCAGCGCGCGAGCGCGCGGTCGTAAGCGTCGTCGGCCCCGGCGTCGGCGCGCTCCAGGGCGGAAAGCGAGGCGTCGAGGTCAGCCTGGGCCGCGGCGACCTGGGTCCGCCGGGCGAGGTGCTCGGCCAGGGACTCGCCAGGCCGGATATCGGGCTCCTGGGTCAGCCGGAGCACCGTGGTGGTGGCCGGCGCCCTGGACACGGAGCCCGCGTCCGGCTCGATGTCGCCCGCCAGGACCTTGAGCAGTGTCGACTTGCCGACGCCGTTAGGGGCGATGATTCCGGTGCGATCCCCGGCGCCGATGCTGAGGCTCACGCCGTCCAGCACGACAAGGCTGCCGAAGGAAACGCTGACGTTGGAGGCAGTCAGCCTGGACATAGCGGCTCCCAGATCACACGGCGAGCCGCAGGCGGCCGTCGTGGTGCCATGCCCAGGTCATGCAAGGGGCGGGGACTCAAGCCTTCCGGCGAGTCCGCCGCCCTAGTCCTGCTGGAGCCTAGGCGCTCTTGAGCTGCTCAGCGCGCTTGGCGATCGCCGACTTGCGGTTGGCAGCCTGGTTCTTGTGGATGACGCCCTTGCTCACGGCCTTGTCGAGCTTGATGGACGCCTCGCGCATCGCGGTCTCCGCGGCCTCGGCGCTGCCCGTGTCGGCAGCCTCGCGGAACTTGCGCACGTACGTCTTCAGCTCCGACTTGACCGCCTTGTTGCGGAGCCGGGCCTTCTCGTTCTGCTTGTTGCGCTTGATCTGGGACTTGATGTTTGCCACGCGAATGCCTCGCTACGGTCGGTCTAGGTGGTCTGACGGTGCCGGCACGAGCCGCAAGGTCAGCGGTTCGCGGCTTCGCGCCCCGTTCCACAAAACACGCAGCGGCAAACGCGGGCATGCAGGCAGCCAATTGGTAAGGATAGCCGAGATCGGCCCGGCGGCTCAAACGCAGCTCAGACCGCCCCTCGAAACCGAGGGCAGCCAGGACCGGCGGGGGCGTGCTGGTGGCCAGGGCACCTGGCCCGCCGTGCAACGATAGACGCGCCTGAGTTAGCCGACTTCTACCCTCCGGATGCCCTGTGTCGTCAACGCCCGAACAGCACGTCAGACAGCTGTCCGCGCCCGAGCCTGCCCGGACTCCGCAGCCGGTGATCCGCAATTTCTGCATTATCGCCCATATTGATCACGGGAAGTCGACGCTGGCCGACCGGATGCTTCAGCTCACTGGCGTGGTGGACGCCCGGCACGCGCGGGCACAGTACCTCGACCGGATGGACATCGAGCGCGAGCGCGGCATCACGATCAAGAGCCAGGCCGTCCGGCTACCGTGGCGTGGCGAGGACGGCATTCAGTATGTGCTCAACCTCATCGACACCCCAGGCCACGTGGACTTCACCTACGAGGTGTCCAGGTCGCTGGCCGCGTGCGA
>DATHQE010000626.1:0-6495 GCA_035483035.1 Streptosporangiaceae bacterium | reverse complement strand
CTCCGGGTTCGGCTGCGGGTGGCCCCTGGTGCCGCACAAGCCCGGCGCGGCCAGCGCGCCGGCGGTCGGAGCCAACGGTCCGGCGGGCGCCTGCACGGTCGGCAGGGTCGGGCCAGGTATGACCTGGTTCGGCACGACCGTCGCGACGGCCGAGTTGCCGGCGAGTGTTTGCGCCTGGCTCGCCGTCGCATTGACGACGATCGCGTTCACGAGGCTGGTGGAGCCGACCTCACGACCACCGACGGTATGCAGCTGGGAGAGCACCGGCTTCTGCTCGTTGGCCACGGCCGTGCGGCGGGCAGCCGACTGTGCGCGAATGCCGGAGTTCTGGTTATGCAAGATCACGATGTACTGGTGGTCAGCCCCGCCGGCTGACGTACTCGACTGAGTCGCCGCCACAGCGACCCCAGCTGGTATCGCCGTCATGATGATTGCGGCTGGCACCGTTGCCATCACAATGCATCTCTTGCGCGAGCGCATCGCTACCTCCTGTTACCTGGCCCCAGATGGCCGTCAAAAGCGAGAATCGGGCCAAACACTAGTAGCGGCGCGTGAAGTTAGATAGCCCCAAAATCAGCCTGTCCAATGATTTCTGGGCAGCGTGTTGTTTTTCTAGTGCAAACTAACCCGCGCCGTGGGATGTCATAGCGTCCGCATCGACTGTGACGCAGGTCACATTCGGCCGAGTAACGCCCGCGAGACCTTCGTCGCTCAAGTCGGTGTTGTCGACGGCCTCGCATCCGATCGGGGCCCGAGCTAAGGAGAACAATGCGCTTTCCCAAGTCCCTGGTGGCCCGCATCGGTGCTGTCGCTGCCACCGCGGCGATCGCTGTCACCGGCGTCACGTCGGCGGCCAGCGCCGCCACCGCGGCGCCTGCGGCAACCGCGACCGCGGCCCACTACGTGCACCGGATCCCGACCAAGCTGGCGATGAGCAACACCCTGCCGAAGGGCCACTACCCGAACCGGATCGTCCTCATCAACGGGCACCTGACCGCCGGCAAGTACAACTTGCGCCACCTGCGAGTCGTCCTGGTGCGCCGCGGCTACAAGGGCCACTGGTACGTGGTGCAGACGCAGTTGACCGCGAAGTACGGACACGTCTTGTTCCGCGTGCACCTCGGCAAGAAGGCCGTCAGCTTCCGGCTTGCCTTCCTCGGCACCAAGAACTTCGCCCCTTCGGTGAGCGCAGTTAAGACCCTCTCCTAGGTCCCGATGGCACTGCACCGGCGGGCATCCCGGGTTGGCTGAGATGACTCGGACATGCCCGCCGGTGTGCGACGCTTACAGGCGCGATGGCGACAAATGACACCGCAGTGCTCGACGACGCACTGGCCAGAGCGAGCACCGGCGACGAGGCCGGGTTCCTTGAGCTGTGGCGCGCGCTGCAGCCGCGGCTGCTTCGCTTCCTGCGCGTGCTCGGCTGCGACGATCCCGAGGACGTCGCGAGCGAGACGTGGCTTCAGGTGGTTCGCGACTTGCGCACGTTCTCAGGCAGCGAAGAAGACTTCCGGCGCTGGCTGTTCACGATCGGGCGGCACCGGGTCATCGACGCAGCGCGGGCTCGGGCCAGGCGGCCGGCCGTCCCGATGATCAGCAGCCTGGACCTCCTGGCCGACCGCCACCTAGTCGAGGATCAGGTGCTGGACGGCATATCCGTCGAAGGCGCCGTCGCCCTGCTCGCCAGGTTGTCGCCAGATCAGGCGGAGGCTGTGGCCCTGCGCGTCATCGCCGGACTCGAGACTCCGGATGTCGCCAAGATCCTCGGCAAGTCGGCCGGCGCGGTACGGGTGGCTTTGCATCGCGGGCTCAAATCGCTCGCCGGTGATCCCGCCGTTCGTGCCCTAGCCGGCCGGACTGGATCCGGATCTACCCCGCGGACGCTGGAGGAGGTGGACTCATGAACTCCGACCTGCGCAGCGAGACCGGATCCCCCCATCCCGGTGTTGATCGTCTTTTCCGTACGCTGACCGCTGGCGGGACCTCAGCTGAGCTAGCAGGCGAGCACGACGCGCTCGCCATGTTCCGGACAAACGTGGGTCCGCCCGCCGGCCCGGCAGCAGTACCTGCCGGGTTCGCACCATCCACTCGCGTTTTCCGGTTCCCGGTCCGGTGGGGAGTCAGGCTCGCCGCTGTCGCAGCGGCCGTGGCTGTCGGTGGCACGGCCGCCGCGGCTTACGCCGCAGTCTTGCCCCAGCCCGTGCAGCACCTGGCGCACTCCATGCTGGGCTTCGCCGGCGTTCCAGACCGCCAGGGCGGCTCGGCCCCTGGCACGTCGGGTCGCCACGGTCCGTCGCCGCAGCAGCCGCATCCGGTGCAGGCGGGGTCGACGCCGGCCACGACGCCGTCCGGCTCCCCGGCCGGAGCGACTGGCACCGCGTCCCCGACGCCGGGCGCGGGCGACCTCCTGCTGTCGGCTACCGCCGCCAGCGTGCACATTACCGCCGGCTCCGGGGCTGTCATCGACGGCCAGCTGACACGATCTGGGGCCGGGGTGCAAGGCGTGACCGTCACGCTGGTCGAGCGGCTGGCCGGGCACGCGGCCTGGCGGGTCGCCGGAAGCGGACCAACCACTTCGGACGGGAACGTTGCCGTGTCCGTCCCCGCCCTCACCGCAAACGCGGTGTTCCGGCTCGCCGTCCCCGGCGCTGTGGTCAGCCCGAGCGTGACCGTAACGGTGAGCCCGCCGATCACCGCCGTACTCGACGTTGGCCCGGCGGGCCTGGCCGATACCCTCGTCGTCAGCACCGAATACGCCAGGGCCGGCGACGTCGCAGCGCTTCAGGTGCAGGCAGCCGACGGCAGCTGGCTGCCCCTGCGCTACCGGCCGCTGGGCGCTGGCGGTCAGGCCAGCTTCGGCCTCAGCGGCACGCGGCTGGCGAACCGCGCGGTCCGGGTTGTACTGCTGGCGACCGTCAGCCACACGGCCGCTGTAAGCAACGCCGAGATCGTGCCGCCGCCGGGCTGACCACCCTGTCAGGATCCGCCCGTCGACCCGGAACTGCACCGGCCGACTGATACCTCAGTTAGAACGGCCAGGGCAGTGGGTAACAACACCGCTACTGTATGTTCACCTTTCGTTCACTGACGCCGATCCCGGTGCCGCGAGCCCTAAGGCGTGGATGCACTGTGCGCGTATTCGCTCGTCCTGAGTGCTGCGAAGGCGGGGTGATCGCATGACCAGTCTGGCGAAGGAGCAGTTGCTGGCGGCCCTCGCCGATGTCGGCGTCGAGCCGGCCGACTACGCTCTCATCGAGCAGGCGAGGGCGCTAGTCGACGAGGTGAATGCGCGGCTGCGGACACGAGGATCGCGAATGATCTACCTGATTACCTTCTGCAATGCGACGCCGATCCGGCAACCCGACCGACTGGCCATTCTCGACGCGCCGTCCGCAGATTAGGGGCCGGGCGTCAGGCGGCCAGCATGACCGAGCCTGCAGGGCGTGTTCGGCGATGTCGCCGCGGGCGGGAATTTCCCGATCGCCAAGCCGGGCGGGGACTGGCGGGCGTTCGTGATGGAGATCGTGCTGACGTCGATTCTGGTCAGCGTGATCCTGCACACGGCGACCGGCAGCCGGAGCATCGGCCACAACGCCGCCAACTTCACCGGCTGGTGGGCGTATGTCGGCAGCGACCTGATCGGCGCCGCCATCGCGGTCGCGCTGATCGATCTGGTCCGCGGCTTGCCCGATAATGCCGAGATCTCAGCCGGCGAAGCTTCGCCGCGCTAGCGGGCTGCCAAGCCGAGTGGCCTGGCAGCCCGCCACGAATCCGTCTAACCGGGCAGCCGGTTAGACATCGCGCTCGGCGACGATCTGGTCGTGGTTGACCGCCTCGAGCAGCGCGTGGTAGTCGCGCTCGTTCTGGTCCGCGTACGCGGCGGCGAACTGAGTTACCGCCTGGTCGAATACGTCAGCCCCGCCGAGGTAGGCAGCGATCGCTATCCGGTCGCCGGACCGGGCGTGCGCGCGCGCCAGCGTCCAGCCGCATAGCTCCCCGTACAGCTGCATGCCGTACGGAATCATGGCCTGGACGTCGATGGAGAACTTCCAGTCCCGCAGCTGCCGCACGTAGAAGTCGCGCTGCCGCCCGTCGAGGCCGGCCTCGACGCGCTGCCAGCCGAGGAAGATGTCGCTTGACGCCTGCATGAGCCGCTGGCCGGCCACGACGCGCTGGCCCTGGTTGGTGTACTTGCTGGCGCCGGCGAAGTGACTGAGCACCGACTCCTCCGCTTCCTTCACCTGCAGGAACAGCGGGTCGTCGAGATCGCGGCCGAGCAGCAACACGATCCAGCATTGGGTGCCGACGCTGCCGACCCCGACGACCTTGCGGGCCATGTCGGCGAACTCGAACTCATCGAGCAGGAAGCGGCGGTCGGTTTCGAGCGTGCGCCGGTACTTGCTCAGCAGATCGGTAATCTCCGCCTCGAAAGCCTTGCGATCTACCTGCCGCGGCAGCAGCTCGTCAATAGGAACGACGAGAGGCGGGTCGGAGATGATCACCGGCTTGCCGTTCACCAGATGGGTGAGCTTGCCCACTTCCCGCAGGCTGTCACTGGTCCGCGCCTTCGCCAGTCCCTTGCTCACCACCTTGCGCTGGCGCTTCTTCAGCCGTGAGTCGAACTGGGCACGGAACTCGTCCATATCGGCGTGCGCGTACCAGACGTCGAGGTTGTGCATGCGCGCGAAATTGCGCATGGCCTGGCGGTATCTAGCCACCGTGGCGGTGACGATCTGGCGGCGGTCCTTGCCGCTGAATCCGCTATCCCGGGCGGCTACCTCCATGCTGGCGGCCAGCCGCTTGACGTCCCACTCCCACGGACCTGGCAGCGTCTCGTCGAAGTCGTTGACATCGAAGACCAGGCGGCGCTCGGCGGATCCGAAAACACCGAAGTTGGACAGGTGGGCGTCGCCGCACGCCTGGACCGGCAGGCCTGACGTCGGCGTGTCCGCTAGGTCGCTCGCCATCGGCAGAGCCGCCCCGCGGTAGTAGCTGAACGGAGAGGCCATCATCCGGCCCCAGCGGATCGGCACCAGCTCCGGTACCCGCGACTTCGCCTGGGCCGCCAGCAAGCTCAGCGGATCAGGCCTGCCTTGCTGCCGCTCGAACATCGCGTGGCTCTCGCGCGGCACCTGCTCGCGCGCTGTCCGGCCGCGCTCCACTCGTTCCGCCGGAGACAGCCGCCCTAGCCCGGTGTCGAGCGCGTACCGGAGTCGCGGAACATCAGTCAGCACCGCAGTCATCGGCTTCCCCCGAATTCCGATATATCCGTCAGTGTGCGAGCGGACTGATCGCCGCTCAAAGGTAACTGTGCTCCACGAGCCTCGCCTGCGCGTCACCCGCGGGGGGTGACGCGCCGACGGCGTGACTGCACGATTCAGCAGCCGATGGTCACTGGGCGGCGGTCTCGCTGGCCGGGTCAGGCCCGCCCGACCGGAGGGCTCGTGCCCTCGCGGTGCCGGCCGCGATGCAGGCCGCGAGGATGGGCAGCACACCGAGCGCGGTTGTGAGCGAGGACGCCGACGCTAGCTCACCAATAATCGGCGGTCCGAAGACGAAGCCAGCCCAGCCGCATGCAGAAACCATGGCGATCGCGGTGCCCTGGCTCATGCCCGGCAGGCGCCCCGCCGCGCTGTTGACCGTGGGGATGACGAGCGCCACGCCAATCCCGAGACAGGCGAATCCGGCGATGACAGTCACGCTGGTGCCACCGAGGAGCCCGGCGGCAAACCCGGCCGCCGCGATGGCGGCGAGCGCCGGCAGCAGCCGGCGGGCCGGAAACTGGGCCAGGAGCCGGTTGCCTGACAGCCGGACGATCACCATGGCCAGTGCGAAGACGGTGTACCCGAGACCGGCCACGGCCGCGCCGACACCGATCGACCCGCGCAGGTACACCGACGCCCAGTCAGCGCTTGCGCCTTCGCACAGCATGGACGCGAATGCGATCGAGCCAAGGACCAGGACCGGACCGGACAGGCGGACGGGGCTACGGCCGCGCGGTTGCCCCGGGGCGCCTGTGCTTGGGTCGCCTGTGCGCGGGTCCGCCAGCATGCGCAGCGACAGCGGACCGGTCACGGCGAGCACCGGAACCGCCAGGAGCAGCAGCTGCGAGGTCAGCGAGACGCCAGCGGCGACGCCCAGTGCGCCGATCCCAGCTCCTGCGAACGCGCCGATGCTCCAGCTGGCATGAAAGCCGGACATCAGCGATCGCCCGGCCGTGAGCTCGACGGTGACAGCCTGCGTGTTCATCGAGACGTCCAGCGAGCCCTGGAACGCGCCCCACGCGAACAAGGCGGCGAAGAGGGCACCAAACGAGCCTGCCAGCCCGACGAGGGGGCCCGCCAGGCAATAGCCCACCAGGGTGATCTGGACCACGCGCCGGCTGCCGAGCCGGGGCAGCAGATGCGCCACGATCAGCATCGCCGTCACCGAGCCGAGCGGGGCACCGAGGAGCGCGAAGCCGAGCGCGCCGTCGGACAGCCCGAGGTGATCCTT
>DATHQE010000625.1:0-10061 GCA_035483035.1 Streptosporangiaceae bacterium | reverse complement strand
CGGAACTGATCAGGCGCTGGTGGAGTGGTGAACGCGGCGAGGTCACTAGTGCAGAGGTCGATCTGCGCCCCGGCGGCACCTGGCGCTACGTGATGATCGCCAACGGCGGCTTCGAGGTCGCCTTCCACGGCGAGTACCAGGAGATCGTGCCGGACGAGCGCATCGTCACCACCGACATCTTCGAGGGCATGCCGGACGCGGCGGCGCTGACGACTACGACCTTTACCGAGAACGATGGCCGCACGACGTTGTCGATGCTGGTCCAGCACTCAAGCCAGGAGCACCGCGACGCGCACATCAATTCAGGCATGGAAGGCGGCATGCAGGAAGCCATGGACAAGCTCGAGCAGGTCGCCCGCTCGCTGGCCTGAGCCGGTTGATCCGGGCCGCCCGTCGGAATCTCGACGCCGGCGGCCCGGATCAGATCCGGTGGGTTTCGCTCTGACAGTACGGGCACTCAATCCGGCTGACCCCGACCGGGAACGACAACGGCGCGCCGCAGGTCTGGCACGGCGTCTCGCCGCCCGCGATGTCCAGCTTCCGGCCGCACGACTCACATACAACCGCCTGCGCTTCCGGCACAACCTTCAGCTCGTCACCGCAGCCGCCGCATTTCCTCGTCTCCGCGTTGGCGACGTTCACCCGTGCGTACTCGCCGGTCAGCCCGAACATCGACAGCAGGTGATCGGCCTGTGCGGGCACTAGGTGCGGCACCCAGCCCTGGCAGAAGGTCGAGTACTCCATCCGGATCGGCACTCCGGGCGGTGCCTCGTCCGGGTCCATCGCAAGCACACCCGTCTCGTCCAGCAGCTTGTAGGTAGCTTCCATCTGCTGCTTGAACACGTCAGCGACCTGCCAGATGCCGTCACTGACGAGCCACGGCTGGCCGTTCGGCATGGGGCGCCGCTGCAGCCCCCGGACGGCCATGTTGAACTGCACGTCGAGCATGGCGAGGTTCGGGTCGAAGTCCCGCACCACCATGCACTCGGCGAGATAGCTCGCCATCCGCTCGCGGAAATCGTTGTCCGAGGCGACCCGCGGCGACGCCGCCTGCGGGCACTGCCGGAGCCATTCGAGGAACACGCCCTTGGTGAGCTCGCGGTACCGGTCCTTGTCCTGGAACGCCCGCGCTCGGTCGATCTCGGGCTGCACCGGCGCGACGAGCTGGCGATAGACGGTGTTGGTGTACCCGGCGTTCGTGCCCATGTTGGCGAGCCGGAAGTCGTAGTCGACCAGCGAGCCACAATGGTCGCAATACAGGTACGCCGTCCTGGACGGCAGTCGCTTAGGCGCTCCGCAGCGCGAGCACTCGACTTTCTTGACGAACTCGGTGTGCGCGAACAGCGACGCGTTACCCGAGGTGGTGATCAGCTGTTGCAGGTTGTCCGCCGCGGTCAGTGGCGCTGGCTGGGCCGCTGATGGGGGCGTCTTGAGCTTTCTGAGCAGACCCATGACCGGATGCTAACCGCCGCCGCCGCGCTGGTCTGTACTTGCGAGCGCAGTAGACACCTAGGTGACACGCGACAGAGACCCGCGGTCCGTCACGGCCAGCTACCTACCGGTGCGCGGCGGGGGCCCACAGGCCTGTCATGTCCTGCATCGGCGCCTCGCACGGCCGCCCGTCGGCAACCAGCACCTGCGGGACGCCGGTTGCGGCTGCTGGGACGCTGGCGATCATCCCCGACCTTGTACCGTACCCATCGGCGTGCACGCACGCGGCCGACAGCGACGCCGGCCAGACTCGCCCTTTCGCGTCTGTCCTCGGCTGCGGCACCGCGGGCTGGTGATTGCCGAGGACCACTTCCAGCGCGTCGATGGTTGCCGCGGAGTCGTGAGCCGACCGAGCCGCCAGCGCTCCGGCCACTAGCGTGCGGACGTATTCCGCCTTGGCCGACGCCGATCGCAGTGGTGCGTTCTCCAGCACGTGCAGTCCGGGGTCGAGCTCCTCGACTTCGAGCTGAGCGCCGCCGGAGACGCCGATCGAGAACAGCGACTGCCGATCCCCGACGAGCATCCAGCACGGGTTGTAGGCCGCTGGATCTAGCTCGCCGCGCACGGCGGATACGGCGTCAGCGGCGCTCCGGTACGCCGCGAAGGCCAGCGGCAGCTCCCCACGCGATCGCTTCGTCGGGTCGCGGCCCTCGGCCGATGGCTGATTCGTCAGGCCCGCGACCACGCCGTGCTCGTTGACGGCCAGCCAGGTCCCGCCGGCCAGCTCGTCCCGGCCGCCGAGTATCCGGGGCTCGCGCTCGCGGAGCACCGTCATCGGCACGGCAGGCCGGTCGAGCCGCTCGTCTCGGTTCGCCGCCACGATCAGCGGCGCGTCTGGCACGACCTGGAACATCGCGATAAGGAGGCACACGCTCTGACGCTAGCCCAGTCACTCGGCGCGGGTAAGGCCGGACGGCCGTGCGGGTGAACACTTCCTGCCAGGCACAAGGCATGTATCCGAACACTGCGCGCGCCGCATTGCGCCGCCGGCGCCGCAAGTTCAGGCTGGATAGAAAGCAGATCCTGCCGGGCGGAGGCAGCTGGTCTGGATAACACGCCGGAGAAACGGGGAGCCAGCCATTGACGCCGCGGCCGTGCACGGATTCGAACCCGCCTGGCTGCGCGACAACTGCCAGTGCGGGCTCTGCCGCGACCCGGCGAGCGGGCAGCGGCTCACCGTCATCACTGAGCAGGCCCCCGACGTGAGCGTCACCGGCGCTGTCGATTCCCCCGACGGCGTGCACGTCACGTTTGGTCCCGACGGTCACGAAGCGGTCTTCACCAGGACGTGGCTGACCGGCTATACCATCGCCGAGCCGGACGCCCGCAGTGAGGACGCCAAGCGGCTCTGGTCGGCACGGGATTTCCCGGCCGGGCCACAGCCGACGCCGTGGCAGTCGTACCTGACCAGCAACACAGTCCGCCTCCGCTGCCTGCGCGAGCTGCTCGCCACCGGGTTCATGCTGCTGACCGGGGTGCCCGTCAAGGACGGCGCCGTCCTGGACGTCGCCGCCACGTTCGGCTACGTACGCGAAACCAACTACGGCCGCCTGTTCGACGTCCGGGCCGAGGCTAGCCCGTCGACCCTGGCGTATACGGACCTGCCGATCGGCCCGCACACCGACAACCCCTACCGTGACCCGGTCCCGACAATCCAGCTGCTGCACTGCCTGGCGAACGCAGCCCGCGGCGGCCAGTCCGGGCTCCTAGATGGCTTCCGGGCTGCGGCGCAGCTTCGCGCGGAGGACCCGGCCGCGTTCGAGTGCCTGACCCGCACCCCAGTCACCTTCGCCTACGCCGACGCCACCGCCGACCTTCGTGCGAACAGGCCGATGATCGAGGTCAACTCGATCGGCCTCATTCGCGGCGTCCGGTATAACAGCCGGTCGATGCAGCCGATGCGTCCGCGGGCTGGCGCTGCGCCCGTGCAGGCGGCCGAGGAGATGCGCGAGTTCTACCTTGCCTACCGGGCGTTCGCGTCCATCCTGGTACGGCCGTACCTCACGGTCAGGTTCGAGCTCGCGCCCGGCGACTGCGTGGTCTTCGACAACACGCGCGTTATGCACTCGCGCACGGGCTTCGCCGCGGATGGCGAGCGGCACCTGCAAGGCTGCTACGCCGACCTCGACGGCGCTGAGTCTGCGGTTGCCGTCCTGGCCAGGAGCTGCAGCCGACACTCCCGGTAGCCGCGACGCGGCACCGGACCCTTAGTGCGCTAGCCGCCGCCGCACCCAGATCATCAGCTGGCCGCTCTCGCCCGGCGCCTCGGGGCGCCGCTCCTCGATGCGGTCAAGGCGGTAACCGAGCTTGCGGGCGATCGCTGCGCTGGCGAGATTGGCCGCGTCGCAGTGGATCTCGACCCGGTCAATTCCCGGCAGCGCCAGCGCGACGGTGGTCAGCGCCCGCCCGGCCGACGTCCCGTATCCCCGCCCAGCCTGGCTGGAAGCGATCCAGTAGCCCATTTCGACGCTGCCGTCTGAGGGCCGCCGGTGCAGCGCGATCTCGCCGACGAGCGTGCCCTGATCGGCGGTGAGCACCGAGTAGACGTACCCGATCCCCGACTCCCAGTTGTGGTCCGCCTCGGCAACCCGCGCCAGCTGGCTGGCACGCCCGGCCGAGTCCGACGTCGCCCACGGCATCCACGGCCGCAGGTAGTCCAGGCTCGTGCTCACGGCCGCGGCGATGGCGTCCGCGTCGGTGGCGCGGACCCGGCGGACCACTACGGGGCCGGCCTCGACCCGTTCCGGAGGCGTGTCGGAAGTCTGCTCTGGCACCGCTCCATCGTAGGGACCTATCCGGTCTGCTCGGCCCGCCCGGCAGCCCTGGCCGGATCCGGGCAAGATAGCGACGTGGCTGATCCGCGCTTCCGAGCTGACCTGTACCGGGGCACCGCCGGGTGCTACGACGCCTATCGCCTGCCCTATCCGCAGGAGCTGATCGACGATCTGGCGCACCGGGCCGGCGCGGACGGCACGGGCCGGCTGCTGGACCTGGCCTGCGGCACCGGCAAGGTCGCGTTCGCGCTGCGCTCCGGCTTCGCTGAGATCTGGGCGGCCGACCAGGAGCCGGACATGATCGACGTGGCCAGCAGCAAGGCGGCGGCGAACGAGGACACGGCCCGCTTCCGGTTCCTGACCGGCGCCGCCGAGGACCTCGACCTGCCCGCGGGCGCCTTCGATCTCGTGATCGTCGGCAACGCCTTCCACCGGCTGCGGCGGGACGTCGTGGCCGGCTGCATCCGGCGCTGGCTGCGGCCGGACGGTCACCTGGCGCTGCTGTGGGGCGGCACTCCCACCGACGGCGACGAACCGTGGCAGCAAGCGCTGCGGGCGGTCATGCAGCGATGGCAGGACGGGAACGGGATCGACCAACGGCTCCCGCCCGGCTATGCCGCGGCCCGCCAGGCGCGCCCTGACCTCGTCGTCCTGGCCGAGGCCGGCTTTGAGCTGACCGGAGAAACCCAGGTCGGCTACAGCCGGATCTGGACGCTGGACGAGATCGCCGGCTTCGTCGCCTCGACGTCGGTACTGTCCGTCGCCGCCCTAGGCGACCGAGCTCAGGAGTTCGATGCGGACCTGCGCGCCGCGCTGCGGGCCAGTCAGCTCAGTGACGGGCTTCGCCAGTACGTCACGTTCAGATATCAGCTGGCTCGAGTGTCGCCACCGGAATCGACTGGATCGCCGCGAGCAGCTCAGTCCAGAAGAAGGCAGCTGTGAAGAACATCAGCGTGTCGCCCCTCTCCAGCATGAGCTTGCGGTACATGACCATCTTGCCGACGTCGTAGCCGTCGAGCATGGCCAGCCAGTCCGCGTAGTCGCCGGCGAGCAGGAAGACGGCGTCCGGCTCCGCAGCACCCCGTTCCTGAACTGAGGCGGCGATCACCGTGCCGCCCTCGAAATCCAGCACCAGGGTGTCCCCGTCGCCGCCGGGTGGCAGGTCGCGGACGGCCAGTGCCAGCCGGCCGGTCACGAACGGGCGGATCATGTCGATCCAGTCCCAGAAATCCTGCAGCTTGCTGGCCTTGCGCTCCGGGTCGGGCGAGTTATTGATGACCCGCTGGCACTCCTGCGCCCACTCCTGCGTCATGAACCGGGTCACGTCAGCCTCCTGCCAGCGTGGGCTTCACGTCGGACAGCATGTCCTGCATGTCGGGCGGCAGCGTCACGCCGACCATCGCGAGCTTGCGGTTGAGCTGGTTCATGAACAGCTCGGTGACCCGGTCGTCTGACCAGCCGAGCGGCTCGTAGTAGATGTAGCTCGACCGGGCCGCGCTCATAGTGAGCAGCGTCCGCAGCGTGTCGAACAGGTCCTTGACGTAGGCGGGATCCTCGTTCAGGAGCTCGCGCACGAACCGCAGCCCGCCCTGGACATGCCTGGCCTCGTCGCGGCACGTGGCAGTGAAGCCGGTGTAGAACCCAGGCAGCACCTTGAAGTCGCGCGCATAGTTGAGCGTGATCTTCATGACCGAGAGGGCAAGGACGCCTTCGATCCAGATGACGTAGCAGGCCGCGTACTTCATCTGAAGGTGCTTGTTGTACGGGTCGCGGCGCAGGTCATCGGTCAGGTACGCGAGCAGCCCGAACGGCCCGACGAAGGTCTCCTGGATATACGGCCAGGACGCGTCCAGGATATCCATGATGCCGTCGCCCTCGAGCCCGACGACCTCGCGGTAGAACCGGTCGAAGAACACCGTGTGCCGGGCTTCGTCTTCAAGGTGGCTCGTCAGGAAGATCTTGTAGTCCTCCGGCACACCGAACAGCAGCGGTGCCAGCTCGACCGCGACCTGGCGCTCGCCGTGATGGAAGCCGGATGCGATCGACAGGAACGAGTTGCGCGAGTCGTCGGTCATCCGCTCGGTCCAGTCGCCCTTGTCCGCGGAGAAGTCGAGTTCGTTGACGTTCCAGCGCTGGCGCAGGTACCGGTCGTACAGGCTCATCCACTCGGGCAGGCGCGCGGTCGGGACGTGCACGTACTCGATCACATCATCGATGTCCACGCGGCCGAGGCCGGCTAGGTCAAAAGCCTCGATGCGAGCGAGCCGATCCTCGGCGACGGTCATGCGATTGCTCCCTCCGTGACCCGCCAACCCCAGCAGCCCCGAGCGAGGCGGATGCCGCAAGCAGGCACATTACTGATTGGTAATGCTAACCCGCCAGCATGCCGGGCTTCTATGGCTGATTTCTGAAATCGGGTTCTAGGAGTCGGGCGGGAGCGCACGTGCCACTGGGTCCGCAGGCGGTGCCAGGGCTTAGCGCTGCCGCAAACAGCGCCTGATTTGCGAAGTTTATCCCTCACCTGAGCCGGTGGGCCAGGCTTGTTCCATGGTCCCTGGCCGCCATTGGGCGCGAGATTGGCATTGCTGCCCAACATGGGGCAGCAGAGCCAACTTGATGCCCTATCGCGGCCGGAACGGGGGCCCCGCATGGGCTCCCAGGGCGCTCTGATGGGGCCACGGGTTCGCTACTAGCGCCCATCTAGCGGCAGCAGTGGTCAAGTGCTGCCCTTAGAGCGGCGACCGGCGCGTAAGTCCCGACACAGCCGGCCGTGCCGGGTCTTTCGCCGAAACGCGAAACCCGCTGTGCTCGCCGCTAGTCCAGACCGCGATCCTCGCTATCAGCTGGGACAGTCGGCATGTAGGCGGCGGACTCGGCTGAGTCACTGACGGTGGACAGCTGCTCGGCAGTGACAGCGATCATCCGAAGGCTGTCGCTCCATCGTGCGTGCCGGCCGTGCATGGGCTGCCGCGCTGACGAGTACTGGCTCGGTTGCAGCAGGGCCGGGCTCGAACTTGCACCGTCGCGATGCTGAACGGCGTCAGGACCGGCGCTGCGCTGATGATCCGTCATCTCTGAATTACCTGACCGGAGATTGTTGCTGCCGTAATTGCGTTCACCCCCAATCGGCAGGCTATGAGGCGTAGTCAGCAGGCCAGTGACTACTACGCGAACGCCCATCGGACGGCCGAGGTACAGCCGTCACCCGCTCAAGGGCGTGGCGAGTTCGGCGATCCGGTCAGGCCGGTGCTCAGGCCGCATCCGCTCGAGCAGGCTTATGCCGTACAGCGCCCCCGACGCATGGGCGCATCTCCGATGATAGGTACATGGAGTGGACATTCACCGGTGAGGTGATCGAGTGGCGCGGACCGGCGCCGTACCTGTTCGTGGCCATGACGCCGGAGGAAAGCGAGGAGCTGAAGGAGGAAGCCCGCAGCCTGATCTACTGGGGCCAGGTGCCAGTGCACGCCACCATCGGCAGCACTGAGTTCACAACTGCCCTGTTCCCCAAGGACGGCCGCTACCTCGTGCCGCTGAAGGTGGCGGTACAGCGAGCGGAGGGGATCGAGGAGGGCGCGGTCGTCGAGGTGGTCGTGCGTCTCAACGCCACGCGCTGACAATGACGCGCCGGTCAGCTGAGTCCGTAGGTGGGAATGGCGTGCCCGGGCAAGCGCCGATCACGGAGCGCGACCGAAGAGGACGTGCCTCCTAACGAGAAACGCCAGCGTGGGCCCATGGTCGGGTGAAGCCGACGGCGTCGCGGCCACCGTACGGCGCGATCCTGATCGGGAAGCCGGTCGCGTAGGCCTCGATCATCAGGCCGCCGCCGATGACCAGTCCAACGTGGCCAGGTGCCGTTGGCGTGCCGTCCGAGCCGGCGAAGAACACTAGATCCCCCGGCTGTACCTGGCTCGCGCTGACCCGAGGGCCCCATGCCCATTGCTGCTCTGCAGTGCGCGGGATGTCGATGCCGGCGGCGCGGTAAGCCATCATGACCAGGCCGGAACAGTCGAACGCGTCGGGGCCGGTACCGCCCCACTGGTACGGCTTACCGAGTTGCTGCTCGGCATAGGAGATCGCGGTGGCCGCGGCTGTATCGGAAGTCAGCGTCACGCCGGGCAGGCACTGCGGCGCGCTGACCAGGGCGGCCTGGGTGACGGTGTAGCCACCGGTGGCGTACAGATTTGCCCAGTACAGCACCGCCTGCACGTAGGACTGCAGGTGGTTGTAAGCGAAGATCGCCTGGTCGACATTGTCGAGCACACCATGCTCGAGCAGGTATTTCGCGGCGCCAGCGATAGCGTCGGCTGGGTCGTAGACGCTGGCCGTGCCGTCGCCGTCGGCATCGGTGGCGACGCCATTCACCTTTTCGCTGGCGGGGTGCACCGCCGCACCGCCCCACTGGTTGCCAGCCGCGCCGCCGATCCCGATCTGCATCGGGCCGGCGGCCCCGAAGGCATTGGCCCTGCTGTGCACGCCGGGCAGGGTGGTCTGACCGTCGTCGCTCTCAACCTTGGCGATCCCGGCCAGGATCATCCACGGGACCTTGTACTGCGCGCCAATAGACCGGAACAGCGCTAGGTAGTTTGCCGGTATCGAGTTGCGTGCCGACTGGCTGGCGACAGGCTGAGCGTTAGTAGCCGTGCCCTTGCTGCCGGATGTGCAGGACGTTCCGCTCTCGGCCAGCAGGCCACTGCTAGCGAACATCATGACTGGCGCCAGCAGAGCCGCCATGAGGAGCAGCGCCCCCGCGCTCACGAGAGCGACGATGAGGCCCCGGCGCGGACGGCCCCGCCCGCCAGCCGGTCCGCCGAGCCCGGTCCAGCGACCTGGCCCGACGATCACGAGTTGCCTGCCGACTGGAGCTCGACGTCGGTGACCTGCCAGCTTGTGCCGGAACCGGTGACGGTCACGGCATAGACCGTCGTCTGCTGACTGCCGCCAGCGGTGTCGCTCAGCTGCTGAGCGACCTGGACCAGGAAGGTCAGGCTGTCCGGGCCGAACGCGCGGATCGAGGCGATCATCGCAGTCCCGACCGCGACCTGCTTGCCGCTGGCGCGGGTTGCTGCGACGCCCGGCGCCGAGTAGGCCGCCTCGATCTGGCCGACCAGTTGCGGGGCAGTAATCGGCGCGAGCGGCGCGGTATAAGCGGAGGCGTTCTGCGTGTAGGAGTAGCTGCCATAGGCATCGCCGAACCGGACCACAACCGACGCGGCGGCAGCGAGTCCGGCCTGCGTGAACGGCAGCCACTGGTAGATGTCGGGCTGGCCGCCTGCCGGTGTCGTCGCCGGGCCCGATGCCGTGGCGACAGGCCTCGATGCTCGCGGCGTCGGGCTGTGCTGCGGGCTGGATCGACCCGCTCCGCGGGCGACCGGACCGAGCAGGTACGCGCCGAGCCCCACAAGCACGCAGACGATCAATCCGAAAATGAGGCGTCGTCCTAGCGGGCTGATGTCCATCGGCGTGTTACTTCCGCCGTATGGGCCGCAGCCAGAACGGAACCTGGCGGTCGGGCTCGGCCGGCGGCCCGGCGAGGGGCCCGGTCAGTGGCTGGCCCTGCCAGGGAGCGGCCTGACCCGGCGACGATCCTTGCTGGCCTGAGCCAGCACGGGGCTCACCATTCTGCGGAGCCTGGCGCTGACTTCCGTCAGGCTGGCGCTCGGCCCGCTGGCGGTCGGCCGGCGCGCGCTGCGGCGCCGCCCCAGCTGACCGCCAGCGTCGCAGGCGACCGGGCGTGGGTGCCTGGCCACGCGATTGCTTGGGCTGCGATTGCCTGGGCTGCGATTGCCTGGGCTG
>DATHQE010000624.1:0-6439 GCA_035483035.1 Streptosporangiaceae bacterium | reverse complement strand
CCCGGATAGGGCCGTGTGGCCTCACCCTGTTCGCGGCCCGGGAGTCTTAGTGTCCAGTGACACCTCGCCGCCATCGGGATTCCGGCTGGACAACCCGGCCCGGACCGCTGGCGCGACTGGCGCGTCGGCCGGTGCTGCGCCAAAGCGTCAGACCGCTGCCGCTCCGTCCTGGATCAGGGTCATCGGCACCACCTTGCGCCTGTGGGTGCGCCGGCGCATCCTGCGGGTGCCAGATACGGGCCGGATCGGGACCGGGCGCCTCGCCGGCATCGCCGCCCTTGTTGTCGTGATTGTGGTCGCCGCCGCGGCCGCGATCCTGGTGGCAGTGACCGGCTCGCCCGCGTCGCCTGCGCCCCTGCGGCATCCGGTGACGGACCCGAAGCTGACACCGGCGCAGCAGCAGGCGCGCGCGAAGGCGGCAGCGCTTGCGGCGGCGAATGGCACGGCGGCCGCGAACTGGATAGCGGGTCAGCTCAATCAGCTGGAGGTTATCGGCTGCGACCCGGTCACGTGCACGGCCATCCAGACGGCCGGCTACGCGGGCAGCACCCAGGTCGTCCTGCAGCCTGGCGTCAAGCTCCCGGCAGGGGGCGCCGTGATCGTCGCCACCCCGGCGGTGCGAGCGCTGTATGGCGCCAAGCTCGCCGCCGCCGCGCCCGCGGTGATCGCGGCATTCGGCACTGGCGCCGAGGCCGTGCAAGTCCGCGTCGTCGTGCCTGGCGGCCAGGTCGCGTACAGCCAGGCGGCGAGCGGCGCCATCGCGGCCAGCCACGCGGCCGGCCTCAGCCTGCTGGCGAACCGCAACGTGCGCGCGCGCGCCGGCGCTCGCCAGGTCCTGACCGCGGGGCTCGTCGACGCCCGCCTGCTGACCGTGCTGCGCAACCTCGCGGCGCAATACCCGATCGACATCAGCAGGTTCAGCGACACCGACCCGCTGGGGGACAACTCAGTGCCGTACCGGATGGCCGAGATCATCGGGCTGACCGCCACCCACGCGCGGCATCGGATCAGTCAGCTCGCCGCCGTCGAGGCGCTGCTCCAGAGCGAGCTGGCGGGCGACCAGGCGGCCGTGACGCCGGTGCCCCTGCCGAACGGCAAGTACGGCCTGACGATTCAGTTCCCGGCACCGAGCCCCGAATAGGCCAGGCTGCCTCACGGGCCCGCTGAGCCGGCCGGCGGGCGGAACCGGCGTAGCGCGAAGCGCTGGCCGAGCTCCGGCGCGGGCCCGCCGGTACTTCCCGCAGCGAGATCGGCGAGCCACTCGCCGAGCAGCGGCCCGAACTTGAAGCCATGCCCGGATGTGCCGCTGCCGACGACAACGTTGCCGATCCGGTCCACGACGAAGTCCTCGTCCGGGGTGTTGTCGTAGACGCAGCGCTCGGTCGCGGTCGGCTCCGGGTCGTAGCCGGGCAGGTACTGCTTCGCGACCTCCGCCAGTTTGCTGAGCAGTCGCGGTTCCGCCGACTGCTCCTGCGCGTCAGGGTCCGTCGGCGGGCCGCTTGGATGAATCCCGATCTTGTACAGCGGTGATCCTGGTACCGGCAGACCGTACGGCGCCCGGTCGGCGTGGCCGATGAAAATGGGCGTCTCGGCGACCGGCCCGGCCGGCTGGAGGTAGGCGATCTGCTCCAGCGTGGCATGGCCCGGCAGCGGCACGCCCAGAGTCGCCAGCAGGCCGCCCGTCCACGGGCCGGCGGTGATCACGGCCGTGCGCGCGGTCACCGTGCCCGCGCTGGTGTCCGCGGTGACGTGCCTGCCGTCGTCGGACAGGCGCAGCACGCGTACGCCGGTCATGATCTCCGGCACGCCGGCAGCGAGCGCCTGCAGCGCCGTGTCGGCCGCGATCACGCACGACTGCGGCTCGAGCAAGGCTGGACCGTCGACGCGGACGGCCGGGAACCGGTCCGCAGCCGCCGCCGCTGACAGCAGCTCACACGGCGCGCCAGCCGCTCGCATGGCGTCGTGCACGGCGCGCAGCCCGGTCCCGAACGTGAGCTGCGGCGTCGGCAGCAAGATGTGCTCCCCGGCTGCGGCTTCCAGCGCGCGCCACAGCTCGCCCGCCTGCCGGGCCGCGGCGACGTAAGCCGGATCGGGATAGCCGAGCCGGAAGATCCGGCAGCTGCCCTTCGATCCCGCAGCGGGATGGCCGATCTGAGCCTGCTCTAGGACGACCACGTCGCGGCCCCGCGCCGCGAGCGCGCGCCCGGCAGCCAGCCCGAGCAGGCCGGCCCCGATGATCGCGACATCGCGCAGGTGTGCCATCTCCCGGCAGACTACTCAACAACGCGGCGGCGGCGGGAAGGCGGGCAATAGCTCATGAGCCAGGCGGGAATCAGCGGCTGGTGCGACCCGCGGTTTAGTGATGTGCGGGCAGAATTCAGCCGCAATTTCAGGGAACGGGGTGAGATCGGGGCCGCGGTCTGCGTGACCATCGACGGGACCGTGGTCGCCGACCTGCGGGGCGGCTGGACCGACACGCACGAGCGTCAGCCGTGGTCGGCGGACACGCTCGTGAATGTGTTCTCTGTCGGCAAGGGACTGCTTGCCGCGTGCGCGGCCAGGCTCGCCGGGCTCGGCCTGCTCGATCCGGACGCGCCCGTGATCCGTTACTGGCCGGAGTTCGGCGCGGCCGGCAAGGACGCCGTCACCGTCCGCCAGGCGCTCAGTCATCAGGCCGGGCTGCCCGCGCTGCGCGAACCGCTGCCGGCGGGCAGCGGTCTTGACTGGCGGCTCATGACGTCCCTGCTCGCGGCCGAGGAGCCGTGGTGGCAGCCGGGATCAGGGCACGGCTACCACGTCAACACGTTCGGCTACCTGGCCGGTGAACTGATCAGGCGGATCACTGGCCGGAGCGTGGGTGAGTATCTGCGGCAAGAACTCGCCGGACCGCTCGGGGCCGACGTGCACATCGGGCTGCCGGCCGCTGAGCACGGCCGGGTCGCCGAGTTCCGGTGGCCGCAGCGCGACGAGGCGGCGGCGACGGAAGGCGACCCCGTTCCCCTTCACCGGATGTCGTTCAGCGCTTACTTCAATCCGCCCGACCTCTCCGGCGCCGGCGTCGTCAACACCGCCGCCTGGCGCAGCGCGCAGATCCCGTCGGCTAACGCGCACGCCACCGCAGCGGGCATCGCCCGCGTCTACACGGCGCTGGCAGCCGGGGGCGCCGTGCCAGGCGTCCGTGTAGTGACGACCGAGGCACTGGCCGCCGCGACGCAGGAGCAGGTCTACGGCGAGGACCTGGTGCTCGCGCGGCCATCCCGGTTCGGGCTTGGGTTCCAGCTCACCCACCCCGAGCGCCAGCTCGGCAACGGGCCACGCTGCTTCGGGCACTTCGGTGCCGGCGGCTCGGTCGGCTTCTGTGACCCGGACGCCCGCCTGGCCGTCGGCTACGTGACAAACCAGATGGGGCCGCGCTGGCGCAATCCGCGCAACAAGGCCCTGATCGACGCGTGCTATGCCAGCCTGTAGCGGCGTGCCCGGCGGCCACGGCTGGCGGTGTCGCCCGGTAGCAGTACCGCCGCGCCGGCTACCAGCCGCGAGCGCGCCACTCCGGCACGTGCGGCCGCTCGGCGCCGAGCGTCGTGTCGCCGCCGTGACCCGGGTACACCCACGTGCCGTCGGGCAGCACGGCGAAGACCCGCTCCTCCAGGTCGGTCATGAGGCTCGCGAACCGCTGCGGGTCGTGCTCGGTGTTACCAGGGCCGCCGGGGAACAGTGAGTCGCCGGTGAACAGGTGTGGCTGGTCGGCCAGCTCGCCGCCGCCGTCGTAGACCAGCGCGATGCTGCCCGGCGTGTGCCCGCGCAGATGGATGACCGACAGGCTGGCGTTGCCGACGCCGACGGTGTCGCCGCCGTGCACCGGCCTCGTGACCGGGATCGGCAGGCCGGGCGCGTCCTCAGGATGTGCCACCGTCGCGGCGCCGGTGGCCTGCTGGACGTCTCGCAGCGCGGCGTGATGATCCCAGTGCTGGTGCGTCGTGATGATGGTGGCCAGCGGCACGTCGCCGATCAGGCGCAGCAGCGTGCCGGCTTCGTTGGCCGCGTCGATAAGGGCAAGCTCGCCGGTCTGCGTGCACCGGAGCAGGTAGGCGTTGTTGTCCATCGGGCCGACCGCCACCTTGGTGATGGTGAGCCCCGGCAGTTCCCTGGTGTCGGCGGCGCCGCCTACGGCCACGTTCCCGGTATAAGTCATGCTCTCCTCGTCTCCGCGCCCGTCCGTCGTCACCTGATAACTACCATGGCGGCAGCTTCGGCAGCGGGCCGGCCGGCGTCGCTGTCAGCCCGGCCCCGGCGCTACGGCCGGTCAGCCAGGCCAGGACCGCCCACGCTGGACCGCTGATCTCAATCGACGGCGCGACTGCTGCCGGGCCGATCTGGAGCACGAGATCCGCATCCGGGCTCCGTAGCAGGACGGCGGGCACATCGTCGCCGGAGAAGTCACTGGCGACTCCGGGCAGCAGCGTCGTCGCGAATGGCAGCGGCCAGTCCTGCGGGCCGTATCCGGCGCCGAGGTCGACGTGGTGGATCTCCACCTCAGTCAGCCGCCGCCGCAGCGTGAACCAGGCTGGATGCGGCGCGCCGCGCAGCCCGCTGACCTCGGCGGCCCAGTCACCCGGCCGGAGGCTGCCCGCCTCGGCAGCCAGCGCCGCGGCGGATGCGTCAAGATCGGCCAGCAGTTCGGCGGCGGGCCGTCCGGCACCGGCCGCGATGCCGCGCTCGCGCTCGCCCTCGTCGGCGTACTGGGGCGTGACGTCCCCGGTGCGCGCCCAGATGAGCAGATTGCGCAGGCTATCGGCGTTCCTGGCGAGGTGAGTCAGCAGGTGCCCGCGGCTCCAGCCCGGCAGCCGCGACGGTTCCCTGGCCTGCTGATCGGAGAGACCGGCCGCTGTCTGGCGGAGGCGCCCGGTCGCGTCGTCAACCGTGACGCGCAGCTCTGCGGCGGCGGCCGCCGGGTCGGCTGGGTGGAGGTCGGTCGGCACTAGGCTCCTTCCAGCGGCTCCGGGAATCGCGTCGAGCCTATCTGGGTTGTACTGGAACTGACCGGACGAGGCTGCCGGACCGGGCCGCCGGGCTGAGGCCGCCCGGACCAGGCCGGCGGGACGGGACAGCAGCGGGTGCAGCCTTTAGCCCCCTGTTTTGTCGGACCCCCCGGATACCATGACGTGGCGGCCTTTCCCCTCCGACACCTGCTCTACATATCGGGAGAACTGAGCGCAAAGTGGCAGATCGTCTCGTCGTCCGTGGTGCACGCGAGCACAACCTCAAGAATGTCTCGCTCGACGTGCCACGCGACGCCATGATCGTGTTCACCGGGCTGTCTGGCTCGGGTAAGTCAAGCCTCGCGTTCGACACGATCTTTGCCGAGGGCCAGCGCCGGTATGTAGAGTCCCTGTCCGCGTACGCGCGGCAGTTCCTCGGCCAGATGGACAAGCCCGACGTCGACTTCATCGACGGGCTGTCGCCAGCGGTCTCCATCGACCAGAAGGCCGCAGGGCGGAACCCGCGGTCGACCGTGGGCACGATCACCGAGGTCTACGACTATCTGCGGCTGCTGTTCGCCCGGGTGGGCAAGCCGCACTGCCCGGTGTGCGGACGTCCGATCGCGCGCCAGACGCCGCAGCAGATTGTGGACCAGATACTCGAGCTGTCCGAGGGGTCCCGGTTCCAGGTGCTCGCGCCCGTCGTGCGGGGCCGCAAGGGCGAGTACACCGAAATGCTGCGCGACCTGCAGGTCAAGGGCTTCTCACGGGCGAGGGTGGACGGCCAGGTCATCCGCCTGGATACGGCCGTCTCGGGCGAGCTGCCGGCCCTGAAGAAGTACGAGAAGCACGACATCGCGGTCATCGTCGACCGGCTCGAGGTGAAGGAGTCGGCGCGGCGACGGCTGACCGATTCGGTGGAGACCGCGCTGGGGCTCGCGAACGGCGTCGTCGTGCTCGAGTTCGTCGACCTCCCGGCCGGCGACCCGAACCGTGAGCGGATGTACTCCGAGCACCTGGCGTGCCTGTACGACGACCTGTCGTTCGACGATCTGGAGCCGCGGTCGTTCTCGTTCAACTCGCCGTGGGGCGCCTGCCCGGACTGCACCGGGCTCGGCACCAAGATGGAGGTCGACCCGGAGCTCGTCATCTCCGAACCGACGCGCACGCTGGCTGACGGCGCGATCGCGGTATGGATCGGCGGCCACGTCAGTGACTACTTCCTGCGCCTGATCGACGCCCTCGGCGATGCGCTCGGCTTCACCATTGACACGCCATGGGAGCGGCTGCCGGCCAAGGCACAGCGCGCGCTGCTGTACGGCTACGACCAGCAGGTGCACGTCCGGTACAAGAACCGGTACGGCCGGGAGCGGTCGTATTACACGAACTTCGAAGGCGCGATCCCGTACATCGAGCGGCGGCACTCCGATGCCGACAGCGAGTACAGCCGGGAGCGCTTC
>DATHQE010000623.1:0-4774 GCA_035483035.1 Streptosporangiaceae bacterium | reverse complement strand
CGATCGCCGGTCACGTACGCCGGCTCGTAGCCGTACCCGCGAAGCAAGGCGTCGAGCTCGTCCTCGGGCAGCCGGGCCAGCACCGCCGGATTAGCGATCTTCCAGCCGTTCAGGTGCAGGATGGGCAGGACGGCGCCGTCGCTGACCGGGTTGATGAACCGGTGCGAGTGCCAGCTGGTGGCCAACGGGCCGGTCTCGGCCTCGCCGTCGCCGACGACGCACGCGACGACGAGGTCCGGGTTATCGAAAGCCGCGCCGTGCGCGTGCGACAGCGAGTAGCCGAGCTCGCCGCCCTCGTGGATGGATCCTGGCGTCTCCGGTGAGACGTGGCTCGGCACGCCGCCGGGGAAGGAGAACTGACGGAACAGCTGGCGCATGCCGCCCGCGTCGCGCTGGACACCGGGGTAGACGTCGGTGTAGCTGCCATCCAGCCAGGTGCAGGCCAGCGCTGCGGGGCCGCCGTGGCCCGGACCGACCACGATCATCATCGGCACGTCGCGGACCGTGATCGCACGGCTCAGGTGCGCCCAGATGAAATTGAGGCCCGGCGTCGTACCCCAGTGGCCGAGCAGCCGCGGCTTGATGTGGTCAGGTAGCAGCGGCTCGGCCAGCAGCGGATTGTCCATCAGGTAGATCTGGCCGACCGCCAGATAGTTAGCAGCCCGCCAGTACCTGTCCAGGACCCGGGCATCGGCCAGCGACAGGGTCGCGGGCCCGGTGACGGCCGCAGCTGTCATGGAACTGCCTCGCTTCCTCAGTGCCCGCTGCGAAGCTGCCTACTGCGCTCTGACGCGGCGTGCGACCTCAGCACATTCGCCTCCATCGTCGCACCCGGATGATCACAGTCCCTCATGGACCAGCCTTAGGTCGGTGCGCGGACGACGACGAACTCGGCCTGCCGGCGCAGCCGGAAACCAAGCGCCGAGTAGAGCCGGATAGCGCTGACGTTCTCGGCCGCGGCGTGCAGGAATGGCGTGTCGCCGCGGTCTATGATCGCTGCGGTGACGGCCAGCGTGAGCCGGGTCGCGAGCCCTTGGCCACGGAACTCCGGAGCAGTGCACACTGCGCTGATCTCGGTCCAGCCAGGCGGGCGAAGCCTTTCGCCGGCCATCGCGGCCAGGACCCCGCCGCGGCGGATGCCGAGGTAGCCACCGAACTCGATCGTGCGCGGCAGGAACGGGCCGGGCCGCGTCCGGGCTGCGAGGTCCAGCATCTCCGGCACGTCGGCGGGACCGAGCAAGACCGCGTCGCCGTCGTAAGCGCCGACGGCCTCGTCAGCCACGAGCTGAACGCCGTCGATGCGCATCACGACCTGCCAGCCTGGTGCTGGCTCGGCCGCGACCCCGGCCGTCGACACGACTCCGGCCGGGCCGGTCAGCTTCGCCAGGTCGTCCCAGGCGTGCGGGCCGGGCTGGTCGGGCAGCGCAATGAACGGGGAGACGTCGGCGGGATAGCGCAGCGCGACGCCGCAGCGTTCGGCCAGGTGGGCCTGCGGGCCGAGCAACGCCGCCCTGGCGGGATTGTCCAGGGGATGCGGAGCGACCATGATCGCAGCCTAACGGGGCACTAGTCGCCGCTGAGCTGACGGTCAGTGTTGCTCATCCGTGCGCAGTGCGGCTGTCGCGGCACGCAGCTCAGCTGGGTCTGGTGCATACGGCGCGTAGAGCGAGATCCGGTCGATGACGTCGCCGAATCGCTGTTTGATCGTCGCCGCCACGTGCGCAGGACTGCCGCTGACGGCGAAGGCGGCTAGCACGTCATCGGTAATGAGCGCGCCCATCTCGGCCCACTCATGCCGCCTGGACAGGAGGTTCAGCTGCTCGTGCAGTTCGCCCCAGCCGTGCATGTCGAGGACCGGCCGGTAGGCCGGCGTCGAGCCGTAGAAGGCGATCTGCGCGCGCACGGCCGTCTCCGCCGCGGCCAGCGTGTCCGGGTCGCTTCCGATGGCGGCCATGACCGGCAGGCACAGCGTGAAGCCGTCCAGATGGCCGCGCGCTGATAGCAGCGCTGGCAGGGTGCGCTCACGCAGGTAGGCCTCGGTGGTGAAACTGTGACAGAGCATGCCGTCGGCGACGCGTCCCGCCACGGCCGTCATCAGCTCGCCGACGGCGGCCAGGAAGATCGGCGGATTCCCGTGCGGGTTGGGTCCTGGATTGAAGAAGTCGGTCATGAGCGTGTGCTGGTAGAACTGCCCGCGGAAGGCGAGCTTCGCACCGGTTGCCCAGCTGCTCCAGATCGCGC
The DNA here is from genome assembly GCA_035483035.1 of Streptosporangiaceae bacterium. Taxonomy (GTDB): domain Bacteria; phylum Actinomycetota; class Actinomycetes; order Streptosporangiales; family Streptosporangiaceae; genus JAJYUU01. The sequence continues at coordinate 2,533 of DATHQE010000623.1, read as the reverse complement.
GGATCGCCGCGATGAACTCTTCCATCCGTGCTGCGGGGTGACTCCATGGCATCGAAAAGCGCCGCTCGATATGCGGCCTGACTTGCGAGCCCAGGCCGAGCTGGAATCGGCCGCCGGCGATGAGCTGAATGTCATTAGCCAGCACGGCGACGCTCATGGGGTTACGCGCGAATGCGACGGCGATCCCGGATTGCAGCGTGATGGACGTGGTCGCGCGCGCGGCCAGCGCCAGCGAGACGAAGGCATCGTGCCTGGTCTCGGCGACTCCGAAGCCGTCGTAGCCGTCGGCCTCGGCGGCCACGGCGGCGGCTTCGACGCCAAGCGGACTATCGGAAATGTGCGCGGCGGCGTCGATCAGCATCGGCGACCTTTCGGCTCACTGTGGCGTCGTGATCATGTAGTAACCAGCGCATCGGTGAGCGCGTCGATGCCCGCGAGTCTGGCGGCCAGGTCCGCGCTCAGACCGTACCGGCGCGCGAGTTCGGCCGGCGCTACGTACGACACCTTCACCTGGTCGTCGTCGGCCCAGAGCAGCACCTTGAGCGGCAGGTCCAGCGCGGCGAGGGGTGCGGCCGCCATGACGAGCGTGCCAGCAGCCGGGTTGCCGAAGACCACTAGCGTGGTTTCGCGCAGGTCGAGCCCGGCGCTGCGCGCCTCGGCGCGCTGATCGATGACTGAGAAGATCTTCATGCCCTTCGCGTCGAGCAGGCTCGTCAGGCGCGACACCGTGTCGGCGAACGACAGCGGGCTGATCTTCGTCGTGACCGCGGTACCGGTCGCGTTCTCGGTCATCGGAGGCCTCTTCCCCACAAGTTGCCGCGGCATCTACCTCTATCTTGCGCTGGCTGTCCCGCGCAGGTTCGACGTGGCCACCGTTCGGGACGTCTGACTTTGGTTGGACACGGGCCGGGATTCCTGTTGACACAGCAGATTTGCAATGCAAAGCTGCTGGCATAGCAACCAGCGGGAGATCTGGATGGATGCGCGGAGCGTGGAGCCGGGCGGTGAGGACAGCCGAGCCGCGCCGGGCGAGGACGGAGGCCCGGGCCGGACCGGGGAACAGCATCCGACCGCCAGCCTGAGCGAGATCGTGCATCAGCGGCACCGGCTCGGCATCCTGACGATCACATCACGGGCACGCCAGGCCGACTTTGGCTATTTGCAGGACGCGCTAGGGCTGACGTCCGGGAATCTCTCGACGCACGTGACGGTGCTTGAAGACGCGGGCCTGGTCCGGACAGAGCGCGGCTACCAGGGCCGCCGGGCCCGTACCTGGGTGAGCATCACCGGCGCAGGCCGCGCCGCGCTGGCCGGCGAGATAGCAGCGCTCGCGGCGCTTGTCCGCGAGCACGACGAACTAGTGGACACCGGACACGCCGGAGGCGGTCATGAACGAGACACCTAAGCCCGCACCCGCAGGGCTCGGCGGTAGCGAACCGGGCCCGGCGCAGCTACTCGACGAGATGCGCGTGATCCGCGAGCGGACCAGCATGCTCGCGCGTGCGTACTGGCTGCCGCTGCTGCTGTTCGGGCTGGTGATCTGCGGATCGCTGCCGTTCTATGAGCGGCTCGCCCCGCACCCGACGGCGGTTCCAGGACCGCTCCCGAGCACCTGCGTGCCCGGTGCGCCGTGCCACGTCACGGCCGGCGTTCACTACCGCGTCGACGTGACGGCCCTTGGCTGGTACTGGCAGATAGCAGTTCCAGTCGCCGTCGTGCTGACCGTGCTCTGGTACCGCTGGCGGGCCAACAGAGTCGGGCTGCGGACCCCGGCGCGCGGGTTCCTGATCACCGGCCTGGTCCTTGGCGAGCTGGTCTTGCTGGTCTCGCTGCTGAGCATCGTGCTGCAATCGGGCCAGCCGAGCAGCTTTGCTGCCCACACCCGGCACGTCGGAGCCATGCTGGTCATCGCGGCCGTGCTCTGGGTGCTGGCGTGGGCCGAGCGGAGCAGGACGCTCGCGATCATCACCGGCGTGTTCCTCGTGGTCGCGTTGCCGGTAGCGGTCGTGACTGGCGGCGGCATCGGTGGCGGGACCACCGGCGCGGCTGACATCGCCCTGACCACAATGCGCTTGCTGGGCCTGATCCCGGCGCTGGTGCTGCTGGCGGCCGGCGCCGGAGCCTGGGTCTCGCAGCGCTCGCGGCTTCGCGCCTAGGACGGCGGGTCGGCTGTGATGACGACGTTCCCTATCTTGGCGCCGGTCTCGACATACGTGTAAGCCGCGACGATCTCGCTGAGCGGATACCGCCTGTCGATCAGCGGCGTGAACTGCCCGGCTTCCATCAGGTCGCGGAAGTACCTGACCATCGCCTGGTCGATCTTCGGGAACGCGAACAGGATCCGCGGGCCTGGCAGCAGCGGGGAGATGAGCGGCAGGGCCAGGTTCTGGTAGCCGGGCCCTGGCCCGGTGGACATGTAGATGCCGCCGGGCCTGATAAGCGGCCGGCACTGGCCGAATGAGATCTTGCCGACGGCGTCGAAGACGACGTCGTAGCGCTGGTCGTCGTGGGCGAGGTCGCCGGCCGTGTAGTC
>DATHQE010000622.1:0-4269 GCA_035483035.1 Streptosporangiaceae bacterium | reverse complement strand
TCCGGCGGTGCTTGCTGATCCAGGCGAAGGTCCGCTCCACCACCCAGACCTGGAAGGCGTGCGGGTCGCGCTTGGCGACGATCTGGACGGTCAGGCGCAGGGCCGCGGCCCAGGTGGCCAGCTTGGCGGCGGCGTACCCGGCGTCGGCCCAGACCAGGCGCACCCTGGTGCGGGCGCGGTGCAGGTTCCACAGCAGCGTCCGAGCGCGCCGGCCGTTTCGACCCGGCGGTGCTGACCCGGCGAGCGGTAACGTCAGAGGGGCGCTGGTTGGCGCTGAATCAGCTGATGGGATCACTCCCAGCTGTTGCAGCAGGCCGAGCCTGTCGAAAGATGTCCAGCTCTCGGTGATTTCGCCGTCGGTCAGCTGGTGAATGAAGATGCCGGAGATCCGGGCCAGCCGGCCGGTCGCCGGGATGGCGTCCAGCTGGCCCTGGTGGGTGCCGTTTGCGGTCCACCGGGTGACGACTTTGTCGCCGTCGGCGATCTGGTCGTCAAAGGACATGCGCATGTCGGGAAAGGCGGCCCGGTAGGCCAGGATGGCCTGTACGAGATGGTCCCGTCCGATGTCGTCGCCGTTGTCGTCGTGGTCGATGTGGTCCTCGGCGACTGTCGTATGAAGTACCGAGGTGTCGCCGCGATTCCAGGCGGCGTCGAGCATTTGGAGTACGGTCGCTGCGTTCTGGCTGTTTGTCATCGTCGGCTCCGTGTCAGTTGGCTGATGCCCGAGGTCGCAAAAGTGCTGTCGTGGCGAGAGCGGCCGCCCAGATGATCCACAACAGCGGCCCGGCCCCGGCCGCGTAGCCTCCGGCGTCGCTGCCCCTGCTGGCCAGCAGCCCGGCGAACTCGGCACCGTTGGCGGCGGCCTCGGCCACCCCGAGCCAGGCCAGCCACCTAGGTAGTACCTGGCTTCGCCAGATGAGGATTGACGGCGCGAGTACGGAGGCGGCTGCCACCGGCGCGCCGAGCGAATATAGCGAGAGGCCGCTGATGTCGGCCGCCAGGCGGGTGACGCCGGGCGGGATGCCGCTAGCGCCCTGCCAGACCGCGGCGGTGACGGGGATGACGTCGGCCGCGATGATCGCGAATAGCATCAGCCAGGCGAAAGCCGTCAGCAGGGCCAGGAGGTATGGCGGTCCCTCTGCACCTGCGAGCAGGCTGACGAGATAGGCCAGGAACAGTAGCAGGAATGGCAACGCCAGCATCATCAGTCCTGCGCCAGCGAGCACGGCGAGGCGATGAGCGGCGAGTTGCGTGGTCACGGCCGTAGCGGTCGCGCCGGGTCTGGGCAGTGCCGCGACTAGCGAGCCTGCCACGTAGCAGGCCAGCCCCAGCAATCCCGCTATCGGGCCGAGGCGGTGATCACAAGCCCGCTGCGCTGTCCCTGGCCCGGTGTACTCGGTCCGGCTCCATGACTGGATGGATTGTTGCTCGTTCATGCCTGCATCATGTGAGGGATAGCCGCGGAAAAGATCGGCCACCTGGTTGATGTTGTGCACCGCAGGCAGGTTGATCCTGAGCGAGTGGCGATGATGTGGTCATGACCGACCCGGCGGAAGGCCGTCTAGCCGACGTGCGATCCCTCCCGGCGCGCGGGCGGCGCCCGCAGGCTCGCATGCGGTCAGGTTCGCTGCCGGTCTCGATAGGTCACGACGGTAATCTTCCGTTTCCGGTCAGCACATTCATCGGCCGGTCAGCGGAACTCGCACAGGCCTCCGACCTGCTGGCTGGCCACCGGCTGCTGACGTTCACCGGCAGTGGCGGATGCGGGAAGACCCGGCTGGCGATCGAGCTTGCCAGGCTGGTCCAGGATCAGTTCGCGGACGGCACATGGTTCGTCGACCTGGGGCCGGTCCGAGCCGGCGAGCACGTGCTCACCGAGGTCGCGGCGGTGCTTGGCGTAGTGGAGCCTGAGCGCGGCAAGACCCTGGCACAGGCCATCGCCAGCCACCTAGGCTCTGGCGCGCACCTGGTCGTACTGGACAACTGCGAGCACCTGAGCGGCGCGGTCAGCTCGGCCGCGGCTGCGATGCTGCACGGCGCAGCCGGATTGCGGATCCTGGCGACCAGCCGTGAGCCACTGTCGATCCCCGGCGAGGTGACCTGGCGGGTGCCCGAACTGAACGAGGCCGATGCCGTCGCGCTATTCGCCGAACGGGCCCGGCAGGCCCGTCCCGGCACCGAACTGCCCGCCGGGCAGGCCGGCGTGATCCGCAAAATCTGCCGACGGCTGGACGGCCTGCCGCTCGCCGTCGAACTGGCCGCCGCCCGGGCCCGGACACTATCGCTAGCCCGGATCGCCACCACGCTCGAGCAGCACCTAGACCTGCTCGGCGCAGCATCGGGCGGGCCATCGCATCATTCCACGCTCCGCGCCTCATTTGAGTGGAGCCTTGATCTGCTGCCCGACCGTGACCGGGACCTGCTGGCCCAGCTCGCTGTCTTTGCAGGCGGGTTCGGGCTCGATAGCGCCATCGCTGTCTGTGATGCTTCTAACGTCGTCGGGCTGGCTGGGCTAGCCGACCGGAACCTGCTGATGGCGGCGGACCTGCATGGCGCCGAACCGCGCTACCGGATGCTGGAAACGGTCCGCGAATACGCTGCCGAGCTCCTGGCCGCAGATCCGGCTGAGGCGGCACGGGTGCGGAGGCGGCACGCCGAGCACTACCTAGCGCTGGCCGAGGCTTCAGAGCCGCAGCTCACACGCGAGGCGCAAGACCAGTGGCTGGCCATCCTGGCCGCTGAATATGACAACCTCCGCGCTGCGCTCAGCTGGTGCCGCGACGAGCCGGCCCCGGAGCTGTGCGCGCGGCTGGCAGCTGCACTTACCCCTTACTGGCTCGAGCGCAGCCAATGGAGCGAGTGCAGGCTGTGGCTGGACGCGGCAGCCCGATCCAGCCAGCTGCCGCCACTGCTGCATGCCCGTATCCTGAACGGGCGCTGCTACCTGGAAATATGGGCCGGCGACGCTGCCATGGTGCCTGGCCTGGCCGGCCAGTCGCTGGCTCTGCTTGACGGCCGCAGCGATCCGGTTGAGCAAGGACGCGCCCACGGATTCCTCGGCGTCGTGACGGCCATCGGGCTCAACCCCGAGGCGGCTCGCCCGCACATGGACCGCGCACTCGAGCTCCTGCGCGCCGGCGGCGATGACTGGGGCCTGGCGATGGCCCTGGCCTACTTCGCCGAATCCCGGTTGTTCCAGGCTGATCCCGACGAGCCGCGCCGCATGCTCGACGAAGCCGTCGAAATAGCGACCTCAGCCGGCGACCGCCGGACGCTTCGACTCGCGCTGGGCAAGGCGGCTCTGGCCGCGATCACCCAAGGCCGGATCACTGAGGCGGCACGGCGGGCCGAGCGCGCCGCAGCCAACGCCCGGCAGGCCGGTCACGACGGCGCGCTCATACCCGCCATGTTCGTCCAGGGCTGGGCGCAGTTGCTGCAAGGCAGCTACGACCACGCCGCGGCAACGGCGCGCGAATGCATCGCGCTCGGGCAAGCCTCAGGGGAGGGCGGTGAAGGACGCGCGTACTGGCTGCAGGCCAAGGCAGTGCTCGCCTCGGCGGGCGCAGGTCACGCCGACCGGCTGCTGCGGCAGTCCCGCGAGCTGACAGCCAGCGACAACACCTTCGCCGCCTTGCCAATCCTGGCCACCGCCGAGAGTTTCCTCGCCGTCGGCGATCGCCTCGCTGCGACCGCAGCGGCCGACCAAGCAGCCAACCTCGCCACCGCCACCGGCCGCATCTGGGTGCTCGGCCGCATCAACCTGCTCAGAGCCGTGCTCGCAGAGCACCCGCCAGCCGCTGAGTCACATGTCCAGGCCGCGCTAAGGCTGTGCCGCGACGCCGGCGACTCGCTCGGCCAGATCGACGCGATCGAACTGCTCTCGGCGCTCGCGGCGGACCGGGGCGCGGAGGCCGAGGCACTGCGACTCTGGTCAGCCGCGTTGGCAGCCAGGGGCCGGCTCGGGTACGTGTACGCCGCACCTGCCGTTGCCGCGAGCCGGAAGAATATCGACACCCTGGTCAGCTCCGGCAGCGGTCGAGCCGCCTGGGCCGAAGGCCAGCGCCTGAGCATCGAGGACGCAATCGCGTACGCATCCCGTGGCCATGGCCGACGAGGACGCCCGGCAACCGGCTGGTCCAGCCTGACTCCGACCGAAGTACAGATCGCCAGGCTGGTAGCCCGGCACCTGCCGAACCCCCAGATCGCGCAGCAGCTGTTCATCTCACGGGCCACGGTCAAGACCCACCTGGTGCACATCTTCGCCAAACT
>DATHQE010000621.1:0-1516 GCA_035483035.1 Streptosporangiaceae bacterium | reverse complement strand
GCGGCCGGCACGCTGCTGCTGGTCAGCCGCACGCTGGCCGACTCCGCCGCTTCGGTCCGGGTACTGCGACCGGGCTCAGCAGGCGAACCGCGCGCGGAGGTGGCGCGGATCGGCTCCCTCGCGGAGACGCCGGACCTGCCCGCGCCCCAGCCGCTGCTGACCTGGTCGGCTGGACCGAGCCGGATCAGGACCGCGATCATCCTGCCGTCCTGGCACACCCCGGGCTCGGGCAAGTTGCCCGTGTTGTGCGACCCATACGGCGGCCCGCACGGCCAGCGGGTGATGGCCTCGGGCGGGGCGCACCTCAGCTCACAGTGGTTCGCGGAGCAAGGTTTCGCCGTCGTCGTGGCGGACGGGCGCGGAACGCCGGGCCGGGGCCCGGAGTGGGACCGCGCGGTGGCCGGCGATCTGGCCGAGCCGATCCTGGCCGACCAGGTCGAGGCGCTGTACTCGGCCGCCGAGCAGTGCCCTGACCTGGACCTGACCAGAGTGGGCATCCGGGGCTGGTCATTCGGCGGCTACCTATCAGCGCTGGCCGTGCTGCGGCGGCCAGATGTCTTCCATGCCGGGATCGCCGGGGCGCCGCCCACCGACTGGCGGCTCTATGACACCTGCTACACCGAGCGCTATCTCGGGCTGCCGGACGCTCAGCCGGAGACCTATGCGCAAAGCTCGCTGCTCGCAGACGCGCCGAAGCTGTCCAGGCCGCTGCTGCTGATCCACGGCCTGGCGGACGACAATGTCGTGGTCGCGCATAGCCTCCGCCTGTCCGCGGCGCTGCTGGCCGCTGGCCGGCCGCATAGCGTCCTGCCCCTGTCCGGCGTGACTCACATGGCGTCGCAGGAAGACGTCGCGGAGAACCTGCTCCTGCTGCAGGTGGACTTCCTGCGCAGATCCCTGGGTATCCAGACCGCATGACACGGCTACTGATCGGCGGTTACTCGGGCGACAAAGGACAGGGCGATGGCATCGCCGTGCTGGACGACGACAAGGTCACGACCGTCATCCCGGCCGACTCGCCGTCCTGGATAGCCAGGCATCCCGATCTGCCGGTGCTCTACGCCGTCGCCGAGACTGACGACGGGCAGGTGCGCGCATGGTCGCTCGCCGACGGCGTGCCGGACCAGCCGCTCGGCAGCGGCTCGACCGGTGGGGCGGAGCCTGCCCACCTGGCCGTAGACGCCTCCGGCCGGTACCTGATCACTGCGAACTACAGCGGCGGCAGTATCAGCGTGCACCGGCTCGGCCCAGACGGCAGCATCGGCCAGCGCACCGATCTCGTCCAGCATGCGGCGCACGGGGACCACCCGCGCCAGGAGCAGGCGCATCCCCACATGGTGCTACCCATGGGCGACGACTTCCTGCTCGTGACTGATCTGGGCGGCGACGCGATCTACCGCTACCAGCTCTCCGCAGCGGGCAAGCTGACGCTCGATAGCATCATCTCGGCCCCGGCCGGGTCAGGCCCGCGGCACGTGCTGCCGGTCGGCGACGGCTACTACCTCACCGCCGAGCT
>DATHQE010000620.1:0-11002 GCA_035483035.1 Streptosporangiaceae bacterium | reverse complement strand
GCCGTCTTCGTGCACGAACCGCCCGCCACGCAGTGCGGACGCAGCCGCGGCGATGAGCAGCACGGCTATCGCCATGCTGAATACGATCACCAGGCCGTGGTGGAACGGCTGCGAGATCAGCTGCGGGAAGAACGTCTCACCGGTCAGCCTCGCAACGCTGGCGGCCGGCAAGTGGCCGAGCACCCCGGTGGGCGCCAGCAGTTCGTGCACCGGGTTGAATCCGAGGAACGCGGCGAACAGGCCGCCAACCGGCGGTAGCGACCCGATCTGGTGGGCGATCGCGTGCGGCACGCCCTGGGCTGTCAGGCCCCTGGTGAGCGTGGTCGGCAACGTGGCGGCGAGGCCGGCGATCATCAGCGAGAAGAACACGCCGATCGACAGCACGAAGCCGGAATTCTGGAAGGTGGCCAGCATGCCCGATGCCGCGCCGCGCTGTTTCGCGGGGACGCTGTTCATGATCGCGGCCGCGTTGGGCGCCGAGAACAAGCCCATCCCGGCTCCGGCGACGAAGATCAGCGCGGCGAACTCGGGGTAGCTGAAGTCCACCGGGATCAGCAGCAGCCCGCCGAATGCCAGCGCGGACAAGATCAGCCCGCCTGAGGCGAAGGCGCGGGCGCCGTGCTTGTCTGACAGCCAGCCCGAGAGCGGTCCGGAGACCACGAAGCCGAAAGTGAGAGCCAGCAGGTAGATGCCCGACCAGAGCGGCGTGTCCTTGTAGGCGTAGCCGTGTAGCGGCAGCCAGATGCCCTGGAGCCAGATGATCAGCATGAACTGGAGGCCGCCACGGGCGATCGAGGCCAGCAGCGTGGCCATGGTGCCTGCGGCGAAGGCGCGGATCTTCATCAGGTGCAGGTCGAACATCGGCGATTTGACCCTGGTCTCGATGAAGCAGAACACCGCCAGCAGCACCGGACCGCCGATCAGGCCAGTAACGACCAGCGGGTTCGTCCAGCCCATCGAGTGACCGCCATACGGCTGGATGCCGTAGGTGATCCCGGTGAGCAGCAGGATCAGGCCGACGCCGAACGTGATGTTGCCCAGCCAGTCGATCTTGGCCGGCGTCCGCACGCCGACCTCCTTGAGGCTCAGGTACGACCAGATCGTGCCGCCGAGGCCGATCGGCACCGACACGATGAAGACCAGGCGCCAGTCGACGGCCGCCAGCAGGCCGCCGAGGATCAGGCCGATGAACTGGCCGGAGATGCCCGCCACCTGATTGATGCCCATGGCGGTGCCGCGCTGGTTGGCCGGGAACGCGTCGGTGAGGATTGCGGGGGAGTTGGCCATCAGCATGGCGCCGCCGACCGCCTGAATGACCCGGAAGCCGATCAGCCATAGCGCGCCCTTAGACCCGGTGTACGGGTCAAACGGCAGCGCGAGCGCTCCGAGTCCGAAGATCGCGAACCCGGCGTTGTACATGCGCACCCGGCCGTAGATATCGCCAAGCCGGCCAAGGGTGACCACCAGCACAGCGGAGACGACCAGGTAGCCCATCAGCATCCAGAGCAGGTAGCTGACGTTGCCGGGCTGGAGCGGGTTGAGGTGGATGCCGCGGAAGATGGCGGGCAGGGCGATGATGACGATCGAGGCGTTGACCGTGGCCGCAAGCATGCCGAGGGTCGTGTTGGAGAGGGCTACCCACTTGTAGCGCCCGTCTTGCAGCCCGCGCCCGCTGGCGTCCTGAATGCCGATCGCCTGACTCACCCGATTGCTCCCGGTGGTTGGAATGACCCGAGTCCCGGATTACTTGCGCATACCAAAATACTAGGCAGTCGCGCCCCGGCCGGCCGCGGGCCGGACCCCGGACTGCCTCGCCGCCCGGCGGCCGACCGTGATCGGCGGGTCTCCCGGCCTGCGCCGGACCAGCCGGTGACCTGCGCCTGCAGTAATCTTCGGAGAGTGACATACCGCCCGGGGCCGCGCGATCTTCGTGCCTCCGACTATGACCGCGACCGGGTAATCACGCTGCTGGCGGAAGCTGCTGGTGACGGCAGGCTGACGCCTGACGAGCACAGCGAGCGGGTGGCCCGCGCCCATCAGGCCCGGACCCTCGGTGAACTCGCCGGCTTGACCACTGACCTAGTCGGGCCGGACGCGCAGCCGATCCGGCTTGACGGCAGGCGAGCGGTCACGGGCATCTTCGGGCGGGACAGCCGAGAAGGCCGCTGGGTGGTCCCGGACAGCCTGCCGGTCGTGGCCATTTTTGGCGAGGTAGAACTGGACCTGCGCGAGGCACTGCTGCAAAGCGGCCGGATTGTGGTGTACGCGACGCTCATCGCCGGCACCATTCACCTGATCGTGCCCGACGGCGTGTCGGTCCAGACCAGCGGCACCGCGGTGCTCGTCAGGAAGATCAACCGGACCGTTCGCCAGCCCGGCCCGCGGTGGTCCGCGGCAGCCCAGTACGGCGCCGGGCGGGGCCAGTCCGACGCCCCGCAGCCTGTGGTCGAGGTACGGACCGTTGGCTTCGGCGGGACCATCAAGGTGACGTCCCCTAAGCGGCCGCGCCGACTCGGCAGCCTGCGCCGCGACTCATAGGGCACCAGGGTGGATCTGCTGCCCCTCTTGGACAGCAGATCCAACTCGGCGCCCAATGCGCTGCAGCGCGGCTAGCCCCCGCAAGGCTGATCGCCGCGGAAATCGACTGAGCTGTAGGCACTCAGTTTCCACAGCTGGTGCTCGGCGTAAATGTTGCGGACAGTGCCGGACCGGGCCCGCATCACCAGCGAATGCGTTGTGGCGCCGCCTGACTTGTACCTGACCCCGGCCAGCAGCTCGCCATCGGTGATCCCGGTCGCCGCGAAGAACGCGTCGTCGGAGGTCACCAGGTCGTCCGTGCTGAGCACCCGGCTGAGATCGTGACCGGCATCCAGCGCCTTGGCCCGCTCGGCGTCGTCGCGCGGCGCGAGCTTGCCCAGGATCACGCCGCCGAGGCACTTGATGGCGCACGCCGCGATGATGCCCTCGGGCGTGCCACCGATCCCCAGCATCAAGTCGATCCCGGTGCCCTCGCGCGCCGCCATGATCGCGCCGGCCACATCTCCGTCGGTGAGGAGCTTGATCCTCGCCCCGGCGGCGCGTACGTCGGCGATCAGCTGACTGTGCCGGGGCCGGTCGAGTATGACGACGGTCACGTCTGATGACGAGCAGTTCTTGGACCTGGCCACAGCGGCGATGTTGACGGCGGGCGGCGCGTCGATGTCGACGACGCCAGCCGCCTCGGGGCCGGTGACCAGCTTGGACATGTAGTAGACCGCCGACGGGTCGTACATCGAGCCGCGTGCGCTGACGGCCAGCACCGAAATCGCGTTGGGCATGCCGTTGGCCGTCAGCCTGGTGCCGTCGATCGGGTCGACGGCGACGTCGCACAGCGCGCCGCTGCCATCACCGACGTGTTCGCCGTTGTAGAGCATGGGCGCGGCGTCCTTCTCGCCCTCGCCGATGACCACGACGCCGTTCATCGAGACTGTGTTGATCAGTTGCCGCATGGCGTTGACGGCGGCGCCGTCCGCGCCGTTCTTGTCGCCGCGGCCGACCCAGCGCGCCGAGGCCATCGCGCCGGCTTCGGTAACTCGGGCTAGCTCCATCGCGAGGTTACGGTCGGGCGCGTGCCTGCTCGGCTCGGGCATCACGCCCACGTCGCCTGGGCTGGCCGGTCCGGGGATGCCGGGGGCGCCTGCGACGCCGGATACTCCGGGCAGCGCTGCTGCCTGATCGTCGCTCATGGCCAACGCACCTTCCCTGTCGGCGGCCCGTGGTGGAATCCTATGTAGCAGGCTCGCCAGTCGGCCTGCCGCCCCGCGTGGGATTGCGTGAGGACACCGGAGCGAATGACTACTGAACAGGCGGCTACGGGCCGAACCGCAGACCGCGGCTCGTCGACGCGGGCCGTGCTGCTGGCGGCGGCGCGGCAGGTTTTTATGCTCGAAGGCTACGCAGAGGCTGGCGTTACCGACATCGTCGCGCTCGCCGGAGCCAGCGTCGGGAGCCTCTATCATCATTTTTCCGGCAAGGCTGACCTGTACCTCGCGCTGTTCGAGCAACTCCACAACGAGTACGACATCCGCACGCGCAAGGCAGTACGAGAGTGCCGTGATCGCGGCGTCACCGATCCCATGCGGCTGCTGCTAGCGGGCGCTCGCGGTTACCTCGACGTGTGTATCGAGCAGCGTGACCTGGCTGGCATGTTCGCTCGCGGGGACGGGCCACCGGGGTTTGAGCTGCTCTGGCGGCAGCGCCTGTCGGACTGGGTCAGCCGGAATACCGAGTTCTTCGCCCGGAGCGGCGAGCCGCTAGACGAGGCGGCCGCGATCGTGATGACCGGCGCGATGATGCTTGCGGTCGCCGAGGTCTCGCTCGCCCCGGACGCGGCCAGGGCCACGCAGCTAGCAGACGGAGTGATCGAAGTGCTGTCGCGGCTGCGCATCACGCCGGCGCCGGGACCGGCCTGACGCTCGCGCCGGCCGCAGAACGGACGCGGGCTCAGCGCGGACGCGGCCTTAGAACGGGGCGCCCGGGTCCTGCTGGCCTTGGTCACGCCCTGCGCGGTCGCGCCGTTCCTGCGCCTGCCCGTGCTGGGCCTGCTCGTTTTTGACCTGCTCGTGCTGGGCCTGTTCGTGCTGAGCAAGCGCCGTCGTCAGCCGGGCTCTGGCTCCCTCGAGCCAGTCTTCGCAGATGGCGGCGAGCTCTTCACCTCGTTCCCAGAGCTGAAGCGACTGCTCCAGGGTGAGTCCGCCCGCTTCTAGCCGCTTGACCAGCTCAGTCAGCTCGTCGCGCGCCTGCTCATAGGGCGGCCGCTCGCGTTTGCCGGAGCCGCCGGGTGCCGCTGCCACCACGCCAGCCTAGTGCGCCGGTAACGCGCTGGCCGGCCGCGCCGATCAATCAGCGAGCGTGGGGCCGCTCTGCCGTTAATCGGCGAAGGGACAACATGAACAGCCATGAGCATCCCGGTGTCAGGCGGCCATGCGCCGCGTCCCTGGCCACGCCGTGTAACACCAGGCCTGCGGGCCGGCGCCGTCGTCAGCCTGCGTCGCTGACAAGGCCGGTTCCCCTCGGCCCCGGCCATCCGCGCGCGCGGTGCGAGGCGTTGCGCACGCCGCCCGGTTACCTGGCCGACCTTGGCGGCTGCTGGTACCGCCGGTACCCGTGGTCACCCGCGAGCTGGCGGCTGAACGGGCCGCACAACTGACGGCGTTAGGCACCAGCGACTGGCTGGCTGGCTGTGACGGTCAGCTGGTCCGCGGCGAACCGGACAGTGAGCGCCTCACCGTCGCTGATCTGGGCCGCCGACAGCACGACGGTGGCGTCCGCCTGCTGAACGATCGCGTAGCCGCGGCGCAAGGTCGCGGCGGGCGACAGCGCGAGCAGGCGGGCCCTGATGTGCGCCAGATCGTCGCCCGCCCGGTCCAGCCCGGTGGCTATCGCGAGGCGGCCGCGCTCGGCCAGTCCAAGGACCTGCTCGTTCCGGCGGTCGATCTCACGTAGCGGGCTCGCCAGGGCGGGCCGGGACCTGATCGCGCCGAGCCAGGAGCTTTCCCGGTCAAGGCGGCCTGCGACAGACCGGCGAGCCCGCCCGCGGAGCTGGCTGATCAGCTCGAGTTGCTCAGATACGTCGGGCACTGCCCGCCGGGCAGCGTCCGTGGGCGTCGACGCGCGGACGTCGGCGACCAGGTCAAGCAGCGGCACGTCCTGCTCGTGCCCGATCGCGCTGATCACCGGCGTCACGCAGGCCGCGACTGCCCGGACCAGATCTTCGTCGGAGAACGGCAGCAGGTCCTCCACGGAGCCGCCGCCGCGCGCGATGACGATGACGTCGACTGCCTTGTCGGCGTCGAGCCGCTGGAGCGCTTCGATGATCTCCTCGCTGGCACGCGGGCCCTGGACGGACACCTGCTCCACTCGGAACTGGACCGCTGGCCACCGCCTGGCGGCGTTACGCAGGACATCGCGCTCAGCGGCGGAATCGCGTCCGCAGATGAGGCCCACCGATCTCGGCAGGAACGGAAGCTTGCGCTTGCGCTCAGCGGCGAACAGCCCTTCGGCCGCGAGCGCCGTGCGCAGCCGCTCCAGCCTGGCCAGCAGCTCGCCAATCCCCACGGCCTTGAGCTGAAGTGCCGCCAGCGCGAACGAGCCGCGGGCGGCGTTGAACTCCGGCTTGGCCCATACGACAACGCGCGCGCCGACGCCGGGAGCCGGGGAGGTCGCGTCGAGGACGGCGCTGGCGCAGATCACTCGCACCGACACCGCAGCGACTGGGTCGCGCAGCGAGATGAAGACAGTGCCGCCGCGCCGGGTGAGCTCGGCGATCTGGCCTTCAACCCAGATCGTCCCCAGGCGGCCGATCCACTCGCCCACCAGCCGCGTGACCGTGCGGACCGGGACCGGGGCCTGCTCCGATGTCGCTAGCGGCACGGGCGCGTCCGAGTGCGGCTCGCGGCTGTCATCTGCCGGACTCGAGCTTCTCGATCCGCCGCTCGAACATGCCGAGAACTTCCGGCCGCTCGGCGTTGGCAGCTTCGTAGTCCAGCAGGACCTTTAGCTGGCTCACGTCCAGGCCGCGTAGCCTTGCCCGGATCGAGGCCAGCGACAGCACGTCGTAGTTCGCCAGCGGCAGGGCAGGCGTGCTGGCGGCCTGTTCGCCCATCGCGTAGACCACTGCCGTCGAGGCCGCTACCGCCGGGGCGTCCGCGGGCCCGACCTTCTCCGCAGCGGGCAGCAGCCGGACGTTGCCGGTGTGATCGAGTGACCGGCGCCGCTCCGCGGCCTGCCGCTGCTGATCCAGGGCTGCTGCTGCTGCCTGTGCTCCGGCTGGCTGTGCTCCGGCTGGCACTGCGCCAGCGCTGCCTGCTCCGGCCCGGTCGGCGGACAGCAGTATCCGGCCGATCCCGGCGAATACGGCGCGTAGTGCGAGGATCGGCGCTCGCCTCGCCTGCTCGGGGACCTGGGGGATGCTCATGACTGACTCTTCCCTTCTCCTTCGCCCTGATTGCCGCGGTGGGCAAGGACAAGCATTGTCCTGCGATCATTGTCGTTGACCCGGACGGTCAGGGGCGGACGGGGCCGGGAATGCGGTGCCGGGATCAGCCCCATTGATGATCATCTAGACTGGGGCCATGCCAGCTCAGTCGCGTCGTGTGCTCCTCGCTAAGCCCCGTGGCTACTGTGCGGGCGTCGATCGCGCGGTCCTGACCGTGGAGAAGGCCCTCGAGCGCTTTGGCGCGCCGGTCTATGTCCGCAAGCAAATCGTCCATAACACTCATGTCGTGCGGTCGCTCGAGGACCGCGGCGCGATCTTCGTGGACGAGACCGAGGCCGTTCCCGAGGGATCGGTAGTGGTCTTCTCCGCGCATGGCGTATCCCCTGAGGTCAGGGCGGAAGCCAAGGACAGGGGGCTGCGCACCATCGACGCCACCTGCCCGCTGGTGACGAAGGTGCACAACGAAGCCCGCCGGTTCGCCGCCCAGGATTACGACATCCTGCTGATCGGCCACGAGGGCCACGAGGAGGTCGTCGGCACGACCGGCGAGGCTCCCGCGCACATTCACCTGGTAGACGGGCCAGCGGGCAGTGACTCGGTTGAGGTCCGTGATCCGGCCAAGGTCGCGTGGCTCTCGCAGACCACGCTGTCCGTCGACGAGACCACCGAGACAGTGTCCGCGCTGCGGAAGCGATTCCCGCTGCTGCTCGATCCGCCCAGTGACGACATCTGCTACGCCACGCAGAACCGGCAGGCCGCGGTCAAGCAGATCGCGGCCGATTCCGATGTCGTGATCGTCGTTGGCTCGCTCAACTCGTCGAACTCCGTCCGCCTCGTCGAGGTGGCCCGCGATGCTGGCGCTCGCGCTGCGTACCTGGTTGACGACGCGTCCGGGATCGACCCGTCCTGGCTGGACGGCGTGAGCACGGTCGGCGTCACCAGCGGTGCCTCAGTGCCGGAGGACCTGGTGGAAGGCGTGCTTGCGCGGCTCGCTGACAGCGGGTTCGCCGACGTCGAGGAAGTCGAAGCGGTCAAGGAGCGAATGGTCTTCGGCTTGCCGCGTGAGCTGCGCAAGCCCGTGGAGGGCCAGGCCTAGGACCGGCTAGCCGCGGCGCGGGCTCGACGCCCGGACGTCGCCGCGCAGGCCTGCGCGCAGGTCGCGGACGCACTGCGGCAGTCCTCGCGTCATCGCGACGCCGATGCAGACGAGGGTGCCTGCGAACAGCCAGGGCGCAACGTCGGCCAGCGTGAGGAACGTGCCTTCCAGCACCGAGATCACCGAGCTGCGGCCCGATGTGCCGGGCGCCGTTATCAGCTGTGTGACGATCTCGGCCAGCAGGAAGATGACCGGGGCGGAGATCACGATGTGCAGCAGGGCGTTCTGGCGCGCGTAGACCGGCGCCAGGATCCCGGTTGCGACGAAGGCGACGCCGGCGACCGCGTCCGCGTGTAGCCACGCGGCAAGCAGGCAAGCGACCAGGCAGACCGCGAACATTCCGAGCAGGGCGCCCCGCTTCGTGACATGGGAACGGAACGCGGCCGTTGGCGGCCGGCCGTCGCCATAGGACCGGCGGCCGACCATCCTGGTGATCCAGTCCGGCATGCCGATCAGCTCCTAGCCTGCCGCGCTGATGGCCCGGCTGCCGCCGAACAGCTGCGCCTGCGTGGCTGGCTCCCGCGTCGGTGCGGCGGGCAGCACTAGCTCAGGCCCTGCCTCGACGGCTAGCTCTGGGGCCGACAGCGCCCGGACCGTGTCCTCCACTGGCTTTTGCTGCTCCAGCTCGGCGTCGACGACGCCGAGCTCGTTCAGCTTGCGGGCGCTGACGAGCACGCGGGTCTCCAGGGAACCGACAGTCCTGTTGTAGCTGGATACGGCGTTGGTCAGCGCCTTGCCGAGTCCGTCGATGTGCTTGCCGAGTCCGCTGATGCGGTCGTACAGCTCGCGGCCGAGGTCAAAAACGGCCCGCGCGTTGTCCGATAGCGCGGCTTGCTGCCACGCGTACTGCGCCGTGCGCAGCATTGTCACCAGCGTGGTCGGCGTGGCGATGTGCACCTTGTGTGCCATCGCGTACTCCAGCAGGGCAGTGTCGTGCTCCAGGGCCGGCGCCAGGAACGCCTCGCCAGGGATGAACAGCACGACAAACTCCGGCGACGGGCTGACCGCGGCCCAGTACGCCTTGGCAGCGAGGCGGTCGACATGCTCGCGCAGGTGGCGGGCGTGCGCGGTCAGCCGGGCATCGCGGACGCCATCGTCGGATGCCTCGGCGGCCTCCAGGTAGGCGGCCAGCGACACTTTGGAATCGACGACGATGTTCTTGCCGCCCGCGAGCCTGATCACCATGTCCGGGCGTAGTGCACCATCAGCAGTGGACACGCCGACCTGCTCATCGAAGTCGCACCTGCTGCTCATCCCGGCCAGCTCGACGACCCGGCGCAGTTGCATCTCGCCCCACCTGCCTCGAGCCTCAGGCCGGCGCAGCGCGGTCACGAGCGCCTGCGTCTGCGCCCGTAGCTGGTCTGAGCTCTGCCTGGCGATCGCCACCTGCTCTGTCAGCGCGGCATGCGAGGACTGCCTGGCGGCGTCAGTCTCGCGCAGCTGGCTCTCCACCCGGGCGAGCGTGTCCCGCAGGGGCTGCACCAGCTGCTCGACCGCAGCCTTCCTGTTGTCGAGGTCGCCAGCGGCTCTGGCGTTCGCGGCGGTCAGGCGGCCTTCCGCCATCTCGAGGAAGGTCTTCGTGCTGCGGTCGAGCGCCTGCGCCGACAGGTCCTGGAACCTGGCGGCGAGCTGGCCGTCGATCAGATCGGCTCGCTCTCGGGCTGCGCGCTCGAGCAGATCGGCTCGCTCGTCGGCTGCGCGGGCTCGCTCGTCGGCTGTCCTGGCCTGGCCAGTTAGCTCCGCGGCGAGTGTCGTCAGCCGCCCGCGAGCCAGCAGGTAACCGATGGCGCCGCCGATGGCGGCTCCCAGCAGGAGCCCGATGAGCAGCGAAGTTGCGTCCATGTCCAGCATGCTTGCAGCCGGTCCCGACAGTTTTGAGGTCCGACACGCCCGGCCGCGTGCGTCCCTCGGGGATCCGCCGCCCCATGCGCATCGAGCTGGCGGGTCGCGGCGCGGGCGGCGGATGCGTGGACGGCCCCGTTCCCGTCCCCGAATAGAATTCCCCAAGTGAGCCTGTCTATCGGGATCGTCGGCCTGCCCAATGTCGGTAAGTCCACCCTCTTCAACGCGCTGACGCGGGCCAACGCCCTGGCGTCTAACTACCCGTTCGCGACGATCGAGCCAAACGTCGGGATTGTTGGCATTCCGGATGCCCGGCTGGCCGCGCTCGCCGACCTGTATTCCTCGGCCAAGATCGTGCCGGCCACCGTGCGGTTCGTGGATATCGCCGGCCTGGTCCGCGGCGCCTCCGCTGGCCAGGGCCTCGGCAACCAGTTCCTGTCTCATATCCGCGAGACTGACGCGATCTGTCAGGTGGTGCGCGTCTTCACCGACCCCGACGTGAGTCACGTGGACGGGGACGTGTCACCGGAACGCGACATCGACACCATCGCGACCGAGCTGATGCTGGCCGACCTGCAGACGCTGGAGAAGGCCGCGCCGCGGCTCGCCAAGGAGGCGAAGTCCGGCCGCGATCCCGAGCGCGTCAGGATGGCCGCTGCGGCTGAGAAGGCGCAGGCGGTGCTGGACGGCGGGACGACGCTGTTCGCCGGGGCGGCCGGAGCCGGCCTCGATCTGGCCGATGTGCGCGAGCTACAGCTGCTAACCGCCAAGCCGTTCTTGTACGTGTTCAACGAGGACGACGCTGAGCTCGCCGACGACCAGCTGCGCAAGCGGCTCACAGAGCTGGTGGCGCCGGCCGAGTCGATCTTCCTGGACGCCAAGACCGAGTCCGAGCTGGCGGAGCTGGAACCCGCCGAGGCCGCGGAGCTGCTGGCCGAGCTAGGCCTCGGGGAGCCGGGCCTGGCGCAGCTGGCCAGGGCCGGTTTCGCAGCGCTGCGGTTGTCGACGTTCCTGACGGCCGGGCCGAA
>DATHQE010000619.1:0-3158 GCA_035483035.1 Streptosporangiaceae bacterium | reverse complement strand
CTACCTGCTGGCTCTCACTTTCGGCTTCGTGGTCTCCGGACCGCTCTCGGGCTGGCTGTCAGACAAGCACGGCGCCCGCGCCTTCGCCTCAGGCGGGCTGATCTTGTCCGCGCTGGCCTTCGGCGGGCTGCTGCTGATCCCGGTGGACTTCAGCTACCCCGAGTTCGCCGCGCTGATCTTCGTCGCCGGAGCCGGGATGGGCCTGTTCTCGGCGCCCAACGCGGCCGCGATCATGAACAGCGTCCCCGCGAAACAGCGCGGCGCGGCATCGGGCATGCTGGCCACCTTCCAGAACTCCGGCTTCGTGCTGTCGATCGGCGTGTTCTTCTCGCTGATGATCGCCGGCCTCGCCGCCACCTTGCCGACCACGCTCACCAGGGGCCTGACCGCCCAGGGCGTGCCGCACGCGATCGCCCACCAGATCGGGTCGCTGCCGCCGGTTGGCAGCCTGTTCGCCGCGTTCCTCGGATTCAACCCGGTGCACGAACTGCTGGCGCCCACCGGGGTGCTCGGCCACCTGCCGGCCGCCAGCGTTGCGAGGCTGACCGGTCAGACGTTCTTCCCGCAGCTGATCTCGCAGCCGTTCCACCACGGCCTGGTGATCGTATTCAGCATGGCGATAGCCGTGCTGCTCATCGCCGCGGCTGCGTCCGCACTGCGTGGCGGGCGGTTCGTGCACGAAGACGGCGCCGAGGCCGCCGCGATCGCGGTCGGAACAGCTACCTCGGGTGCTGGCACCGACATCGTGTCCGACGATTTCGCCGCGGCCGATGCGCCTGCCGATCAGGCCGCCGCGAACGGAGCCGGGACATCCGCGGTCGCGCGAGATCCGCGATAGCGCGCCTGCTGTCCCCGCGCCGATTCACGCTTGGTCGCCGCGGCTGGATAGCCAGGCCTTGGCGCTAGCGAGCGCGGCCGGACTCACGACACCGGCCGCTACGGCCCCGTTCCCTGCTGATTGTCATGCGCGACGTCCACGGAGCGAGTGATTCCCTATATAGTTAGCTCTGTGAACGATTCATCTGCTGTCGCGGCGGCCGGCCTGTTCGGCGCGATCGGACTCCTGCGTCGTGCCGCGCGGCGCTCAGCGCGCCAGGCCTGGGTCCAG
Organism: Streptosporangiaceae bacterium; assembly: GCA_035483035.1. Classification (GTDB taxonomy): domain Bacteria; phylum Actinomycetota; class Actinomycetes; order Streptosporangiales; family Streptosporangiaceae; genus JAJYUU01. Next base: position 2,050 of record DATHQE010000619.1, on the reverse strand, counting down.
CAGCCGCTGCCGCCAGCGCAGTCAGAGCTGCTCAGGCTGGCCGCGCGCAGGCCAGGGATCGCTGTCGCCGACGCCGCGCAGGAGCTGCGCCTCGCGCCCAACACGGTGAGCACGCTCGTCGGCAAGCTGACGACGGCAGGCCTGCTGCGGCGGGCGCGCAGCGCCGCGGATGGCCGCACCGCGCTGCTGACCGTGACCGACCAGGCGCGCGAACGGCTGGCCGAATACCGCGACCTGCGTGCCGAGCTGGCCGGCCAGGCGCTGGCCAGGCTGTCAGTGGCCGACCAGCGCGCGCTCGCCGCCGCAGTGCCGGCGCTGCTGAGGCTGGCGGAAGGGATAGAGGCCCATGCGCAGGCCGCTTGATGGTGCCGCCGCCAGCGCGGCGGCTGGTCAGGGAGTGCTGGAGACCGGCGGCAGCGAGGTCGTGTGCTCGGGCCTCACGTACCGGTTCGGCACGCACACCGCTGTCGACCACGTGGACCTGCGCATCGAGCGCGGCGAGACCTTCGGCCTCCTCGGCCCCAACGGCGCTGGCAAGACAACGACGATCCGGATGCTCACGACACTCCTGCGGCCGATGGAAGGCACGATCAGCGTGCTCGGCGTTAACGCTGCCGAACGCCCGATGCTCGTCCGCCGGATGATCGGCTACGTGCCTCAGCTGCTGTCGGCCGACGCGACGCTGACCGGCCGGGAGAACGTCCAGCTCTTCGCGCGCCTGTTTGATGTACCGCGCTCGCTGCGCGGGGACCGGGTCGAGAGCGCGCTTGCCGCGATGGGCCTTACCGAGGCGGCCGGCAAGCTCGTCAAGACCTACTCCGGCGGCATGATCAGGCGTCTCGAGCTGGCCCAGGCCCTAGTCAACTCACCGAGCCTGCTCGTGCTTGACGAGCCGACCGTTGGCCTTGACCCGATCGCGCGGACGGACGTCTGGGAATACATCGCCGGGCTGCGCGAGCAGGCGGCCATGACGGTACTGATGACGACGCACTACATGGACGAGGCCGACACCTACTGCGACCGGATCGCCCTCATGCACGCCGGATCCATCCGGGCCACGGGGACGCCCGGATTGCTCAAGGCGATGCTGGGGGAGCGCGCGACGCTCGACGACGTGTTCCGGCACTACACCGGCGGCACGCTGGACGCCGAGAGTGACAAGGGAGGCATCCGTGACGTCCGCCGCGCCAGGCGTACCGCCCGCCGTCTCGGCTGAAGCAGGCCGTTCGGTCGCAGTCGGGCCCGGCCATTTCGGCACTGTGCTGCTGCCGCCGGCCGATACGCCGGCCGCCGTCGCCCGACGGCTCGCGAGCCGGATCGTGACGCTGTGCTGGGTCGAGCTGCGCAAGATCAGGCACGATCGCACCGAGCTGTACACCCGGGCGATCCAGCCGGCGCTCTGGCTGCTGATCTACGGCGAGGTGTTCACCAAGATCCACGCGATCCCGACGCCGGGCGGCATCCCCTATCTTGCTTACCTCGCGCCGGGGATCCTCGCGCAGTCGGCGCTGTTCATCGCGATCTTCTACGGCATCCAGATCATCTGGGAGCGCGACGCAGGAGTGCTGACCAAGCTCATGGTCACGCCGACGCCGCGCGCAGCGCTGATCAGCGGGAAGGCCTTCGCGGCTGGCGTCAGGTCCATTGTGCAGGCGACGGTCGTCGTCATCTTGTCCGCGCTCCTCGGGGTGACACTGACTGACAATCCCCTGAAGTTCCTCGGGGCGGCGCTGGTTGTCATCCTGGGGTCGGCGTTTTTCTCCTGCCTGTCGATGACGATCGCCGGCATAGCCCTGTCCAGGGACCGGCTCATGGGGATCGGCCAGGCCATCACCATGCCGCTGTTTTTCAGCTCGAGCGCGTTGTACCCGGAGAAGATCATGCCGGGCTGGCTCCAGGTGATCAGCAAGTGCAACCCGCTGTCGTACGAGGTCGACGCGCTGCGCGGACTGCTCATCGGGACGCCAGCGCATCTGGGACTGGACTTCGCGGTGCTCGCCGTGGCGACGGTCGTCGGAGTCGCCGCGTCGGCAGCGCTGCTGCCGCGCCT
>DATHQE010000618.1:0-3862 GCA_035483035.1 Streptosporangiaceae bacterium | reverse complement strand
GGCACCAGGGCCGCCTCATTTGCGTTCTCCATGGGCACGACAGCCCGCTCGAACCCGGCGGCCGCAGCCGCGGCGGTGCAAGGCAGGACACCCGGGACCGGCCGGAGCCTGCCGTCTAAGCCGAGCTCGCCCAGGAACACCGTGCCGGCCAGCCGATCCTTGGGCACTGAGCCGTCCGCCGACAGGATCGCCACGGCGATCGCGACGTCGAAGCCACTGCCGCGCTTGGGCAGGCTGGCAGGCGAGAGCCCGACGGTGATGCGGCGCTGCGGCCAGGTGTGGTGGCTGTTGATGATCGCTGACCTGATCCGGTCCCTGGCTTCGCGGAGCGCCGTGTCAGGCAGGCCGACCAGAAGCAGCGCGACTAGCCCGTTCTCGATGTCGGCCTCGACTTCGACGATGTGACCGCGGACGCCGGCCAGCGCCATCGCGTAGGTGCGGGCAAGTGCCATCTAACCCACCCCGCGAACGTGCTCGATGGTGAAGTCATCGGACGCGACGCGCAGGACACCCACGGCGTCGATCCTGATCTCCGCGAATATCAGTCCGTGGGCGTTGACCCAGAGCACGGCCAGCTTTCGCAGCCGCCAGGCCTTTTGTCGCGTAATCGCCTCGATCGGCGTCCCGAACCGCAGCCCAGAGCGGGTCTTGACCTCACAGATGACCAGCGTCCGGCCGTCGAGAGCGACAATGTCGATCTCACCGTGCTTGCAGCGCCAGTTCCGGTCGAGAATCAGCAGGCCCGCCTTGGCCAGGAAGCTCGCCGCTAACTGCTCGCCCTGCTGGCCGAGCGCGTCCTTGGCGTTCATGCCTACCACCTCCGGCCCACAACGTTGCCGGAGCCAGGTGCCATCGCGCGGGCGCCGCTGCGTCCTGTGGACGGCGGGGCTTCGAGGTGGGGCCGTCGTGGAGACAGCGCCGCGACTGTCAGCGGCAGCTGCCACAATCCGGCGGATCCAGGCACGGATCCGCTGCGGCGGCGCCTAGGTCGGAGTCCAGGACTATGTCGGCGGCCTGTGAGCGCAAGTCGACGACCGAGTCGCGGGCGGAGGCGGCCGGACCAAGCTCGGCCATGATCCCGAAAGATCCGGCACAGCCGGCTCTGTCGAATCTTTCGGCACAATCGGGGCAGCAAGCCCACGCCCGGCCACGTGCCCGCCATGGGGTGCTGCACGGGCTTCGCCGTGGGCTGCCGAAATCAGTGGCCCATGGCCGCACGAACTCACGTCGCAGCGGGCTGCCGAACCCAGGCCACAAGCGGCTTAAGCTCTCGGTTCGCCGCGGGCTTACTTGGGGTCGGGGATCTCCAGGTCGCTCTTGGCGAGTTCCTCGACGTTCACGTCTTTAAACGTAACAACTCGAACATTTTTCACAAATCGAGCAGGTCGGTACATGTCCCACACCCACGCGTCCTGCATGGTGACCTCGAAGAAGACCTCGCCGTTGTCGGCCTGGCGCACGTTCAGCTCCACCTGATTGGTGAGGTAGAACCGGCGCTCGGTCTCCACCACGTGCGTGAACAGGCCGACGACATCCCGGTACTCCCGGTAGAGCTGGAGCTCCATCTCGGTCTCGTACTTCTCGAGATCCTCCGCGCTCATCTTCTCCCCTCCGATCAGGCGCCCCGGGCCACTGCCGCGATGCCTGCCGTCGGCCAGCCATGCTCCTCGATGATGTCAACGATAGGGCCATTCTGCCCAGTGCCAGACGGGTAGCACGAGTTCGCTGCCTCTGAGTTGTCCGGACTGGCGTCAGGACAAGCCGGACCGACAAGGCCGTCAAGTCCCGCCTCGAGCAGGCCGTCAGGTCCACCCTCGAGCAAGTCATCCGGACTGGCACCCAGCTCAGCCGGGATGCGTCCGCGCACGTTCACGAAGGATTTCCGGTGCTCGGGGCAGGGGCCGTGGGAGTCCAGTGCACGCATGTGGCTGCGGGTTGAATATCCCTTATGCCGGGAAAATCCGTAGTCGGGGAACTGCAGATGCAGTTCGCACATCAGCGCGTCCCTGGTCACCTTGGCGATGATCGAGGCCGCCGCGACGCAGGCCGCGACCTGGTCGCCCTTCCACATCGCGAGCGTCGGGGCCGGGAGCCCGCGGACCGGGAACCCATCGGTCAGCACGTAGCCCGGCGGGCTGGCCAGCCCGGCCAGCGCCCGGCGCATCCCCGCTACATTGCACACATGCAAGCCGAGGCGGTCGATCTCCGCCGCGGAGATGGTGACCACGCTCCAGTCGAGCGCTGCGTCCATTATCTGCCCATATGCAACATTACGGGCCTGCGCCGTCAGCATTTTCGAATCCGCCAGCTCAGTCATCTTGGCGATCTTCGATGGCTTCAGGATGGCGGCGGCCACGACCAGCGGCCCGGCACACGCACCACGTCCAGCCTCGTCAACCCCGGCGACTGGCGCCAGGCCGGCCCTCGTGAGCACCCGTTCGTATCCGCTGAGCCCGACGTCGCGCCGGGGGGTATAACCGACGGGCCGACCCTGCGCGTCCGGCCAGCGAGCCTGCGCGCCCGGCCAGCGAGCCTGCGCGCCCGGCCAGCGACCCTGCCCGCCCGGCCAGCGACCCTGCGCGCCCGGCCAGCGACCTTGCCCGCCCACGGCCATCACCGATGCCGGCGGCCGCGGCCCGTCCGCGGCCTGTTTGCTAGCCGACTCCGCATCCGGCGCTGCAGCCAGGTCAGCGGCAGCGCGCCAGCGAACCCGGCAGCGAGCGGCAGGTACGGGGCTTCCGGCTGGACTTTCGTCCCGAGCAGCCGCTCTGCGGCGACCTCCTGTGCCGAGGTCTGTCCGGCGCCCAGTGCGGACGGTTGTCCGGCCGCGGCCGCCGCTGACTTGCTGACCCCTGGCTGACTGAACGTCGACGGGATCGGCAGAATCCGCCAGTGACTTGGCGGCCACACGATCACGAAGGCCCGTCCGACGACCTGGCTGATGGGAATCGTGCCGCCACCGGGATCAAACTGTCGCAGCCGCGAGTCGTCCGAAATCTGCCGGTTGTCACCCATGACCCAGAGCCGGCCAGGCGGCACGACCTTGCTAAAGCGGATCTGCGACGGCGCTGCGCCCGGATACAGGTAGGACGACTCATGCAAGGGGACGCCGTTGACTGTCACCAGGCCCGCCGTACAGCACGCGACGCGGTCACCGGGCACGCCGATCACGCGCTTGATGTAGTCGGTCTGACCGACCGGCGTGCCGAACAGGCCCGCGATGGAGTGGAACAACGGCTTCAGCGTCGCGTCGTACGCACGTACCAGCGGATTTGAGGTCGGCGTGGTGGGCGGCGGCTTGGGGTTCCAGGAGCCGACCCCATTGAAGACGATGATGTCGCCAGGCTGCACGCTGCGGAAATGATAGACAAGCTTGTTGACGAGCACCTTGTCGCCGATCATCAGCGTGTTCTCCATCGAGGACGACGGGATGAAGAACGGCTGCACCACGAACGTCTTGATGACCAGCGCGATGGTCAGCGCCACGATGATCAGGATGGGCAACTCACGCCATGTCGAGCGGCTCCGCTTCTTAGCCGGACTGGCGGCCGGAGCCTGCCCGTCGACGGGGCCGCCTGCCGGTCCGACGTCGATCGGACCCGTCGTCGGCTCCTCGGCAGGTGGCTGAGCTGCGGGTGATGTGCCGGCGGCGTAAGCGCCGCGGTACCCCCCGGGCTGACCGCCCCGGTCCGCGCTGCCGTTCAGATCCGGGGATCCGGACTCCTGAGCAAGCCGATCCGGGCTGCCCTGCTCGTCATTCATCATCGATGAGAGCCTATCGCCGCTGCCAGGGCTGCGCCCCCAGCCGCGAGCCTGCCGGCCGGCCGGCCAGTCACCGGCGGCCGCGCCCGCGGGGTCGGCC
>DATHQE010000617.1:0-7493 GCA_035483035.1 Streptosporangiaceae bacterium | reverse complement strand
GGCCGCTGCTCGGCGGCGTGCTGACCTCGGGGCTGTCCTGGCGCTGGATTTTCTTCGTGAACGCGCCGATCGGCGTCTTCGCCGTCGTCGTCACCGTCATGCGCGTGGCGGAATCGCGCGCTCAGCGGGCCAGCCGGCCGGACTGGGCCGGCTTCGGTCTGTTCACGGTCGCCCTGGCAAGCCTGGTCTACGGGCTGATCCGGTCCAACGAGAAGTCGTTCACGAACAGCCTGGTGCTCATCTGCTTCGCGGTCGCCGCCGTCTTGCTGATCGCGTTCGTCCTCGTCGAGCTGCGGATGAAGAACCCCATGTTCGATCTGAACCTGTTCCGGCTGCCGACGTTCAGCGGCGGCCTGGTAGCGGCGTTCGGGCTGAGCGCTTCGATCTTCTCGATGCTCCTGTACCTGGTGCTCTACCTCCAGGACATCCTCGGCTACTCCGCTCTCGGTACCGGCGTGCGGCTGATGGTCATCTCGGGCGGGATCCTCGTGGCTGCGACTGTCTCCGGCCGGCTGAGCTCGCACGTGCCGGTACGGCTGCTGATCGGCCCCGGCCTGCTCCTGGTCGGCGTGGGCCTGCTGCTCATGCGCGGGCTCGACGCGACGTCCAGCTGGACCCACCTCATCCCCGGCATGATCGTGAGCGGACTCGCCGTGGGCCTGGTCAATCCGCCGCTGGCCTCCACGGCGGTCGGCGTGGTCGAGCCGCAGCGGGCCGGCATGGCCTCGGGCATCAACTCGACTTTCCGCCAGGTCGGCATCGCCACCGGCATCGCGTTGCTGGGCAGCCTGTTCTCGAACAAGGTGCGCGACGAAGTCATCACCATGGTGAGCGCGGTGCCTGGCCTCTCCGGCCGAGGCCCGCAGATCGCATCCGCGGTCCAGTCGGGGCAGATCGGCAGCGTGCTCAGCCACTTGCCGAAGTCCGTGCAGGCACAGGTTGGCGGGCTCACCAGGGCTGCCTTCACCTCGGGCCTGAACGACATTCTCCTGGTGGCCGCCGTCATTGCGCTGGTATCTGGCGCGATCGCACTCGCCGCCATCCGCACGAAGGACTTTGCCCAGCAGCAGGGCCCCCCGCCGCCGGCTGGCTAGCCGAGGGTCCGGCTGGCTAGCCGAGGGTCCCAGCGTCCGTAGCCGCCGGACCTGCCTACAGTTGCCGCATGCGCAAATACGTCATCATGGGCGTCCAGGGCAGTGGCAAAGGCACGCAGAGCGCGATGCTCGCGAACGATCTCGATCTTGTGCACATCGCCGTCGGGGACATCTTTCGCTGGAACGTGCAGCACCACACCAAGCTCGGTGCCCAGGTCCGGCGCACGATGGCGGCCGGTGAGCTCGTCGATGATGACCTCGCCGAAGGCGTGGTGAAGGACAGGCTCGCCCAGCACGACTGGAACTACGGGTTCATCATCGACGGCTTCCCCCGCAACGAGCGGCAGGCCGAGTTCTTCCTGGAGAGCTACGACATCGACGGCGTCATCTTCCTGGACCTGCCGGATTCCGAGGTGCGGCGCCGGGTCCTGGCCCGCAGGCTGTGCCAGGACTGCGGGATGGACTACAACCTCATCGACTCCAGCCCCCGCGAGGAAGGCAAGTGCGACGCGTGCGGCGGCAAGCTCGTCCAGCGCGAGGATGACACCGAGGAGGCGCTCGCCGTCCGGCTGCGCGAGTACCACGGCAAGACCAACCCGGTGCTCGACATCTTCCGCCGGAAGGAGTACGTCGTCACGATCGACGCGCGCGCCGACAAGGTGGAGATCCAGCGCGCCATCCGGGCGGCACTGGACCTGCCGCCGTACCAGGGCTAGCCCCGCATGCGGGTCGTCGCGGCGCCTGACTCGTTCAAAGGCAGCATCGGCGCGGCGGCCGCCGCGGCCGCCCTGGCAGCCGGCTGGCGTCAGCTCCGGCCCGGCGACGACGTCGTCGAGCTTCCGCTCGCCGACGGTGGCGAAGGCACGATGGCGGTGCTGGCCGCGGCGACGCCGGCCAGCCGCTGGCACACCGCACAGGTCAGCGGGCCGGGCGAGGCACCGGTGGTTGCCGCCTGGCTCGAATTGGCTGGGAACGGGGCCGTTATCGAGCTCGCCGCCGCCGCCGGACTGCCGCTCCTGGCCGAGCTCATCCCGCTGACCGCGCACAGCTACGGCGTCGGCGAGCTGATCGGACTAGCGCTCGACGCCGGAATGCGGCACATCGACGTCGCGCTCGGCGGCTCGGCATGCACTGACGGCGGCACCGGCGCGCTCGCGGCACTTGGCGCGAGATTCCTCGACTCCGACGGGCGCGAGCTGTCGCGCGGCGGCGGTGCGCTCCGCAGGCTCGCCGCTGTTGATCTGTCGGGACTTCGACCGCCACCGCCGGGCGGGACCAGCTGCCTGACCGACGTCCGGGCCCCGCTGCTCGGCCCAGGCGGGGCCGCCGCGGTGTTCGGGCCGCAGAAAGGCGCACATCCGCCGGACATCGCGGTGCTAGACGCCGGTCTCGGCCGGCTGGCCAGCCTGCTCGGCGGTGACCCGGACGCGCCGGGCGCCGGCGCCGCGGGCGGCTGCGGGTACGGGCTCGCTGCCGCGTGGGGCGCCGGGTTGCTGCCGGGCGCGGCGCAGATCGCCGCGATCGCGGGCCTGCCTGACGCCCTCGCGAGCGCGGACCTTGTCATCACCGGCGAGGGCCAGTATGACGCGACATCGCTGGGCGGCAAGGTCGTCGGTGCCGTGCTCGCGGCCGCGATGGCCGCCCGCGTGCCGGCCGCCATCGTCGCCGGCCGGGTAGCCGAGCCGCCGCCAGCCTGGGTGCACGCCGTCGACCTGACCACGCTGGCTGGCAGCGCGGAAGCGGCGATCCGCGAGCCAGCTCGCTGGCTGACCGAGGCAGCGCGACGGCTAGCGGCCGACGCCGGCCTGGCCGCCCTGGACTGACCGAGGTGCCCTGCGGCTCCCGCCGTGGCGCCGGACCTCATAGCCTTAGGGCTGTGCGAGAGATAGTTGTCTTCGGCGGTAGCGCCCATCCGGCCCTGTCAGAAGAAATCTGCGACCATCTCGGCGTACAGCTGTACCCGGTACGGCTTAGCAGATTCGCCAACGACTGCCTCGAAGTGCAGCTTCAGGCGAACTGCCGGGAGCGCGATGTGTTCGTCATCCAGCCGCTCGGCCCCCCGGTGCAGGAGAACCTCGTCGAGCTGCTGCTCATGCTCGATGCCGCGCGCGGTGCATCAGCGGCGCGGGTGACGGCCGTCATCCCGTACTACTCCTACGCGCGGTCGGACAAGAAATCGATGCCCAGGGTGTCGATCGGCGGCCGCCTCGTCGCCGACCTGCTCGTGACCGCGGGTGCCAGCCGGGTTCTGGCGATGACGCTGCACTCACCGCAGGTGCACGGGTTCTTCTCGATCCCGGTCGATCACCTCAACGCGCTGCGCGAATTCGCCGATCACTTCGCCAGGCTGGATTTGTCGAACGCTGTCGTCGTCTCGCCTGACCTGGGCAACGCCAAGAACGCGGCCGCGCTCGCCCGGCTGCTTCAGCTGCCCGTGGCCGCGGGTGCGAAGGAAAGGTTCAGCGACGAGCGGGTGATGATCAGCTCGATCATCGGCGACGTCGAGGGCCGCGATGTGATCGTGCTCGACGACGAGATCGCACGCGGCACCACGATCATCGAGCTACTCGACCGGCTGCGGGAGCGGGATGCCCGCTCAGTGCGGATCGCGTGCACCCATGGGCTGTTCAGCGATGGCGCCCTCAAGCGGATCGCGGCTCAGCCGCTCGTCCAGGAGATTGTCACCACCAACACGCTGCCGACGGCCGAAGCCGGGCCCGATCTGCAGGTGATCTCGATCGCCGCGGCGCTGGCCGAGGCGATCCGGCGCATTCACGAAGGCGAGTCCGTCAGCGCGCTGTTCGGTGCCAGCTGACCGGTGCCGGGTCATCCGGCGCTGGACTGGTCGGGCTCGGTCGGCAGGTGGCTGGTATTCGCCCAGACGGCCACCTGGCTACGGGAGCTGAAGCCGAGCTTGGCCAGGATGTTGGCGACGTGGCGGGCCGCTGTCGCCGGGCTGATGAACAGCTTCGTGGCGATGTCGCGGTTGCTCAGGCCAGCCCCGAGCAGTGCGACGACCTCCTGCTCGCGCGGGGTCAGGCCGCCTGCCAGGGTGTCGTGACCCGGCCGCGGCACCGCTAGGCCGGAGGCAGGACCGTCGTCAACTGCCTCGCCCAGCGCCAGCCGCACGGCGGCGGCCGGCGTCATGGCCGTGCCGTCCTGCCACAGCCGCGTGACCGTATGCTCGCCCAGGCTCGCGGCGGCGTCCAGGAATCGCTGCGTCCTCGCGCCGGGCATCGGCGGCAGGTGCGCTTCGGTGCGCAGCGTCGAGATCGCGCCAGCCAGCTGAACGGCGAGCTGCGGATTGCGTTCCAGGACCGCGAGTCGCGCGAGCGCCTCGAGGCCGCGCGCGATGCCGAGCCGGCTGCCTGATGCGGAGCTCAGCTGCAGGCTCTCGGTCAGGTGCTGCCGGGCTCGGCGCAGGTCCGACTGGTCGAGCGCGATCCGGCCGAGGCCAGCGAGGCAGCGCGCGATCTCCGGCCTGGCGTTGACCTGGCGCAGGATGGCTAGCGCATCCAGGTAGTAGACCCGCGCAACCTCGTCCTCCGCGCGCAGCCTGGCCAGGTCGCCAAGGCCAAGCAGCGCTCTGGCCGAGCCCCACAGCTGCTCGATGGCGCGCATGATCGCCAGCGCCTCTTCGGCGAGCTGCTGCGCTTCGCGCATGTTGCCGCGTCTAGCTGCGGCCGCAGACATGGTGCCGAGCGCGTAGCCCTCGTTCCAGCGATCGCCTGCTGACCTGGCGACCTGGAGGGCCTCCGCCGCCCTGACTGCCGCCTCGTCAGGTCGACCGGCGTGCACCGCGATCTCAGTCAGCAAGTTGAGCGCTGCCGCCACGTAGAACTGGTCGCCGCCCGCCCAGCACAACTCGAGGCCAGCCAGGCCGAGCTCCTCTGCTTCGGCCGATCCCATCGCCAGGGCTAGCTGTGCGCGGCTGGCCAGCGCGGGCCCGCGTACTGACGCCGGCACCGAGGCAATGTCGGGCAGCTGGAGGAATTCGTCGAACCACGCTGCGCCGATCGCGAAGGCGCCGCGCACGAGCCAGACCGGCCGGACCGCCGTGCAGATGCGCAGTCCGGTCTCGGCGTCGCCGTCGGCGAGGCAGCCGCCGAGAACCTCCCGCAGGTTCGGCGCCTCAAGATCGACGCGGCGAAAGACGTCGACCCTGGCTGACCACGGGGCTGGCACCCGCGCCATCCCGATCGCCGCAAGCCGCTCGCACTCGCGCAGGGTGTATTCGCGCCTGCGGCGCTGCACCGCCGCCGCCTCGCCAGACAGTTCGAGCAAGGCGCCGGAGTACTCGCGAACTGTCTCCAGCATCCGGTACCTGGCCTGCCCGAGCGCCTCGGGCTCCACCTCCACCAGCGACTTGTCTGCCAGCGCGGTCAGCAGGTCGACGATGTCGGCGGCGGGCAGGCTGTCGTTGGCGCACACCTGCTCGGCCATGTCGAGCGACCAGCCCGCGAGCACCGAAAGCCGGCGCAGCAGCGTCCGCTCCGGCTCGGAGAGCAGGTCGTAGCTCCAGTCGAATGTCGCGCGCAGCGTCTGCTGACGGGCGGGCACTGTCCGGTCGGTGCTGGTGAGCAGCGTGAACCGGTGGTCGAGCCGGGCGGCAATCTGCTCGACCGACAGCACTCGGACCCACGCGGCAGCGAGCTCGATAGCTAGCGGCAGGCCGTCGAGGGCCCGGCAGATGGCAGCGACGCTGTCGATGTTCCCCGGCCCGAGCGCGAAGCCGGGTGCCGCGGCGGACGCCCGCTCGGTGAAAAGCCGGATCGCGTCGTAGCCCTGGAGCAGGTCAAGGCTCAGTGGCTGGTCGGGCGCCTGTTCAAGCGGCGGAAGCCCGAGCGGTGGCACCGGCCAGACGCGCTCGGCGGCCACTCGCAGCGGCTCGCGGCTGGTGGCGATCACCTTTAGTCCGGGCGAGCTGGCCAGCAGCCGCTGGCACAGGGTCGCGCAGGCCTCGATCAGGTGCTCGCAGTTGTCCAGCACCAGCAGGACACGGCGATGCCGGAAAGACTCGGCGAGCGTATCGATGAGAGGCCGGCCGGGCTCTTCGTCGACGCCGACAACAGCGGCCAGCAACGGCACGAGGTTGCCGGGCTGCCGGAGGTCGCTGAGCTCGACGAACCACGCTCCGTCCGGGAACTCGCCCGCCACGGCCTCGAGCAGCCTGAGTGCGAGCCGCGACTTGCCGATCCCGCCGGCGCCACAGAGGGTCACCGCGCGCATCACACGCAGCAGCTCACGCAGCTCGCTGACCTCGGCCATGCGGCCGACGAAACTGCTGAACTCTTCCGGCCGGTGGCCTGGGTCACGCATGGGCATCTGTTTTCCGGTTACCAGCCAGGCGCGTGAGTCGCACGCAAGCGCCGCGTACCACGGTAACGCCGACCACCGGGTAGACACGACAGACGGCGACCAATCAGCCCAAAAACGACCGAATCAGTGCCGCAGCACCCCTGACGGCGCGCGATTGCGCGTGCGGAGGTCGTCAGAGGCCTCGAGATCGTCACGGCCGGCTGCTGCTGGCTGTGCTCTCCGGGGGAGCCGCGGCCCGCGTTCTTGCCGACGCCTCTAGCTCGAGCAGATAGCGCTTGCGATCCAGGCCGCCGCCGTAGCCGGTCAGGCTGCCGTCCGAGCCGATGACCCGGTGGCACGGGATGATCAGCGCGATCCGGTTCTTGCCGTTAGCCAGGCCGACAGCCCGGCTGGCCGAGCCGACCTGCCTGGCCAGCTGGGCGTACGACCAGGTCTGCCCGTACGGGATGGACTGCAGGGCGGACCAGACGCGCTGCTGGAACGGTGTCCCGGCCGGTGCGAGCGGCAGGTCAAAAGTCGTCAGGTCACCAGCGAAATAGGCAGCGAGCTGCCACGCGGCTGACGCGAATGGCTCGTCGGCCGGGTCACCCTCGGCGCCGAAGGTCTGGCTGACTGGGCGGTGCCGCTGCGAGTCCATATACAAGCCGATCGCCTGGCCCGCCTCGGCTACCAGCGTGAGATGTCCGATCGGGCTTGGCAGTAGCACATGAGCCCTGGTGCCGGTGGTAAGGATGTCTGGCGTGACGATGTCTGCTGTGATGCGCACGAAGGGTCTCCTTGGGTCTGGCTAGCTTGGCAGGCGATTGATGTCGTGGTCGCCTGTCGCCCACAGGTACTGGACGGCGTACGAGCGCCACGGCCGCCAGGCCGCCGCGCGACTGGTCAGGGCGGCCGGGGTCGCGGGCAGCCCGGCTGCCCGCGCGGCGGCGCGTACGCCCAGGTCGGTGGCCGGGAACGCGTCCGGATCACCGAGCGCCCGCATGGCGATGGTCTCGATCGTCCACGGCCCCAGGCCAGGGACGGCGGCGAGCCGCGCCCGGGCCTCGTGCCAGTCACTGCCGACGCTCAGGTCGATGTGAC
>DATHQE010000616.1:0-2453 GCA_035483035.1 Streptosporangiaceae bacterium | reverse complement strand
GGCCGGTCACGGCCGGTCAGGGTGACCAGCAGGGTGATCTGCGGACCGGACATAGCGCTGTTAACGCTATCGAGTGGCAGCACTCGCCGGGCAGCCGGGTTCGGCGCCGGCCAGGCGGCAGGCTCAGGGCAGCAGCAGGTGCACGTCGCCGAACTCGTGCCAGCGGTAGCCATGGTCGGCGGCGGCCTGGTAGCAGCGCTGGAGCAGCGCGTCGCCGGCAAAGGCAGCGAGCATCCACAGATGCGTGGACCGCGGCTCGTGCAGTCCGGTGAGCAGCCCGTCCACCGCGGCGACGCCGGTCTGCCTAGTCACCACGTGGGAGGTCCAGCCGGCCGATGCGGCGATGGGGCCGGCGTCCGTGCGCTCGGCTGCCAGCGCCGCCGTCTCAAGCGCCCGGACGACCGTCGTGCCGATGGCGATGACCCGGCCACCGGTCCGCCTGGTCATGTTCACCATCCGGGCGGTGGACGCGGGCACGTCATAGGACTCGGGGTAGGGATCCTCGCCGCCTTCCAGGGACGAGACGCCGGTGTGCAGCGTGACGGGCGCGATGCTCACGCCGCGGCTGACGAGCCTGGTCACGATCTCCGGCGTGAACGGCCTGGCGGCGCTCGGCATCTCCGCGCTGCCTGGCCAGGTGGCGAAGACCGTCTGGTACGCGCCGATCGGCCATGGGCGTGGCACGTAGCCGTACCTGATCGGCTCGCCGTGGCGGAGCAAATACGGGATCACGGCGGTCGAGAGCTGCGCCCGCCACAGGCGCTGGCTGAACCGCCCGGTCAGCGTCAGGGTCGCGCCGCCGGGCAGGTCGAGCCGCTGGCCGTCAGCTCCGCCGCCGAATGGCGCCGTCGGCTGGCCGCTGCCGCCGGTGCGCAGCTCGATAAGCCAGTCTCCAGCCGCCATGGCAGTGGAGAAGTGCACGGTCAGCGGGGAACCCGCCGCGGTCAGCTCAGGCAGCCTCACGGCGGCCGGAACCGTCGCGGAGTTGTTCACCACCACGAGATCGCCGGGCAGAAACAGGTCCGGCAGCTCAGCGAACGCGTGGTCGGTCAGCTCGCCGGCGGCGGTCCTGCTGACGAGCAGCCGGACGTCGTCCCTGGTGCCGCCCTGCGCTTCGGGCGGCTCGTGCGCTTCAAGCTCTGGCCGCAGCTCGAACGGCAGGGTCTCAAGGTCGACAGCGACCGTCATGACGAAGCCCCTGACGTCGATAGTGCCCCGGCGGGCATCAGTTCGGCCGCCCGGTAGCGGCCGCTGGGCATGCGCTCCCGGACGAGCCGCAGGAACCCCGGCACGACGGTCTCAGGGAGCGGCCGGTCGGAGATGTCCTCGCCGGGGAAGGCCTGCTGGTGCATGTGCGTGCGCAGGTCCCCCGGATCGACCCACCAGATCCGGACAGCTGGCTCTTCCGCGGCCAGGATGTGGCAGGCCTGCTCGAGGGCTGCCTTGGCGGCGCCGTAACCGCCCCAGCCCGCGTACGCCTCGACGGCCGCATCCGAGGTGACGCTCAGTACAGATCCGCCGAGCCTGCGCAGATCCGGCAGGAGCAGCTGGGTCAGCGCGATTGGGGCCAGCACATTGATCTCGAGCGCGCTGCGCAACTCGCTAACCGGATAGTCCGCAAGCGCGGGCAGCGGGTTCGCACCCAGCGTCCCGGCATTATTGACCAGCAGGCTCGCGCCGCCGAGCTCAGCGGCCGCAGCGGCCAGGTCGGCCCGGTGCGCCGGGTCGGCGATGTCGCCGGGCACTTCCAGCACGGAGCGCAGCGGCAGGTCATGCCGGATGCGGATGGCCTGGGCGGTCGCCGCCAGCGCCAGGCAGTCGCGCGCATCGATGATGAGGCTGTATCCGGCTGCGGCCAGGCCGTCGGCGAGGGCGCGGCCAAGACCGCGCGACGCGCCGGTCACGACCGCCACTGATGAAGTTCTCATGCAATAGACGCTAGGCAGCCTAGGCGTCCGGCACATCGGGCTGCGGCCGGGCGAAGCTGCGACCATAGTCCTAGGACCTGGGCCGGATCCGCTTCGCGGCCAGCGCCGGTACGGTCTGGTGTATGGGCCAGGCTCAGCGACCGGCCGGTGACGTCGGCCAGGATGAAGTCTTCGAGCAGGTCAGCCAAGTGGTGCTGGCTGTCTCGAGCCAGCTGTCGGTACGTGATGTGCTCGGCAAGATCGTGCGGGCAGCGCGTTCGCTGGCTGGCGCCAGGTACGCCGCGCTCGGCGTGCCTGGCGAGGCGGGTACGTTCGCTGAGTTTGTCGTCGACGGCCTGACGGCGAAAGAGCAAGCAGCGATCGGGCCGCTGCCGCGCCAGCACGGGATGCTGGGGGTCATGCTGCGGGAGGGCAAGCCGCTCCGGCTCGACGACATCCGCGCCGACCCGCGCTTCTGGGGCTGGCCGGCGGCACATCCTGAGCTCACGGACGTCCTCGGGGTCCCGATCACCGACGGCGAGGACA
>DATHQE010000615.1:0-2732 GCA_035483035.1 Streptosporangiaceae bacterium | reverse complement strand
TGGCCCCCGGCCGGCGAGGGGCGCAGCGCTTCTCGCCGACTGGGGGTCGCGGCCCATCCTGGCTACGGGTGACACGGCTGGGCATGCCGCTGGTCTGGCTGATCCTGTGCGCGGTCATCCTGTTCCCCTGCGCCTGCTTCCTGCTGCTCGCCGTGTCCCCCCGGCTGTTCGACCAGGGGTCGCAGTGGTTCACCCTGACGTACCTGCACCAGGCGCTGACCGGGGCCACGGCGGTCGCGGTGGTGAACTCGCTGTGGGTGAGCACCGCCGCGGCGCTGATGGGAGTCCTGATCGGCTTCCCGATCGCCTGGCTCGCGGCCCGCACCACCATGCCTGGCCGCCGGTTCGTCAGCGCCGGCATGTGGCTGGCCCTGCTGCTGCCGTCCTGGCTGCCCGCGCTCGGCTGGGAACGGCTGGTGCAGCAGGACGGCGTGATGTACCGGATGGGCCTGGACTGGCCGTGGGTCACGCACCTGATCATGGGCCCGTTCGGCGTGGTGCTGCTGCTCGGGC
Organism: Streptosporangiaceae bacterium; assembly: GCA_035483035.1. Taxonomy (GTDB): domain Bacteria; phylum Actinomycetota; class Actinomycetes; order Streptosporangiales; family Streptosporangiaceae; genus JAJYUU01. The sequence goes on along the minus strand of DATHQE010000615.1, from coordinate 2,219 downwards.
TGCGCTGCGTGCCGTTCTCTTACCTGGCGATCACCGCGGCGCTGACCGGGCTCGGGCAGGAGTTCGAGGACGCCGCGCGGACGCACGGCGCGTCCCGGTTGCAGGCGCTGCGGCTGATCGTGCCGATCCTCGCGCCGGCCATCATGTCCGCGCTGGCCATCGGCTTCGCGGAGTCTATCAGCGACTTCGGCGTCGCCGCCACGCTGGCGTACAACTCGAACTTCTCGCTGGCCACCTACGCGCTGTACGCGGCGATCGGCAACTTCCCGCCGAGCTTCCCGCTCGCGGCCGGGATGTCCTGGCTGCTGGTGGCGGCGGTCGCGATCCCGCTCGCGCTGCAGGCCAGGGCGCTGCGCGGCCGGTCCTACCAGATCCTGTCCGGGCGGACCAGGCAGGCGGTGCGGCGGCGGCTGTCGCGGACAGAGGCGATTCTCGCGAGCACGGGGGTCGCGCTGTTCTTCGTGGTGATGCTCGGCGTTCCCGGATTCGGCGCGGTGAGCGGGTCGCTGCTCGGCGACTTCGGCGGCTCGTTCACGCTGACGCTGGCCAACTACCGGGCGCTGTTCCAGGAGCCCGGGCTGCTCGGGCCGCTGGAACGGTCGCTCGTCTACGGGATGATCACCGCGACAATCACGGTGACGCTCGGGTTCATCGCCGCGCGGATGCTGTCCCGCCGCCGGACGGCGGCCACCGGCGCGATGGACTTCCTGCTGCTCGCTTCCGTCGCGCTGCCCGGGGTGGTGTTCGGCGCGGGCTACATCTTCGCCTACAACCTGCCGATCATGTCCACCCTCGGCATCAACCTGTACCAGACCGTACAGCTGCTCGTCATCGCCTACATCGCCTCGTCGCTGCCGACCAACGCGCGAGTCCTCGTCGGGTCGGTGTCGCAGCTGCAGGAGTCGCTGAAGGACGCGGCGCGCGCGCACGGGGCCGGCGCGCTGATCGCGTGGGCGCGCGGCGTGCTGCCCGTGGTGTCCCGGCCGATCATGCTCGCCTTGCTGTACACGTTCTGCGGAGTCTTCCTCGAGCTGCCACTGTCCCAGCTGCTGTACGCGCCCGGTTCGCCGCCGGCCTCGATCGCGATCGAGGACAACCTGTCCAACTACCACTTCGGCGTCGGCATGGCGCAGGCCGTGCTCGCCGTGTTCATCGCGTTCGCCGCCGTCGCGATCGTCCTCGGCGGGTACAGCCTGCTCGCCCCGGCCGGCTGGCGGCGAATCGGAAGGACCGTCCGTGGCTGAGCCCATCTCCATCGTCAGGCTGACGAAGACGTATCCGGGCTCCACCGTGCCCGCGCTGCGCTCGGTGTCGCTTGACGTCGCCCCCGGCACGTTTCTCGTGCTGCTCGGCCCGTCAGGCTCGGGCAAGACGACGATGCTGCGGTGCCTGGCGGGCATCGAGCGGATCGACAGCGGGCTGATCACCATCGGCGGGCAGGCCGTCGCGGACGGCCGGGCGCACGTGGCGCCCGACCAGCGTGACCTGTCGATGGTGTTCCAGGACTACGCGCTGTGGCCGCACATGACCGCGCTGGACAACGTCGCGTTCGCGCTGCGCAGGCGCCGCCTGCCGCGGGCCGAGTGCCGGGCGCGCGCGGCGGCGATGCTGGAGCGGGTGGGGCTGGGCGAGTTCGCGCGGCGCTACCCGAACGAGCTGTCCGGCGGCCAGCAGCAGCGGGTCGCGCTGGCCAGGGCGCTGATCGCCGACACCGGGCTGATCCTGTGCGACGAGCCGCTGTCCAACCTGGACGCCGACCTGCGCGAGCGGATGCGGGTGGAGATCTCCTCGCTGGTCCGCGAGGCGGGCGCGACCACCGTGTACATCACGCACGACCAGGCGGAGGCGTTCGCGCTCGCCGACGTGGTCGGGGTGCTCGAAGAGGGCGTCCTGGTGCAGTCGGGCACACCGGAAGACGTGTACAACCACCCGGCGACGCCGTTCGTCGCCCGGTTCACCGGACTGGCCGGCGAGCTCAGGGTCCGGGTGGCCGCTTACGGCAGCGACGGCACCCTCGAGATCACCGCGCCCGCCGGCACCGCAGGGACGCTGCCCGCGCTGCGGCCGGCCACCCGGGATGGCGCCGCCCCGGTCACGCTGCGGCCCGGCGACGAGGCGGTGCTCGCGATCCGCCCGACCGGGGTGCGGCTCGCCTCGCTCACCGACGGCTCACCGCACCTCACCGGCCGGGTCGCCGACGTGGCGTTCCGCGGCCGCGG
>DATHQE010000614.1:0-4239 GCA_035483035.1 Streptosporangiaceae bacterium | reverse complement strand
CGAGCCAGTCAGCTCGATCATGGAGTCCGGCCCGGTGCGGATGGATGTGGACCGGCACGTCGTCACGGTGCGCAGCCAGCAGGTCCAGCTGCCGCTGAAGGAGTTCGAGCTGCTCGAAGTCCTGCTGCGCAACGCGGGGCGGGTGCTCACCCGGATGCAGCTCATCGACCGGGTCTGGGGTGCTGACTACGTCGGCGACACCAAGACGCTGGACGTTCACGTCAAGCGGCTGCGCGCCAAGATCGAGACCGAGCCGACGAACCCGCGCCACATCGTGACCGTGCGAGGGCTGGGGTACAAGTTCGAGCCCGTCGGCTAGCCAGCCCGATCATGCGTTAGCTGCTCGGCGTGCTAACTGCTCGGGCGTGGTAACTGCTCGGGCCGCGCTAGCTGCTCGAGCTGGGCGATGGTGACGGCGACGCGCTGGCGCCAGGGCTGGGCGACGTGCTGGCGCTTGAACTCGCGGACGCGGCGGCGTGCCCCCTGCGACGCTTGGCCGCAGCCGTCGCCAGCGCGGCCGAAGGAGTCGGCTGCGGCGGCGCGTAGGTCACGTAGTGGGTGGCCCGGGCAAACACCGGAACGAAGAGCGGGATCGGGCCTGCCTTCGCGAAAGTCAGCACCATCTTGATGGTCGTGCCGCTCACCAGCGGCCGGGTCAGGTGCACGAGGACGACCTGCGGCCGCGGGCCGGTGAAGAAGACCGGGTGGCCGGTGACTACCGGGACGCTGGCCGGCAGCGTCACCGACAGGGCGGTGCCTGGCGCGGTGATGCTGGTCAGCGCGTCCGGTGCGCCGTTGTTCACCAGCGACAAGAACATGCTGGCCGACTGGCCCCGGGCGAGGTCGCGGCCAAGCGGCGCTCCCAGGATGAACACGTTCCTGATGGCGAGGTTGCCGACCGACGTACCGGCGGCGTCCGTCGGGTAGTGAAAGGCGAGCGTCGGCGCGTTATTGCCCGCCTCGCAGCCGGCCAGGACCGGAATAAGCGCAGCAGCAGCCACGAGCGCGAGCCGCCGCGGCAAAGTGCTTCCCCAGCCGCTCCCGATCACTGCGTGCTCCCCTCGTTGTGAGGACGTCCCTGAGACGTCGCAAAGCGTAGCCATAAGGCAGGCTGAGGCTGCCGCCGGCCCGGCCGTTAGAACTGGCCGCGTCGTGCTGTCGCGCCCAGCGAGACTGCCGCCGCGCGCGACGCCGACGATCGCGACGCCGACGATTCTGCCAGGCCGGCCGCTGTCAGCGCGCGAGAGATTGGATCAGCGTGCTCGGGTTGTCGTCCGTGCGGAGCATGGTGGCGTAGGCGGCGACCTTCGAGGGGCCGAGCAGGATAGCTGCCAGCCCGCCGGCCGGCAGGTTGTCCGGGACGGATTCGCTCACCAGGCCGCTGGCATCCAGGGCCAGGAAGGTCTGCGCGCGCTGGTTGCCCGGCAGGCTTCGGTACAGTCCCGCGACCGCGGCCTGGGTGCTGGCGGTGTAGACGAGATACGGGCTTGCGTGCGCGCCGGTCACGACCTGGATGAGCCAGGAAACGGTAGCTGTGCAATTGCAGTTCGCTGGAATCAGCACGAGCGCCGCCCGGCTCAGATCTCGCACCGGCACAGGCGGCTGCCCGTCGACGGCAATCGTGGCCTGCGGCAGCATGCCGGGCACGACCGCCGGGTACGCGGTGTGGCTCGCCGGGGCGCTGCTGGCCGCCGACGGGGCACTGCTGGCGGCCGATGGTGCGCTGCTGGTCGCCGACGGCCGCGCCGTTGCCCTCCCGCCAGCCGGGCCTGGCAGGATCTGGTCGGAGGTGGCCGTGAACACGGTCAGCAGGGTCCCGGTGATCAGGGCCAGGATCAGGCAGCAGGCCAGCAGCGGCAAGACGATGCCATCCCTGGCCAGCGAGCCGCGCAGCCGGCGGCCTCGCTGCTGCCGTCGCCTGGCTCGCTGCTCCCGGTAGTACGCCTGCACGTCACGGTCGAGGTCCCGCGCGTCGTCGGGGATCTCGATGTCGACCGGTGGCAGGCCAGTATCGTCCCGTTCCGGTTCGCCGCCTGGGTTCACGCTTACCTCTCCGGCAGGAGCGAACGTCTAGTCCCAGTATGGGCCAGGGCCGGGCACCGCGAGGTAGCGCCGTCCCACCTCGTATCGCCCGGATGGTCACTCAGCGCGCCCGGCGTGCCACGCCACGCCGCCTGACTGCTGGCCCGGCAAAATTGGACGCCCGCAACTGCGCCATTGACCTGCACCTTTGCCACTAACGACGGCTAATCGCCCGGGCTACACGTGGTAAGCTGGGGTTCAGCGGAAGGGGTACATGCCACATGTCATTCAAGGTCGGCGACACCGTCGTCTACCCCCATCATGGGGCTGCTCGGATCGAGGAAATCGAAACCCGTGTAATCAAGGGTGAAGACAGGACCTACCTCGTGCTCAAGGTCGACAAGGGCGACCTGACTGTGCGTGTTCCCGCAGATAACGCTGAGCTAGTCGGCGTCCGGGACGTGGTCGGGCAGGAAGGGCTGGAGCGCGTATTCGAAGTACTGCGCGCCCCGTACACCGAAGAGCCGACCAACTGGTCCCGGCGGTACAAGGCCAACCTGGAGAAGCTTGCTTCCGGCGATGTCAACAAGGTCGCTGAGGTGGTGCGCGACCTGTGGCGTCGAGACCGTGAGCGCGGCCTGTCGGCCGGCGAGAAGCGGATGCTGGCCAAGGCCAGGCAGATCCTTGTCAGCGAGCTTGCGCTGGCCGAGAAGACTAACGAGGACAAGGCTGAGGCCCTGCTCGACGAGATTCTCGCCTCCTGACCGCTGCGGCACTTGACCCGTGCCTGAGACCCCCGTGCCTGCGAGGGCTGTGCCTGAGACGGCCGTGCCTGAAACCGCTGTGCCAGAGCGCGCCGTGGCCGGCCTGCTGCCGCGAGTCGGCGTTGGTGTCGATGTTCATCCAGTCAGCGCAGGCCGTCCGCTGTACCTTGCCGGCCTGCTGTGGCCAGGCGAAGACGGCCTGAGCGGTCATTCTGACGGTGACGTCGCGGCGCACGCTGCCTGTAGCGCGTTGCTGTCCGCGGCTGGGCTCGGCGATCTTGGCAGCCAGTTCGGGACCGACCGCCCGCAGTGGGCCGGTGCCAGCGGGGCTGCGCTCCTGGCCGAGACGGCCAGGCTGACCGCTGCTGCCGGGTACTGCATCGGGAACGTGGCCATCCAGGTCATCTGTAATCGTCCGCGCATCTCGGCCCGGCGCGCCGAGGCCGAGCAGGCGCTGGCAGCGGCGCTCGGCGGCGCACCGGTGAGCCTGGCGGCGACTACCTCGGACGGCCTCGGCCTTACCGGCCGCGGCGAGGGCATCGCCGCCATCGCCACGGCGCTGCTCGGCTCGGGCGGCTAGCCGGCGGGCGGCGTCGGCGAACTCCACAACCGGTGGAACACCGGCATGTCCGGGTCGTCAGGCCCGCCATCATCGCTGTCGTCGGCAGCTGCTGGCGGCTCGGCGGGATACGCCGTCGCGGCATCGGCTGGCTCGCTGAGGCCTTCGTCGCTGCTCGGGTCGTCGGGCGCAAGGTCGGATTCGTGGGCCAGTTCAGCGGGCGCGCCCATGTCGGCGTGCAAGCCCTGGTCATCAGCCACGCCCTGGTCATCAGCCACGCCTTGGTCATCAGCCACGCCCTGGTCATCAGCCACAGCCGGACCCGTCCCGTGCGGCGCGATACGGACCGGACCGGGCTGCCCCGCGCCGGCCGTTCGCCGCAGCCTGGCGTGCCTGAGCATGGCGAGCAGCAGCACGAACGCGATGAGCACCAGCACCCAGGGCAGGACAGCCGCGGTAATCGCGGCGGCCTGGTGTGGCAATCGTCGCCCGGCAGCGTGCAGCGCATCGGCGCCTGCCGCCGCGGCGAGCACGACCAGTAGCGTCAGCCAGGCCAGCAGCCTGCTGGGCAATCCCGCGCCCCGCAGCGCGAGTACCGCGGCAAGCACGATGACCAGCATCGCGTCGAGCAGCAGCGGGTAGCCCCTGGCGAGCCGGGGCTCGATGCCAGCCTGCAAGGCGACCGCGCGGATTGCCGAGTACGACAGCACGAAAGTGGCCGCTGCCAGCGCGGCGAGGCCCAGCCACACGGCCGCCAGGGCGACGATCCGCAATGCTCGCGGTGCCCTGTCCGGCGGTGCGGGTCCGACCGAGGCGGCACCGGTCACCATGTCGTCGGTTCCTGCAGTCTGCACGCTCATCGGCCTGCTGGATCCTTCCATGCGACGCCGGTCC
>DATHQE010000613.1:0-3924 GCA_035483035.1 Streptosporangiaceae bacterium | reverse complement strand
CAGTCGTCCGGCATCGTCGGCGTGACCGTCGAGGTGAAGAACCACGTCTGGGGCGAGCACGCGACCGAGTTCCTGGCGACCGGCACGGCAATACGCCGCCTGAGCGACGAGCACAGGCTGCCGGAGACGTCGCCGAAGCCGACCTTCACGCTCGGCCTCGACAATTAGCTCGCTCGGGGCGGCGCCGTCTGCAATGTCGGCGTCGGCTGGAGTTGCGGCGCCGTAACCGCGCAGCTCACCCTGGCCTCGGGCGCGGGCAGCGCGCGCCCGGCCGGCCGTAGCACATCGTTGTCGACCAGGAACGCGGCCAGCACGGCGGCCACCAGCAAGATCACCGCGCAGATCGTTGTCGCCCGATCAAAGCCAGGATTGAACAGCACTGCCGAGTGGTAACTCGCCGCGCTCAGGCCCACGGCCGCTGGCAGGGCCGCAACAGCGACTAGCCCAGCCGCCCTGGCCACCGCGTTGTTCACTCCGCTGGCCACGCCGGCGTGCTGGACGTCCGCGCTGGCCAGCACCGTCGCTGTCAGCGGCGCTACCGTCAGGCACAAGCCGACGCCGAACACGAGGACTGCTGGCAACACGTCGCTGACATAGGTCGCGTGCGGCCCGATCCGCATCATGAGTGCCATTCCGATCGCGAGCAGCGTCACGCCGATCGTGATGGGCCAGCGCGGCCCGATGCGCTGGGCCAGCGCGCCTGATCGCGCGGAGAAAACGAGCATCAGCACGGTGACCGGGAGGAGGGCCGACCCCGCCTTCAGCGGCGAGAATCCGGAGACGACCTGAAGCTGAATGACCAGCAGGAAGAGCAGTCCGCCGAACGCCCCGTAGACCAGGAACGTGATCACGTTGATGACGCTGAACTGACGGGACGCGAAGACGTCAAGCGGCAGCATTGGCGTGATTTTGTCGGGCGCGCGCGTGCGCCGCCGCTCGACGAGCACAAACGCAACTCCGGCCGCGACGCCGAGCAGTCCGGCGACGGCAACGACGGCCTTGCCTTGCTTCTCCGGCGCCTCGATCAGCGCGTACGTGATGCCAGCCAGCGCCAGCGCGGTGAGCACCGCCCCAGCGACATCGAAACTGCCGCGCACGGAGGTATCCCTGGTCTCCGGCACATGGCGGATGGTGACCACGACGACTGCGACGGACAGCGGCAGGTTCAGGAAGAACACCCACTGCCAGCCAGCGACCTGGACCAGCCAGCCGCCCAGCACCGGGCCGATCGCGGATGCGACGCCGGCCAGACCGGACCAGGCGCCGACTGCCCGCGGCCGGTCGTCAGCAACGAACGTGGCCTGGATGATGGCGAGCGAGCCAGGAGTCAGCAAGGCGCCGCCGACGCCCTGGAGGACCCGGGCGCCGATGAGCACGCCGATACTAGGAGCGAACCCGCACAGCGCCGAGGCCAGCGCAAACCACACCACCCCCGCGAGGAACACGCGGCGTCGCCCGAACCGGTCGCCGAGTGAGCCGCCGAGCAGGATCAGCGCGGCAAGCGTCAGGGTGTACGCCGTGACCGTCCACTGAAGTCCGGCCAGCGAGGCGCCCAGGCTGCGGCCGATCGTCGGCAGCGCGACGTTCACGACGGTGGAGTCGAGCAGGGCCATGCTCGACCCGAGCACGGTAGCGAGCAGCACCCAGCGGCCGGCTGCGCTGCTCATACGCAACTGCGGGACTTGAGCAGAATCGTCGGCGGCCATTAATCCGATCATCACACTCCGGGTCCGCCGGGGCCAGTCTTCCGCGAACTGGCGGCGCGTGCCCGGTCGCGGGCTCACCCGCGCTCAGGCCCCCGCAGCGACCGCCCGCGAGGCGGCTTCGCCTCGCGGGCGGTCCTACGGAGCGGCCCGGCGCCGTCTCCGGCCGTACCTACTTCGCGTCTCCGGGCGGATTCCTGGTGCTCCCGGGCGGGTTAACCGGCCCTGTCGGATCGTCCGGGTCGCCTGAAGGCGTCCCGCCGGGGCCCGTTGCGCCCCCGCCTCTGGCCGTCTCGCTGCCCGCCGGCTGGCTGGCTGCTGGGGTCCCGGTGCCACTTCGCACAGCCGTTCCGGCCGGCGGCACTTGCTCGTCCGCGCCCGAGACCGTCATGGCCGACTGGGCGCGCATGCGTCGCATCCCGAGATCACTCATCGCGACGCCCTCGCCGGGGTGGAACAGCATGAACACACCTGCCGCGAGCACGGCGCCGACCAGCGGCGCGATGAGGAACAGCCAGAGTTGGCTCAGCCAGGGGCCCCCGGCGACAATGGCGGGGCCGAAGCTGCGCGCCGGGTTGACCGAGGCACCGTCGATCGCTATGCCCATGATGTTGACCAGGGCCAGCGCGACGCCGAGGACGGCGCCCTGGATGGCGACATTCGCCCTGGCGCGGGTCGCGCTGAGAACGACGAGCACGAACACCGCGGTGATGATGATCTCGATAAGGAACGCGCCGCCGCCGGACGCGTGCAGCAGCGACAGGTTGCCGTAACCGTTGGCGCCGAGCCCGATCCGGGATCTGATGTAGAACGGCGAGGTGTGGAAGACCCACAGCAGCAGGAGCGCTCCGAGCAGAGCGCCGATCAGCTGGGCGATCACGTAGCCGACCGCGTCGATCGGAGAGATCCGCTTGGCGAGGAACTGGCCGAGAGTGACCGCGGGATTGACGTGACAGCCGGAGATCGGGCCGATGACGGCGACCAGACCGAGCAGGACGAGCCCGAACGTCAGGCCCGTCAGCAAGATCCCGGCGGCGACGCTGCCGCCGAAGGCCCGGAACCCGAAGGAGATGGTCGCCATGCCCGCGCCGAAGAACACTAGGATGCCGGTGCCGATGAGCTCCGCTGTGTATTTGCGCGCCATGTTCGCATCGATCACGAGTTCGGATTCATGCTGTACGGCGCCGGGTTGAGGTTGCCCCGCGCCGGGTTGCGGTTCCCCGGCCGTCGACCTGAGCGCCATCGTGCCACCCCCCAAGAGCGTGTTCCGGGCTTTGCCTGTCAGATATGCCCACTCGGCGGAGTCGCAAAGCTACCAAGAGTGACCACACGCGGCAGGTCACCCATCGCGCCGGGGCACGGCGAGGAATTGCCCTGATTAGCCTGATTAGAGGGCTGGCCAGCCGTGTGCCGGCTGGTTGGAGGCCATCCGCTCGATGTAGCCCTGGGTCATCAGGCGCAGCGCCTCGCGTCGGTCGGCCTGACCGCGCTCCAGGGTTCGGACCGTCTCGACCTGCCAGGTCGCACCAGTTCGGCCGCTCAGGCAGCGTTGCTCGATGATGCCGAGCATCCGGTCGGCATCCTTCGCATCGACGCCCCATTGGCGCAAGCCCTCGAAGGCTTGCGGCAGCAGCCTGCGGAGGGTCAGCTCCGTGACCGGTGCCTCGCCCGTCCCCGGCCAGTAGACCCGGGCGTCGATCCCATGCCGGGAGCCCGCCACCAGATTGTCAGCTGCCGCGGCGAACGACATCTGCGTCCAGACCGGGCGCTCGGTCTCGGCCAGCGCGCGCACCAGCCCGTAGTAGAAGGCAGCATTGGCCACGACATCGGCGACCGTGGGCCCGGCCGGCAAAACCCGGTTCTCCACCCGCAGGTGCGGCCGCCCGTCCTCGACCGCGTAGACCGGCCGGTTCCACCGGTAAACCGTGCCGTTATGCAGCGTCAGCTCGGCGAGCGACGGCGCCGCGCCGCTGTCCAGCGCCGCGGCCGGATCCTCGTCCTCGCGCAGCGGGAGCAGGGCCGGAAAGTAGCGGAGGTTCTCCTCGAACAAGTCGAACACCGACGTAATCCAGCGCTCGCCGAACCACACCCGCGGTCGGACGCCCTGCTGCTGAAGCTCCTCCGGCCGGGTGTCGGTGACCTGCTCAAAGAGCGGGATCCGGGTTTCCTGCCACAACTCGCGGCCAAACAGGTAGGGCGAATTCGCGGCCAGCGCCACCTG
>DATHQE010000612.1:0-36390 GCA_035483035.1 Streptosporangiaceae bacterium | reverse complement strand
CGGACGCAGAACGGCGGTTGATCTGGCGGTGGTGGGAGACATCAAGGCGACCGTGGCTGCGTTGCTCGCCAAGGTCGGCGACAAGACGGACAGCCGCTTTCTCGAAAAATGCGTCGCCGAAACCGACTCGTTCCATGAACTTCTGCAAAACTATGTCTCGAAGGGTCCGGGGATCAAGCCCATCCGTCCGGAATTTCTGGCGGCGACGCTAAGCGAACTGGCCTCCGACGATGCAATGTTTTTCGTGGACACGGGTACGGCATGCATCTGGGCAGCACGCCATGTGAAAGGCGGCGCGAACCGGCGGATTTTCGGTTCGTTTTCATGGGCGTCGATGGCCAATGCCGCTCCGAACGCATTCGGCGCGCAACTCGCATTCCCCGGCCGTCAGACGATCGCGCTGTGCGGCGACGGCGGCTTTACGATGCTTGCGCTAGGCGACCTGCTTACCCAGGTGCAGCGCAAGACCCCGGTGGTCCACGTGGTGCTGAACAACGGGATGCTGGACTTCGTCAACATAGAGCAGCAGGAAGCCGGGTTCATCCCGTTCGGCACTGACTTCGCGAATCCGGACTTCAGTCGCGTCGCCGAGGCGCTCGGCGCCAAGGGCATCCGGATCGAGGAACCAGGAGACGTACGCGCCGGCCTGGCGGCTGCGCTCGGGCACAAGGCCGGTCCGGTCGTGGTCGACGTACTCGTCGACCGGTACGCGCTGGCCCGGCCGGCGCATGTGCCCGCGCAGACAGTGAAGGGCTTCACCCTCAGCCTGGCCAAACAGGCCCTGACGGGAAAGATGGACGACGTCATCGCCACCGCTGAGCGGAACGTCAGGCTCCTATAAGGCCGGTCATGAAGACGCGAGAACCTCGTCGAGGGCGTGCAGGAGCAGGTCGGCGTGCTCGTACTGGAACACCAGCGGCGGCCGGATCTTGAGCACGTTGCCGGCCGGACCGGTTGCGCTGATCAGGATGCCCCGATCGCGCATTGCCTCGGTTACTCGGCGCGCGGTCCCGGCCGCTGGCTCGCGCGCGGCATCGATCAGCTCGACGCCGAGCAGGAGGCCATCGCCCCTGATATCCCCGATCAGGGAGTAGCGTTCGGCGAGCGTCAGCAAGCCCCGCCTGAGGTAAGAGCCGACCTTGGCAGCATTAGCCACCAGGCCCTCATCCTCGATGACGGCCAGGACCGCGAGCGCGGCCGCGCAGGCCACCGGGTTGCCGCCGAAGGTGCTGAACAGCTCGACTTCCCTCGGGACGGCCTCGAGCAGCTCGGACCTGACCACGAGCGCGGCGACCGGGAAGCCGTTGCCCATCGGCTTGCCCATCACCACCACGTCAGGCGTGATCGCTGAGGCCTCGAAGCTCCACAGGTGCGTGCCAGACCGGCCGTGACCGGCTTGCACCTCGTCGGCTACCAGCAGCCCGCCGAGCGCCTGCGCGCGCCGGGCCGCTTCTTGCAGGTAACCAGGTGGGGGCGACAGGATGCCGTCGGCGGTAAAGGCCGGGTCCAGGTATAGGGCGGCGAAGCCCCGGTCGCCAAGCATCCGTGCGGCGTCATCGATGTGCGCGGCATACCGGGCCACCCACACGTCGTCCTCCCGGCGGTACCGGCCGCGGTAGCCGTCAGGAGCGGGGATCGTTGCGACGTGCGCAGGCTGCTCTCCCTTGGCCCACTCCTCAGGGGACAGGGCGTGGGTGGCCTCGGTGAGCCCGTGGTAGGCGCAATCCGTCACGATCGCGCCGGCCCGCCCGGTGGCCGCCCGTGCGATCCGCCAGGCGAGGTCGTTGGCCTCGCTGCCGGAGTTCACGACCATCACGGCATCCAGCGCAGGCGGCAGCGTCGCCTGAAGCCGCTCGGCGAGCTCGACGACCGCCTCGTGCAGATAACGACTGTGCGTTGCGAGCAGCCGCTGCTGCTGCGTTACCGCCTCGACGACCCGTGGGTGGCTGTGCCCGACTACGGCCACGTTGTTATAGCAGTCGAGGTACCGCCGGTCGTCGGGGTCGAACAGCCAGACGCCCTCGCCGCGGACCAGGTGCACAGGCTGGGAGTAGAACAGCGGCGATCGAGGCAGCGCACGGCGGCGGCGCTCGAGTAGAGCACTGGTGGCTGACCGCCGGTAGGGGAGGCGGCGGCAGGCGTCGCGGAAGCGCCGCGCGACGGCGTCCGTCCCCATGGCCTCGATGGCATCCAGGAACGCGCGGGCTCCGGGCTCGCCGCTCGTGGCGTACGCGGTGTTATCCGGGTAAAGCCCGTGCCGCCAGGCGGTAACCGTGACCTCGGTGGCCAGCCTGGCCGACACCAGGTCCGCGAGCAGCTCGGCTTCCTCGTCCTCGAGCGGCGTCACGCTGACATAACCGCCGATGATCGCGTCGGCCGCCTCGATGGCATCGTCGCGGCCGTGCAGGACATCGGCCACGGCGACGGCGAGATCGCAGACCAGCGGCGCATGGGTCATGTCCCCGAAATCCACGATCCCGCTGACCCGAAGATCATCGCCGAACAGTACGTTGTCCAGGCTCATGTCGCCGTGGATCACCTGCGCGCGAAGCCCGGGCAGCACTGGCGCGACCCGCGCCTCGAACCGGTCAATGACCCGTTCGATCTGAGCCCGGCGGCTGCCATCAAAGACATGGGTGAGGAGTGGTCGGAGCCTGGACACGTTGGTGATATCCCACAAGATCTCGTAGTCGGCCGCGGGATGGAAAAAGCCACGCAGCGCCCGCCCCAGACGCGCGGTGACCTGCCCGTGGGACGACAGCGCCGCAGGCGTGAGGACGGTGTTTGCGTACACCCGGCCAGGCAGGAACGTGAAGAGCCGAGCAGGGTAGATCCGGCTGCCAGGCCCCGCCAGCTCGACCCAGGAATCCCCGGCCGCGGTCGGCAGGGCGCGCATCGCCGGCAGGTCCGGATCCACCAGCTTGATGTGGCGGAGAGCGGCGGTCTGCATGGCCAGGATGGGCCCGTCATCCGCCGGATTAGAGATCTTGAGCAAGAATCGCTGTCCGTCGGCCGTGTCCACCTGGACGTTCTGGTCCCGCTCGCCCGCGAGCGGCCGGAGGGACGCTGCATGGACCCCGAAGCCGTCGCGCAGGATCTGCCTGACCGCCTCCTCGCCGACGACAGGCGGTGTGCTCTCCAAGGGGTCGGTGCGCTGCTCCATAAGCCCGAAGGCTATCTGGCTAGGATCATGCAATGCCCATCCCACCAGCGTTCGACCTATCCGGCCGGGTTGCGGTGATCACCGGGGCGGGCAGTGCCGACGGCATCGGTTTCGCCAGCGCCAGGTTGCTCGCGGAGCTCGGGGCTGCGGTGATGCTCAGCGCCACCACGGCCCGGATCCAGGACCGGGTCGGCGAACTGCGCAACGCAGGGTTCGACGCGGCGGGGATGGTCGGCGATCTGACCGATGCTGGAGTGGCGTCCGGGATTGTGTCGGCCGCTCTGCAGCGCTGGGGCAAGATCGACATAGTCGTCAACAACGCTGGCATGATCTCGGCGGCTGACCCTGTGTTCGAGTCCGGCACGGTGGCGTCGATGGACCTGCCTACCTGGCAGGCTGCCCTCGCCCGCAACCTGACCACCGCGTTCCTGGTCACCAAGGCGGCGCTGCCAGCCATGACGAGCCGGGGCTGGGGGAGGGTCATCATGGTGGCCAGCCTGACGGGCCCGGTGATGGCGATCCGCGGGGACGTCGGTTACGCCACCGCCAAGGCTGGCATGATCGGCCTCACTCGCGCCGCCGCCATCGATACAGCCGGGCACGGAATCACGGTCAACGCTGTCGCCCCAGGCTGGATAGCGACCGGATCCCAGACGCCGGAGGAGCGTGGCCAGGGACAGGCCACTCCGACCGGCCGGAGCGGCTCGCCTGACGAGGTCGCCGCGGCGATAGCCTGGCTGGCCAGCCCCGGCGCGTCCTACATCACCGGGCAGTATCTGGTGGTGGACGGCGGCAACTCGATCGCCGAGCAGCGCGCGGCCCCCGCGTAGTCAGTGCGGTGTCAGGCCACCGGGTGACCGTTGGCGGTCAGGACGACGTCGATGTTGCCGCGGGTGGCATTGGAGTACGGGCATACCTGGTGGGCGGCTGCGACGATCCGCGTTGCCTGCTCGGGATCGGGTACCTGCGGCAGGCTGACGTCGAGCTCGACCGCAATCTTGAAACCGCGGTCTTCGGTGGGGAGCAGACTCACGCGACTATCGATGGAGACGTCGCCTACCTCGGCGCGCTCACGACGGCCCACCACGCCCAGGGCACCCTCGAAGCAGGCAGCGAAACCGACGGCGAAGAGCTGCTCAGGGTTGGTGCCGCCGCCCTCGCCGCCCATCTCCGCCGGAGCTCGGAGTTGTACATCCAGGGCGCCGTCGGTGCTGCGGCCGTGGCCGTGTGCACGACCGCCGGTCACCGTTGCCTCCGCCGTATACAGAACTCGTGCCATCTCGGCCTCCATCGCGCTAACAACGCCCCGGCCCTGCCGGGACCACTACGCCAGTATCCGGCAGCCTGCTTGCGCAAGCGAAGCTAATCCGATGTGTCCTGGTTCGACCTGGTCCTTGGCCAGAGCCGGGCCGGGCGGCCGTTTGCCGACGCGATGCGGCGGGGTAGAGCTAGCCGCAGGCGCCGCGCAGTGCCTAACTGGGAGGTTGCGATGCCCGCCGTTACGGTCAGTGATCTGGGTGCGCTGCCAAGGATCTCCGGTCCGGACCCGGCGGATGCGGCCGAGCGTCCGGTGGTCTCGGTGACCAGTGCCCCGGCCGGCTTCGAGGGCGAAGGTTTCCCGGTACGCCGGGCGTTCGCCGGGATGAGCCTGCAGGCCCTGGACCCGTTCGTGCACATGGACCAGATGGGCGAGGTCGACTACGCCCCCGGCGAGCCCAAGGGCACCCCGTGGCACCCGCATCGAGGGTTCGAGACGGTGACCTACATGATCGACGGGACCTTCGCCCATCAGGACTCCCACGGGGGCGGTGGCCTGATCACTAACGGGGCCACGCAGTGGATGACGGCCGGCGGCGGCATCCTCCACATCGAGACGCCGCCGGAGGATCTCGTTGTCTCCGGCGGTCTGTTCCACGGCATCCAGCTGTGGGTGAACCTGCCTGCCCGGGACAAGCTGATCCCGCCCGCCTATCAAAGCCTCGAAGCCGACGAAGTGACGCTGCTCGCGTCGGCCGATGCCGGCGGCCTGGTGCGCGTGATCGCCGGGCAGCTGGGTGAGCACCGCGGCCCTGGCTCGACCCATACGCCAATGGCGCTGATGCACGCCACCGTCTCGCCCGGGGCGCTGCTGGAACTCCCCTGGAATCCAGACTTCAACGCGCTCGTTTACGTGCTGGCCGGCTCCGGCCGGGCTGGGAGCGGCGGCCGTCCGGTGCAGACCGGCCAGCTCATTGCGTTCGGTCCGGGCGACTGGATGGCGATCCGTGCCGACGACGCGCAGGATTCCAGCAGTGAGACGCTCGAGCTCCTCGTACTCGGCGGTCAGCCTATCGGCCAGCCAGTCGTGCACTACGGCCCGTTCGTGATGAGCACGCGCGGCGAAGTGATGCAGGCACTAGAGGACTTCGAGGCCGGCCGTTTCGGCACGATTCCCCCGAATGCGCTGATGCCGCACGTGCCAGATCCCGATCCGGTCCGAGCCGAGCACACCGGGATCTGACGGTCACCTCTTGTCAGGCGTGCACCAGCGGGGTATCGACCAGGTGCTCGGCCAGGAACCATGCCTGCAGCTCACCGGTGCGGATGACGTCGGAGACCAGTAGGTCGTTCGAGCCGTCGTCGCCCATATCCATGGTGCGGGCGGCGGCGTCATGGGCGTCGGTCAGGATCATCTCGTGAGCCTCTAGCAGTCGTGACAGCATCGCCGGGACTTCCTCAGCCCCGTTCGGCGGGCGCGGAATCGCAGTGATCTCGGCCACGTGCCGAGGGTCGCCGAGGGCGACACCGCCGAGCGTCTGGATTCGCTCAGCGATCATGTCCACCAGGTCGAGCTGCTCACCGGCGTGCTTGTCCAGCAGCAGATGCAGCTGGTAGAAGGTCGGACCGCGCATGAGCCAGTGATGCTTCTTATAGAGCGCGTACAGGATCTGGGTATCGGCGAGAGTCTGATTGAGCCGCTGGCAGGAGTACATCCGCGCGTCATACGACAGTCCGACCGGGAACTGGCGGACGGTCCCGAACTCCTGGACCTCGACCCCCTTCTGGTGCAGCCACGGCTGGCTGCCGCGCGGTCGGGCGGCCTGGCCGGAGCTCTTGGCCGGAGTGGGCGCGAGCGCGTCGGACGTGGCCGGGCGTCGTGGAGTCGAGGCCGGCCGGCGAGCCGTGGTAGCCGTCCGCCTCGCGCCGGCAGCCGGGCGGGCGGATCGCGGAGCAGTCGCGGTGGAACGCTTGGCAGGCAAGGCATCTCCTCAGTTGCGGTCCGGTGGAGCAGGAATGCCCTCCGTCCCAGGACGCGAAACCAGGGCTTCGGGTGGTCCTAAACCTGCGCCGATGCTGCGGATCCGGTGTTGATGTTGCGCAAGGATCCGATGCCGGGGACGTCGATCCGGTCCGGCAGCCGACCCTTCAGCAGGTTGCGGAAGGTCGGCTCGAATCCGAAGAGCCCTGAGACGACTGCTTCCGCGGTGGCGACACCGGCGATGGAGTCCCGGTTCGAGACGCCGTCCTCGGCCACGCGCACCCACTCACCGCGGCCATCGGTGACGATCTCCATCGCCTGGCCCCACAGGCCGCCGGACGCGGACTCGTGCACGACGCTGAGCAGCCGAGCGGCAAGATCCTTCCGGCCGAGCTTGGCGAGTCCGTGCGCCGTGACGCCCGGCCACGCGCAGAACGCCCCGGCGGCGCCGTGATCTGGCCGGTTCGAGACCGGGGCGGCCGGGTCGTCGGGCGCCAGCGCCCGCATCCAGGTGGAGGCCAGCAGCTTGCCGGACACGAACCGGACTGCCTCGGACCGCTGCGCCTTCGTGAGGTCAGCGTGCAGGTGCGCGGCCACTAGCCCGAAGTCCAGGCAGTGACCGATGGACTCAGTCGAGCCGGGATGCCTGATCTGCCAGCGCCCGGCGGGCAGCGACATCCCGATGACCGCCCGCGCCAGCGTGTCTGCCTCGCCCTCGGCAGCCGCGGCCGCCTCAGCGCGGCCCAGCGTCCGCAGCAGGCTCGCCAGTGAGCGCGTCATCCCGGCATACGCCGCGTTGAGCGAGGCCACCACGTTGACGTAGTTGGGGACGCACTCGAGCAGAGTCCAGGGGTCCGCGCCGAAGTCGGCGAGGATGCCGCCGGTCGACGGGGTCTGCCTGCCCTGCCAGCCATACGCGAGCCGTTCGAGATGGCCGAGCACGGTCCGCGAGCCGGCCTGCTCGTCCAGGAACGCGACGTCACCGGTCACGCAGATATAGTGCTCGACGAGCCTGAACAGCGCGTAGTCATTCGAGGCGTAATGATTGCCGAGCGGGCCGCCGTTCCTCGTGTCGAATCCGAACGACGCGTCGTAGGGGCTGCTCAGCGCACGCAGCAGCCAGGATCGCAGGCCGGCCGGCTCAAGCAGGGCGTAGAGCCGGCTCCACTCGGTGTGGTCCCAGAAATACGTAGTCGTAGGCCCGAGGCGCGGCCCGCCAGTCAGGAAGATCGGCTCCGACGAGCTGATCCGGGTGTTGCGCATGTACAAGGCCAGCAGCGCCGCCATGTAGTACGACTTGGCGAGGCCGGGATCCTGGGTCCTGAGCGTGGGCAGGTGCCCGGTGAACTCGCCATTGGCCGGGGTGAACATGGCGTGCCACAGGTCTCGGCAGCGAGCTTCGGAGCTGGCGAGCGTGCCGCGGAAGTCCTGCGCGGCGTCAGCCGCCGCAGCGGCGACATCGAGTGCGTCGCTACCGTAGGCGCACACGACGCCGATGGTGACGGTCTCGTGAGCGCCGAGGCTGAGCCGCCAGGTGGCGCGCGCGCCCGCACCGGCGGCGTCTAGACCGGCCGGAACGGGGTCGAAACCGTAACTGGCGCGACCAGGCGAGCAGTTGTCCGCGATGGATACCAGCGCACCATCGGACAGTGACTTCCACCGGGGCGAGGCCGGCCAGTGGCTCGTAGCCGCGGCCTCGTGACCGTCCACGGTCATCGCCACTCGCTGGTCCCCGAGCGCGATCGCGACGTCGTACCAGCGGCCGGCGACGACGTCGACGTTGGCGTACTCCTTCTCCCCGGAGATGGCGAACCAGATGCGGCCCGCGTCCACGCCGAGCTGAAGTGAGTCCGGGTGGTTGCCATGGGTCAGAACGACGCCGCCCTGATCGAGCGCGTCGACGCGCAGTTCGAGCTCGATGACCCGGCCCGGCCGGAGCTCGAAGATCCCGAGGGTTACCTCGCTGGCCGGATGCAGCCCGATCTCGGCGGATGCCACCAGGATGGGCTTGTCGAGGCCGGCGTCCCGGCACCGGATGTTGCGGACCGTCGCGACCGCGGCCTCGCGGTACGGATACACGGCGTCCTGGCTGACATGGCGGGGTAGCTCGTAGGCCAGCGACATCGGCTCGGTGTCAGCGTCGCGCTGAATGCCGGGCAGCCGCGGCCTGCCCAGCCGGAGCCGGCGGGGGCCAGGCCCCAGTAGGTACGGATACCCCAGGTCACTCGTGACCGAGGCGCGGATCCGCTCGAGCGTCATGAAGTCGTGGTAGTTGCCCGCCGTCCAGGGCACGTCGTACAGCCAGCCCCAGCCGGTGTCGGTGTGCGCGACCATCGCGAACAGGTCCTGGGAGATCGAGCAGTCCAGTGGTCCGCCGGAGTTGTTGGTGACGTCGATCTGCCAGACCAGCAGATCTTGCTCCAGCACCATCCGGGTATCCGTCCGAACCGTTGTGGTGGCGCCGACATGCTCACGCTGAACGCCCCACGGCTTCCAGCGGAAACGCTGCGCGGGCAGCGTCACTCCGTCGACGCGGAGGACGCCGGTGTGGTAGCCGAACGAGTAGGGCGGCGCAGCGAGCCAGGACATCGAGCTGAGGTCGGCATTGACGTGGCCTTGCCCCCACTGGTTACGCAGCGAGGGCAGATGCGCCAGATCGGCGGCGTCGACCCAGTCCCCGGCTACCGCGTCCAGCTCCGGTACCCCGGCCGGCACCCGATGGCAGGCTGCATCGTCGCCGGATTCAGCCTCAGCTGTCATCTTGTCGATCCCGCAGTGAGCCCAGCCCGGAACTGCTTCTGGGCGAGCAGGTAGCCGGCGACCGGGATGAGCGCGGCGAGGAACATAAACCCGAACTGCAGCCCGTAGTCGGGCTGGACCTGGTTGCTGACCGCGTCGTACAGACCAACCGTGACGGTCTGGCCGGTGAGCGGGCCGATGATCAGCAGCGGGTTCAGGAAATCGTTCCAGATCCACAGCGACAAGAAGATGCCGACCGTAGCAGTGGCCGGCCGGACTAGTGGCATGACGATCTTCCACCAGATCCGCAGGCCGGTAGCGCCGTCGATGCGGGCGGCCTGGATAACCTCGGCGGGGATCGAGCGCATGAAACCTACGTAGACGAAGACCGCGAACGAGAGATACCCACCGCCGAGGTTGGACAGGATCAGGCCCGGATAGGTGTGGTCGAGCCCGATAAGCGTAAGGATCTTGATGATCGGCAGCACGGTGATCTGCGGGGGAATCATCAGCCCAGCGGCGAACGCCGCCATGATCGCGGCCCGGACCCTGGTGCGCTTTCGCGAGATGTAGAAGCTGAACGCGGAGCCGAGGGGGATGAGGAGCGCGACCGAGCACACGACCACGATGAGAGAGTTGCGCAAGCCCAGCTCCAGGACGTGGCCGGGCTGGCTCAGCGCGGCTGACACGTTCCGCAGCGTCGGGTGGACAGGCAGCGACTGCGGGCTGCTCGCGATCGCGGCGTTGGTCTTGAAAGCGTTGACGATCGTCAGGTAGATCGGGCTGACGAACGCCAGGATCACCAGCAGGGCGAGCGTCAGCCGCGCTGAGCGGCGCAGGGCCTGCGAAGTCCGGCGGGCCTGACGCCCTTCGGCGGGCGGTCGCGCCGCCACGCCGGGGACAGCGGTGCGCTGCGTGATCACAGGTCAACCTCCCGGCGGCGAAGCACCGTTGTCACGGACAGGGCGACGATGGCGGTCAGCACCAGCAGCACCATGGCGATGGCCGAGGCGTAGCCGTACGCGTCGTTGGAGAAGCCCACGCTGATGATGTACATGGCGATCGACCTGGTGGCGAAGGCCGGACCACCGCCCGTGAGCGCGGTGATGATGTCGTAGAGCTTGAGCACGGTGATCAGGCAGATGACTACGCTGATCGTGGTGGCCGGCGCGACCATGCGAAACGTGATCATCCGGAACTGCTGACGGCTGCTGGCACCGTCGATGGAGCTCGCCTCGTAGAGCTCCCGCGGGATGTTCTGCAGTGCCGCGAGGTACACGACGGCGGTGAACCCGGACAGCACCCAGGACACCACGAGGCCGGCTGACAGCTGGGCCAGCTGAGGCGTTCCGAGCCAGTTCACGGGCTGGCTCACCAGGCCCGTCGCGGTGAGGATGTGGTTGACCAGGCCGGTCGGGGACAGCATCCAGCTCCAGACGAAGCCGGCGATGATCCCGGAGATTACTTGCGGCAGGAACGCGAGGGTGCGCAGTACCCGGTAACTGAGGCTGGTGCGGTTCAGCAGGACAGCGAAACACAGGCCGGCGGCGTTGGCGACGATGGTCACCGCGACGGCCAAGGCCAGCGTGAACTCGATGCTCGAGCGCAGCTGAGTGTCGCGCAGCGCAGCCCGGTAATTGGCCAGTCCGACGAAGCTGCTGGTCGGGAACAAGATGTTCTGGTTGGTGAAGCTGGTCTTGAGGCTCAGCAGGACCGGCACGATGAGGAACATCAGGTAGAGCACCAGGGCCAGCGCGGCGACGGCGCCGAGGCCCGTGTCCAGCCTGGCGAGGCGGATGCGCAGTGGCTTCATCTGTCCCGCTCTCTTGAGTGCCGGGGTGACGCCATGACGGCGTCACCCCGGCGGGCTCGGATAGTTACTCAGCTAGTTATCTAGGCGCTGATGTCATGAGGACGCCGTGGCGCTGGCCCAGTCCTGATCGAGCTGCTGCATCTGGCCCGCGACGTTCGAGGTACTGAACAGGGCTTGTGCGGCCGCGTCGAAGTCGCTGGTCACATTGCCGGGCAGGGCGTTGTCATTCGTCGCCCAGCTCATGGAACTGATCTTGGTATTGGTGCTGGTGACGTAGGAGTACGAGCTATAGAACGCCGGGCTGAGGGACAGGCCGTAGCTGGCGAGCGGCTTGCCCTTGAGCATCGGGAATGCACCGTCGCCGGAGATGAGCGACTTGAGGTTGTCGGGGTTGAGCGACCATGACTCGGCGAACTTGAACGCGGCCGGTGCGTCCGGCGTCTTCGAGCTGACGGCCATCGAGCCGCCTAGCGAGAAGGGAATGACCAGGGAGCCGTTGTTCGTCGGCCATGGGAAGACGCCGATGTTGTTCCACTCGCTCTTCGGGATGGAGCCCAGGTACCAGCTGCCCATCGGGTACATGGCCGCCTTGCCGGCGTTGAAGTTCAGGATGGACTGGGCGTAGCTGACGCTGAGGGCATCCGGTTCGAAGTAATTGTCCGTGACCAGCGTGCGCATCTTCGTGGCTGCCGCGACAACGTTCGGGTCGGCGAACTTGACCGCGCCGGCGTAGCGCTGCTGAATCCAGTTCGGGTCCGAGCCGAGGACGTCCGCGCTCAGCGCGCCGGTCAGCGGCATCGCCGCCGCGAACGAGTCGTGGCCGCCGAGTTCGATCGGAACGACGCCGGCTGCCTTCAGCTTCGCACAGTCAGCCATGAACTCCGCCCAGGTCGTGGGCGGCGTGGCGCCGGCCTTGGTGAACAGCGCCTTGTTGTAGTACACCAGCGGGATGATCTGTGAGTTGGTCGGCGGGATGTAGTCCTTGCCCTTGATGTCGTTAGGCAGGATGAAGTTGGCGTTGATCCAGGACGAGGGGAACGGCGTGAGCAGGCCGGCGGAGGTGTACAGCGACGGCGTGATCGACTCAAGCAGGTCAGGGAATTGGCCCGCCTGCAGCAGCGTCTTCGCGTAGGTGTCACGATCGGTGGTCGGGTCTACGTCCTGCTTGATCGTGACACCGGGTACCGATTTCGCCGCAGCAGCAATGGAGTTCGACCAGAACTTGGCTGTCAGGTCCGGAGTGAGGAACGTCAGGTAGGTCAGCGTCACCTTCTTCGAGGACGCCCCGGTCGCGGACTGTGAAGGCGAACTTGAGCACGCCGCCAGGAGCAGCAGGCTTGCGATGGCTGCCCCAGCAAGACATCGTCTGTACATGGTCACCCTTTCTGGGCTGGAATCGGATGAAAGCGTACATGGAGGTATTTGCCCGGCTGCACATGTATTTGCCCGGCTGCACCTGCTGAGATAACGTTATCTTTGGCTGTTACAGTGGAGTTTCTGTTGGAAGGTGTCAAGGGCTTTGCAAGTAACAAAAGGATCTCGGCGGAGCCGAGAGCCTCATGAGCCACCGAGCGGAAGCGGAGAGCGGTGCCTGGTCCCGGTGAGTTGAGCGAGCGCGCGGTACCGCGGCCGCGGCGGCCCACGATGGTAGATGTCGCCAGAGAGGCTGGCGTTGCACTCCGCACGGTGTCGCGGGTGATCAACGGCGACGCGACGGTCGGGGCGGCGCTGGCCGAGAGAATTCGCCAGGCCATCGTGACCCTGGACTATCAGCCCGACGAGCGTGCCCGCCAGTTGCGCAGCGGCCGCACACGGACCGTCGGTGCGGCCGTCCGCAACATCTCCGATGCCCACCCGGTCCTCGGGGCAGCTGACGAGGCGGCCCGCGCGGCTGGGCTCACCATCGTGGCCATGTCGACCGAGGATGACGAGGAGCGCGAGCGCGAGGCGATCATGTCCATGTGCCGGCGGCGGATGGACGGGATCATCATCGAGCCGATCGCCGAGAACCATGAGTACCTGCAGCCCGAGATCGACGCGGGCCTGCCAGTGGTCGCATTCGACCGGCCCGCCGCAGGCATCGACGTCGATGCCGTGCTCACCGATAACCGGGGCGGCATCATCCAGGCGTTCCGCCACCTCGCGGACCACGGGCACCGGCACATCGGCTACATCGGCGACGACGAGCGGATCTACACCGGTCGCGAGCGCGCCGCGGCGTTCCGCGAGTGCCTGCGCGAGCAGGGCAGCCTGGTCGACGGCATGGTACACCCAGGGCCTATCGAGCCGGCCCGGATCGCGGCCGCCCTGGCCGCGCTGGCCAGCGGACCATGTCCGGCGACCGCGATCGTGACCGGCAACGTGTCCACCACCATCGCCGTCATCCGCCTGCTCGGCCCGGACTTCGGTACCACCGCGCTCGTCGGGTTCGACGACTTCCCGCTGGCGGATCTCCTGCGCCCCGGCCTGACCGTCGTGGCCCAGGGCGAACCAGAGATCGGGCGGACCACGATCGACCTGTTCAGGGCCAGGCTCGCCGATCCCGCTCGGCCCATCCAGACCGTCACCGTGCCCACCAGGCTCATCGCACGCGGATCAGGTGAACTGGGCGACCTCGGATGAGGCGTGGCGTTTAGCCGGAGGCGGGGACTACGTGCCAGAGGCCGCCGTTCAGGTTGAGGTTGTTGCCGTTGCCCTGGCCTGCCGACGTATCGCCGACGTAGGTGTAGAGCGGATGCCCGTTGTAGGTCGCCTGGGTCGAGCCGTCCGCCCGCTTGATGGTGCCGAGCCTGCCGGTGACGCCGGGCCCCGCCACCGGCGTCCCGGTGACCGGTGGCCAGTAAGTTGCGCACGTCCCGTTGCAGTTCGACGTGGTCACGGTGTCCGGAGCGAACGAGTACAGCGTGAAGCCGCTGGCGTTGGTGATCACGGTAACCCCGCTGAGCTGCTCGGTCTTCAGTTCTGGCCGGCCCCCGGCAGCGCTGGACGGCGTCGCCGGGCCCCCGGCCGTGCCTACGGCGATGCCCAGCAGCGCCAGCGCGACCAGAGACAGGCCGCCGATTGCCACGCCGGCCCCGGGCACGCCCGCCTGCAGCCTGGCGAGCACGGCATTGCCGCCCCCAGCCGCCTCGGCAGGCTGGCCGGGCCGGTCCGGCATCAGCGCGAGGGTGGCCAGCGCCGCAAAGGCAGCCACCTCGATCACCCCGGCGACGATCCCGGCGGTGGTGCGGACCTCCTTGAACCCGAACAGGCCGATCCAGACCGTCAGCAGATAGCCGCCCAGGGTCGCCACGGCGAATCCGGCGGCCGCCGCGGCGACCAGCCGGCTGCCGGACACCAGCACGGCGATGGCCAGCACGAACGCGACGATGACCTGGAGCAGGAACAGCCAGCCGATCGTCGGGATCGAGCGGTAACCGGTCAGGTACAGGTCAAGGTGGATCGCACCCGCTGCGGCCAGCAGCCCGGCCCCGGCCAGCCGCAGGCCGAACCTCAGCAGGCTGCGCCCCGCCCTCCGGGCCCGGTGCGTGGCCATCTGTCGCGCTCAACCTTCCCGCCGCAGCTCAGTAGCCGCTGCCGCCGCCGGTAGAGCTCGATGAACTCTTCGACGACGCAGCGACGGCGCCGGACACCGTCATTTCGTGCCAGATGCCGCCGGACAGGTTGAGGCCATTGCCCGACGCCTGGCCAGGCTTGGTGTCTGCGACGTAGGTGTAGAGCGGGTGGCCGTCGTACGTTGCCTGGGTCGAGCCGTCCGACCGCGTGATCGTGCCGAGCTTGCCTGTGACGCCCGTGCCGGCCGTCGCTGGTCCCGCCACCGGCGGCCAGATCGAGGCGCATGACCCGTTACAATTCGACTTCGTCGGCGTATCCGGGACGAACCAGTACAACGTATGGCCCGCGGCATCGGTGACCACCGCGACGCCGTTGATCTTCGTGGTCTTGAGCGTCGTCTTGGCAGCGGCAGATGACGCCGCGGATGTAGCGGGGGCTGCCGCAGATGTGTGGGCCGGCGCGGATGTAGTCGGGGCCGGCGGCGTCGTCGAAGTTGCCGGTTTCGCCGGCGCCGAGCTCCCGCAGCCCGCGGCCAGCACGGCCGCGGCTGGCAGGCCAGCGGCTGCCCACCGCCAGCCTCGGGCGTGTCCTGGTGGCCGCTGAGTGCCACGACTGCCTCGATACGCAAATGGCATGGCTTCCTCCACTCGGTTTGGCCGTTATGTCAGGGATCCTGCTCGGCGGCTCAGGCAGTCCTGCATGGTTGCCCGGCTCTGCAGGCAGGCGGCGAGCGTCACTTCGTGACTCGTGGCCTTGGCAGCTCACGACGGCTGCCGACGTCCGCGTCGCTGTCCCAGTCACCACTACCGCGCCGGGGCCTGTCGCCGTAAGTCCCCGTCGGCTCGGGTCGCCAAACCTTGGGTTCAGCCTCGGCCGGCTAGCCCGCCAGGACCGGTCTGCCGGCCCGGTGATCAGATGGATATCTGCCCAGTTTCGCGCCGGCCGGCTGGCGGTAGGACCCATGCTGGCGGGCGCAGATCAGGCCAGGTAGCCTGGCCGGGCCGGGCCGGCCCACGGAACGGAGCAGATGATGCCAGGAGCCGCCGCGGAGCAGCCGTCGTCGCGGTTGCCGCATGCTCCGGCGACGGCCGCGGACGTGATGCGGCCGGCGCTGACAACGGTGGAAGCGAGCGCTCATCTGGCAGCGGCCGCCTATCTGATGAAGCACGCAGGTGAGACTGCGCTGGTGGTCATCGATGAGGAGCAGGCCAAGCGACCGGTCGGGCTCGTCACCGATGCCGACATTGCGCAAGCGGTAGCGGACGGCCAGGACGTCAATGAGGTCAGGATCCGCGACCTCATGACCACCGAGCCGATCATCGTCGCGGCTACGACCAGCATTCAGGAGGTAGCCAGGTCCATGGTGACCCGGCAACTCCGGCACCTGCCAGTCGTGAGCGATGTCGGCCTCGTCGGGATCATCGACATTGGCGATGTCTGCCGGGTGCTGCTAGACCCGGGCGGCGAGCGCGCGTCAGCTAGCTGACAGTGCAGACGGTCGGCCTGGCGGGTACATCCAGGATGTCCATGGCGATATCCGCGCATTTGCTGCGCTCGGCCGCCCACTCCGGCCCGTGACATTCTTGCGGGGCCGGCGGCTTGAGGGGTGGGATCCGATTCCCTGGGGATAAGCCCCGACAATGCCTGACTATCCAGCCGAACCGCGAGGCCCGTCTGCAGGCGGGCCGGCGACGCCACCGGGCACACACCGAGGGATGCCGGCGGCGAGTGACTTGCTGCCGCTCGGCGACTGGGTGCGGCACAATTCTCTGCGCAGCTGGCCAGTTCTGCTGTTCCTGGCCCTCATCTGTGTGCCCTCGTTCGCTCTGGTGCTGCTCGGCCTCAGCGCCAGAACCCAGACCTTCGACGGGGTCGCGTGGATCTTCGCCGCCTACTTCGCACTCGCGTGGCTGCTGCTCCTCGGAGTCATCGTCCGCCCGGAGCACGTCACCAGGACGATGCTGGCTCTGATCATCGTCACGGCGATCATCACGGAGATACCGCTGGCCGTGGCGCTGGAAACCGCGCTGCATGACAGCAACGCGAACCTGGCGAGCAGTATCGCCACCATCGGGCTGCCGGAAGAACTGGCGAAGGCCCTGCCGATCGTGATTGTCGCGCTGATCTACCGGCGCAGTCACTCACTGACGCCCAAGGATTATCTGTTCCTCGGCGCGGTCAGCGGCCTGGCGTTTGGCGCCAGCGAGGTCGTGCGGTACTTCACGATCAACGGAGTCGAGCAGTTCTACCTGACTGTGCATGCCGCGCTGCCGACCATCGAGCACCTGATCCGCACCGGGAACTCGGCCACGGCGTCGCTGTTCTCTGCCCTGATCGGGCCGGTGCTGGAGTTCATCCTGAACTTCGTGTGGCGGTTCCTGACCGACCCCATCAGCCACGCCTGCTGGTCGGGCCTGACCGGCTACTTCATCGGCCTCGCGGTCACTAGCCGCCACAAGTGGTACGCCGTCGGCTGGATCGGCCTGGCAGCGGCCGCCATCCTCCACGGCCTGAATGACTGGAGCCAGGTCAACGGCCACGTCGTCTGGATCCTGGTCACCTTCGTCAGCGGCGTGCTGTTCCTCGGATATGCCAAGGTCGGCTCGCGAGTGGAGGACGGCGGCCTGCCCGACACCGAGCCGCCCCCGTTCCTCGACACCGCGGCAGCGCATGCGCGTCACTCGGCGCGTCAGACTGCGCCGGCCGCCCCAGTAGCGGCGGCTCCGACCACGAGCGGCAATGGGCGGCCGCGCCTGCCGTGGTGGGAGCAGCATTGACAGGCGGAGGGGCAGGACAGCGTCACCGGTTGCACAGCGTCACCGATTACGCAGTGAGATCCCGTCGGACTCGGCGATGCTGTCGGCCTCAATCGCTCGCAGTCCCTGGCCAAGCCGCTCACGAGCCTGCCGCAGGAGCTTGAGGGAGTTTGTCGAATTGCTCTGCGTCGCGGCGCGCTCAGGCTCCGCCCCGTGCTCCTCGATCAAGTGCGTCTGAAGGGCTGCTGCAACTTCATCGGCTGCCTTCAGCGCCTGATAGATGGCCCGATCCCGCGCTGTGTCGTCAACCATGCTGACAAGTATGGCCGCCGGGCCAGCGCGCTGCCAGGCGAGGGATCCGCCCTGGCTTTCGGGCTCCCCCCGATGCGGCAGCAGAGACGCCGGCAGTAGAGTTGCATCATTCGTTGTCTTGCACCATTCGTGTTTACGCAGACAGGTTGGTCCCGATGACCGCATCCCAGGCTGTGACTATCGCCGAGGAGCTGCGCGGTGCCGGCCTGCGGGTGACCGCCGCCCGCGTCGCGCTGCTTGAGACCGTCCGGGATGGTGATCACCTCGGCGTCGAGGCGATCGCGTCCGGGATCCGCGATCGCGTACGCCATATCTCCCTTCAGGCCGTGTACGAGGCTCTCCACGCGCTCACCGCCGCGGGACTCGTACGCCGCATCGAGCCGGCTGGCAGCCCGGCTCGCTTCGAGGGACGTGTCGGCGATAACCATCACCACGTCGTGTGCCGGTCGTGCGGCGTCGTCGCTGACGTCGACTGCGCCGTCGGCGCGGCGCCGTGCCTGACAGCTTCTGATGACCACGGCTTCTCGATCGGCGAGGCCGAGGTTGTCTACTGGGGCCTGTGCCCTGACTGTTCTACCGCCCGCAGTTCGTAAGCGCCGTCATGCGCCTAATCCGGAGGGATTCCCATGTCTGAGAACCATGATCCAGTCGATGTCGAGGGCGCGACCCCTGAGAGCGGAGGCTGTCCAGTCATCCACGGCCGGACGCACCCGACCATGGGTGACGCCAACCGCGACTGGTGGCCGAACCGGCTCAACCTCAAGATCCTCGCCAAGAACCCGGCCGTAGCCAACCCCATGGGCGAGGAGTTCAACTACGCCCGGGCGTTTAAGACTCTCGACCTCCCCGCCGTGAAGCGCGACATAGCGGAGGTGCTGACGACATCCCAGGACTGGTGGCCAGCGGACTTCGGCCACTACGGCCCGCTTATGATCCGGATGGCGTGGCACGGTGCGGGCACCTATCGCATCAGCGATGGCCGCGGCGGAGCAGGTTCCGGTCAGCAGCGCTTCGCGCCGCTCAACAGCTGGCCTGACAACGTCAGCCTCGACAAGGCCCGCAGGCTGCTGTGGCCCGTCAAGAAGAAGTACGGTCAGAAGCTCTCGTGGGCCGACCTCATGATCCTCACCGGCAACGTCGCGCTGGAGTCAATGGGCTTCAAGACCTTCGGCTTCGGCGGCGGTCGCGAGGATGTCTGGGAACCCGAAGACGACGTCTACTGGGGTCCCGAGACCACCTGGCTCGACGACGAGCGCTACACCGGCGACCGGCACCTCGAAAATCCCCTCGGCGCGGTCCAGATGGGGCTCATCTACGTCAACCCGGAAGGCCCGAACGGCAACCCGGACCCGCTCGCCGCGGCCAGGGACATCCGCGAGACGTTCCGCCGGATGGCGATGAACGACGAGGAGACGGTGGCCCTGATCGCGGGCGGTCATACCTTCGGCAAGACGCACGGCGCCGGCCCTGCGGATGCGGTCGGCCCCGATCCTGAGGCTGCCCCGCTGGAGCAGCAGGGCCTCGGCTGGAAGAGCACGTACCGCACCGGCAAGGGCGGCGACGCGATCACCAGCGGTCTCGAAGTCACGTGGACCAACACGCCGACCACCTGGGACAACAGCTTCTTCCGCATCCTGTTCGGCTATGAGTGGGAGCTAACCACGAGCCCGGCAGGTGCGCACCAGTGGCAGCCGAAGGACGGCGCCGCGGCCGCCACCGTCCCGGACGCGCACGACCCATCGAAGCGCCGCGTCCCGACGATGCTGACCACCGACCTCTCGCTGCGGTTCGATCCGATTTACGAGCCGATCTCCCGGCGCTTCATGGCGGACCAGGATGCACTGGCGGATGCTTTCGCCCGCGCATGGTTCAAGCTGACCCATCGCGATATGGGCCCGATCGCCCGCTACCTCGGCCCGGAGGTCCCGGCCGAGTCGCTGATCTGGCAAGACCCGCTGCCCGCGGTGACCCACCAGCTCATCGACGCCGGCGACATCGCCGCTCTCAAGGACCAGATCCTGGCCGCTGGCCTGTCGGTGTCCCAGCTGGTGTCCACGGCATGGGCGTCGGCCTCGTCCTTCCGTGGCAGCGACAAGCGCGGCGGCGCCAACGGCGCGCGCATCCGGCTCGAGCCGCAGAACGGGTGGCAGGTCAACGACCCCGACCAGCTGGCGACGGTGCTCCCCGCCCTGGCGGGCATCCGGGAGGCATTCAACGCCGGCCAGACTGGCGGCAAGCAGGTCTCGCTCGCCGACCTGATCGTGCTGGCTGGTGGTGCGGCTGTCGAGCAAGCCGCCAGGAACGCCGGTTTCGACGTCCAGGTGCCCTTCAGGCCTGGCCGGGCGGACGCGTCGCAGGACCAGACCGACGCGGAATCGTTCGCCCCGCTCGAGCCGACCAGCGACGGCTTCCGCAACTATGCCGGAAAGGGCAACCGGCTGCCGCCGGAATACCTGCTGATCGACCGGGCGAACCTGCTCACCCTGAGCGCCCCGGAGATGACGGTCCTCATCGGCGGCCTCCGCGTCCTGGGCGCGAACTTCCAGCAGTCGCCGCTCGGCGTATTCACCACGACGCCGGGGTCCCTGACCAACGACTTCTTCGGCAATCTGCTCGACATGGGCACGACATGGCACGCCACGTCCGAGGACGCACACACGTTCGAAGGCCGCGACGCCGCCACCGGCGAGGTCAAGTGGACCGGCAGCCGTGTCGACCTCGTATTCGGGTCCAATTCCGAGCTGCGCGCGCTGGCAGAGGTCTACGCGAGCGATGACGCCAAGCAGAAGTTCGTGACCGATTTCGTCGCTGCGTGGGACAAGGTGATGGACCTCGACCGGTTCGACCTCGTCTGACCACGACGTCCAGGTCGGCCGCTGGGGCCGACCTGGACGTCCTCAGTCCTCAAGGCCTCAGTCCTCAGATACCCTCCGGGGGTATGGTATGTTGGCTGGAGACCTAGGGGAGGCAGCGTGACCGCCAGCACCGTGCCCGGATACACCGACAACAAGGCCGACTACCTGCGGCGTCTGCGACGGATCGAGGGACAGGTACGCGGGCTAGCGCGAATGGTCGAGGAAGACAAGTACTGCATCGACATCCTCACCCAGGTCTCGGCGGCTACCAGGGCCCTAGAGTCAGTGGCGCTCGGCCTGCTCGAAGAGCACCTCGGGCACTGTGTTGCACAGGCGATCGCCGAGGGCGGTGAGTCCGCCGACGTCAAGATCCGTGAGGCGTCAGATGCGGTCGCCCGGCTGGTGCGGTCGTAATGGCTCGGCTGCGAAGGAGCACGATGACAGGCAGTGCCACCACAGGCAGTGCGACGTTCGAGGTGGCAGGCATGACCTGTGATCATTGCGCGCGCGCGGTGACGGCGGAGCTCGCCCGGCTAGACGGCGTGTCCGCTATCCGAATCGAGGTTGTCCCCGCAGGTGAGTCGCTGGTGACCGTGACAGCCGACCCGCCGCTGGACCGCCAGGCGGTCGCCGCCGCGCTGGCCGAGGCCGGCGAGTACCGCCTTGTTGGCGCCTGAGCACCGATCCGGTCAATTGAAGGAAAGGTCAGGCTTGTGAGCGCTGTAACCGCTGACCCGGTCGGCCTGCGGGCGGACGGCCCGCTGCGCAGCGTCGAGCTGACGATCTCCGGGATGACGTGCGCATCGTGCGCGGTGCGGATCGAGCGCAGGCTCAGCAAGCTGGCAGGGGTCCAGGCGGCCGTCAACTTTGCCACTGAGACCGCGCGGGTCAGCGTCCCAGGCACGGTCAGCGCGGATGACCTGCTCGCGGCCGTCGCGAAGGCCGGATACACCGCCGCGCTGGCGCGGGCAACAGAGGATGCCGCCGCGCCGAGCACGCGGCCGCCGGGTGATACGGACGAGAGCACGGCGCTACGCCGTCGGCTGGTGGTGTCAGTGACGCTCGCCATCCCGGTGGTAGTACTGGCGATGGTGCCCTCGGTGCAGTTCCCGAACTGGCAATGGGTCTCGCTCGCGCTGGCCACCCCGGTAGCGGTATGGGGGGCGTGGCCCTTCCACCGGGCTGCTCTGGCCAGCGTGTGGCACGGGACCGCCACCATGGACACGCTGATCTCCGCCGGAGTCAGTGCTGCCTATCTATGGTCACTGTTCGAGCTCTTCTTCGGCACGGCCGGAGCAGCCGGTGTGCACATGAGCTTCAGCTTGCTGGCCCGAGGCGCCGGCACTGGCGACATCTACCTGGAGGCCGCCGCAGGAGTGACCGCACTCGTGCTCCTCGGGCGCCAGCTGGAGACGCGTGCGAAGCGCCGGGCGGGCGCTGCGCTGCGGGCGCTGCTCGAACTCGGCGCCAAAGATGTCGCGGTGCTGCGCGACGGCCGCGAGGAGCGGATCCCGGCGGTCCAGCTTGCCGTGGGGGAGCGGTTCGTCGTCCGGCCGGGCGAGAAGATCGCCGCCGACGGCGTGGTGGAAGCAGGCGGCTCCGCCGTCGATATCTCGATGCTGACGGGGGAGCCTGTCCCGGCCGAGGTTGCCGCGGGCGACCACGTCACCGGCGCGACCGTGAACATCAGCGGCCGGCTCGTAGTCCGCGCCACCGCAGTCGGCGCCGACACCCAGCTCGCCCAGATCACCAGGCTTGTCTCGGACGCCCAGGCGAGCAAGGCACCGGTGCAGCGGCTGGCCGATCGCATCTCCGCCGTCTTCGTTCCGGTTGTCCTTCTTGTCTCGCTGCTGACGCTGGTCGGCTGGCTGGCTGCCGGTGAGACCGCCGGCGCCGCGTTTACCGCCGCGGTCGCCGTCCTCATCATCGCGTGCCCGTGCGCTATGGGCCTGGCCACGCCCACCGCGCTGCTGTCCGGCACCGGCCGCGGCGCGCAGCTCGGGATCCTGATCAAGGGCCCTGAGGTGCTGGAGTCCACACGCGTCATCGACACTGTGGTGCTCGACAAGACCGGCACCATCACGACGGGGAAGATGTCGCTCGTCGACGTGACCGCAGCCGCCGGCGAGGAACCGGCGGACGTGCTGCGGCTGGCCGCGGCAGTCGAGCAGGCCTCCGGCCATCCGATCGGCGCTGCGATCGCGGCCGGCGCGAAGGACAGGCTCGGGGCGAGCCTGCCGGCGGTGGCCGACTTCGCCAGCCACGCTGGCCTGGGCGTCACCGGACTCGCTGACGGCCACGCCGTCGTTGCAGGCCGCCGGGACTGGGCGGAGGACCACTGGGGCCGGCCCATGCCGGCCCGCCTGGCCGCCCGGGCCGAGGAAGCCGAGGCCGCCGGGCATACTCCGGTCTTCGCGGGCTGGGACGGCGAGGCCCGCGGCGTGCTGATCGTCTCCGACACGGTGAAGCCGACCTCCGCGCAGGCAGTGACTGAGCTGGTGGGCATGGGCTTGCGGCCGGTGCTGCTCACGGGCGACAACCGGCGGGCCGCCGAGAGTGTGGCCGCTGTCGTGGGGATCGGCGAGGTCATCGCCGGCGTGATGCCGGCTGGCAAAGCCGACGTCATCAGGCGCCTGCAGGAAGCAGGCCGCGTCGTTGCGATGGCCGGCGACGGCGTGAACGACGCTGCTGCACTGGCCCAGGCCGACCTCGGACTTGCCATGGGCACCGGCACGGACGCCGCCATCGAGGCGGCCGACCTCACCCTGATCCGCGGCGACCTGCTTGCGATACCAGACGCGATCGGCTTGTCGCGGCGCACGCTGCGCACGATCAAGGGCAACCTGTTCTGGGCGTTCGCCTACAACATCGCCGCTATCCCGGTAGCTGCCGCCGGCTACCTCAACCCGCTGATCGCGGCCGCGGCGATGGCGTTCAGCTCGGTGTTCGTCGTGTCCAACAGCCTCCGGCTGCGCCGCTTCCAGCCCTCGTCTGCGCGGCCGCCAGCTACCTGGGCGGTTTGCGATGAGACGCTCAAGTGACCGCGCAGCCTGACTTCGGCGCGTACGCGGCCGCCGGGGTGGCTGCGTTGCAGCGATGGTATTGCCGGTGGACCGGACGATGGCGGACGACCGGCTGGTGGAACGCAGCCAACGCCCTCACAGCGGTCATCGATTACACCGAGCGGACCGGGGACCGGACCTACGCCTGGGTCATTCACCGGACGTACCGGGCCGCCGGACGCCGGCATGCGGACTTCGTCAATCGCTTCTTCGACGACAACGGGTGGTGGGGGCTGGCCTGGATTAGGGCGTACGACCTGACCAGCGACGCACGCTACCTGGACGCGGCCGGGCGCATCTTCGACAACATGCTCACTGCCTGGGACGACACCTGCGGCGGCGGCTTGTGGTGGAACGAGGACCGGGCGTACAAGAACGCGATCACGAACGAGCTGTTCCTCACGCTCGCGGCCCGGCTGCACCTGCGCTCGCCGGGCGGCGACGGCCACTACCTGGACTGGGCCCTGCGCGAATGGCGCTGGTTCAGTGCTAGCGGCATGGTCGGCCCGAAGGGCCTGGTCAACGACGGGCTCACCGCGGGCTGCCAGAATAACGGCAGGCCCGCCTATACCTACAACCAGGGCGTGATCCTGGGCGGGCTGGCTGACCTGCACGAGATCACCGGCGACAGCGCCTTCCTGCAATACGGCGAATCCATCGCGGGCGCCGCACTGCGCGAGCTGACGACCCCGCCGTCCGCCAGGATGCCGGGGATCCTCATCGAGCCGGGTGAAGCCCAGATGATCCGTCGCCGCGGCGACGGGAGCCAGTTCAAGGGCGTCTTCGCCCGTAACCTGTACGACTTCTACTCCAGGAGCCCGCGTGCGGAGTACCGCGATTTCATCGTGCGTAACGCACAGTCCATCTGGGCTGACAGCCGGAACGCTAAGAACCAGTTCGGCCTGTGCTGGGCCGGGCCGTTCGACTCGGCAGATGCCAGCAGGCAGAGCTCAGCTCTGGACGCGGTCAACGCGGCTGTCGCGCTCGTCCGTCAATGACCATCGGCCTTCTCGCCCGGATCTTCCGCAGCTCGGCCGAGCGGGGGCGGCGGGATCTCGTCGTTGCGGAACCGCGCGCCCCAGCGGCGGCCGTCCAGCAGCATCAGGCCCGGGATGTAGCGCACTTCCAGTACCAGCAGCGCGATGGCGGTGGCGGCAGTGGCGAGCAGCAGCCGTCCTTCGCCCGCCGCGGCGCCGATGGTCAC
Source organism: Streptosporangiaceae bacterium (assembly GCA_035483035.1). Taxonomy (GTDB): domain Bacteria; phylum Actinomycetota; class Actinomycetes; order Streptosporangiales; family Streptosporangiaceae; genus JAJYUU01. Next base: position 11,693 of record DATHQE010000612.1, on the reverse strand, counting down.
GGCGGCGAACAGCGCCGCAGCCGTCGTCAGCCCCCTGACTAGCTGCACCCGGCCCAGATCCTGGCGGAACAGCACCGCGGCGCCGATGAAGCCGATGCCGGTCAGGACACCTTGCAGGGCAGTAGGCGATCCGGCTACAACGAAGACCCCGACAAGTCCGGCGGCGAGGCCGATGAGCGCGAACACACGGTCGCCCGCCGGTGACCCGCGCAGGTCCCGCTCAAACCCCAGCGCATAGGTGAGCCCGACGGCAACCAGGAGGTGAACAAGATTGGCGGCGTCAGTCACCTCACGGCCCTACCAGATAGCAGGCGGCACCCATGATCGGAGCGTAGCTGCACCCGTCAGGGGCGGGCAGCGGGCGGGTCGCGGTCCGGTGCTAGCTTGCTGAGTGTGTGGCGGCAGGTTGCCTGGTCGCCACTGCATTCTGGGTCCTTAGTCCTGATAGGTGGCTATCCGCCAGATCCGGCGAGCTCACCTGGTCCTTGGTCACCGACGACACGGCCTGCAGCAAAGGAGCCACTGATGTCGAATCACTTCAGCGCTGCCAACATCAAGTCTCCGGGCGGAGACCCGCGCCTGGATTTCTGTGACCTGTACGTCTTCCAGTCGCCATCCGACCACGACAAGACCGTGCTGATCATGGACGCCGACCCGTTCCTGATGCGGTCGGAGTTCCATCCCGACGCCGTGTACCGGCTCAACATCGACAACGACGGCGATGCCCTGGCCGACGCGGCGTTCTCCTTCGTCTTCTCGGCGCCGCAAGGCGGCCGGCAGACCGCGACGGCCCTCTACAGCACCGGCAGCCAGGCCGAGCTCCCGGACGCCGTCGGCGAGCTCCTCATCGAGGACGCACCCGTCGGCTTCGACGGCGCCGCGCAGGCGGTCCAGGCCGGCCCAGTCCAGCTGTTCGCCGGCGTTCGCAGCGATCCGTTTTTCGCTGACGCCGACGGCGCCATGCACGGATTCCAGTGGACCGGGCAGGACACCTTCGCGGGCAAGAACATCTTGTCCATCGCCGTGGAGGCGCCGAGCGACATGCTCGGGCCCGGCCCGGAGATCGGCGTATGGGCCGCCATCAGCCTGCACCGCGACGGCCAGCTCGTGCAGATGGACCGCGGCGGTCACCCCACCATCAACCCGTTCATCAATCCCGACGACCAGAAGGATGAGTACAACGCCCGGCAGCCCATCGATGACGTCGCCAACTACCTGGAACCGTGGTCGAAGCTGCTGGAAGACAAGGGCGGTTACTCCCACGACGAGGCCGTCGCGAAAGCCAGGATCGTGCTACCGGACATCCTCCGTTACGACCGGGATCAGCCGGCCAGCTATCCCAACGGCCGCATCCTGACCGACGACGTTTACAGCGACCGGTTCGCCTGGCTGACCAACGGACAGGTGGGCTCCGACGGCCTCTCGCCGCACGAAGACCTGATGCCGCAGTTCCCCTACCTCGGCGTGCCGAACCCGTAGCTGCAGTGAAGGCGAGCCCGGGATGACCGCGCCCGGGCTCGTCGCCAAGGTCGGCGGCTTGGCGCCGGAGAAGGTAGAAACGATGGAGTTCCTCGTCACCATGACGACCCGCGTACCGGACGGGACCTCCGGGCAGGCCATCGACGACGTCAAGGCCCGCGAAGCGGTCCACTCAGCCGAGCTGGCGGCTCAGGGCCACCTCATCCGCCTCTGGCGGCCGCCGCTGGCGCCGGGCGAATGGCGGTCGCTCGCGCTGTTCGCCGCCGACAGCGCCGACCACCTCGAGATGGTCCTCGCCTCGATGCCGCTGCGGATCTGGCGCACCGACGAGGTCACGCCGCTCGCTGTGCATCCGAACGACCCCGCCGTTCCCGGACGCGCCCCGCTGGCCGTCGAATACCTCGTCACCATGACAATCGACGTCCCGGACGGCACGCCCGAAGCGACCGTCGCCGACACCGAGGCCCGCGAGGCTGACCGCGCTGCGATCCTGGCCGGGCAGGGTCACCTCATGCGGCTGTGGACCCTGCCGCCCCGCTCCGGCCACCGACGCACCCTGGGGCTATGGAGCGCCGATGACGCGACCGGGATGCAGGCGGTCCTCGCGTCACTGCCGCTGTACAACTGGATGACCATCATCACCACGCCGCTCAGCCCGCACCCCAGCGACCCGCCGCTCGCTCACTCATGATGGGCCAGGATCAGCCCAAGGTGGCGATCATCACCGGCGGGTCGCAGGGCATCGGCGCCGGCCTGGTCGCCGGGTACCGGCGCGAAGGCTGGTCGGTCGTGGCCAACTCCCGGGCGATCGCGCCCTCGCAAGACAGACAGGTCCTTGCCGTGGCCGGCGACATCGCCGACCCGGCCGCCGCCGACCGGATCGTCAACGAGGCGCTGGCCCGCTTCGGGCGCGTGGACACACTCATCAACAATGCGGGCGCATTCATCTCCAAGCCATTCACCGACTACACCGCGGAGGATTATGCCCTGGTCGTCGGCGTCAACCTCACTGGCTTCTTCCGGCTGACCCAGCGCGCGATTGCGGAAATGCTGACGGCAGGCGCCGGCCATGTCGTCAACATCACCACGACTATCGTCGACCACGCCCACTCCACCGAGCCATCGGTCCTGACGTCTCTCACCAAGGGCGGCGTCGCTGCGGCCACTCGATCACTCGCGGTTGAGTACGCCACGCGCGGCATCCGCGTTAACGCCGTTGCGCCCGGTGTCATCCGGACGCCGATGCATTCGCCGGACAGTTACGCCGCGGCCGCCAAGCTTGCGCCGATGCGGCGGGTGGGGCAGGTCAGCGACATCGTCGACGGCATCTTGTTCCTGGAGTCGGCCCCGTTCATCACTGGCGAGATCCTGCACATCGACGGCGGTCAGATCGCCGGGAGCTGAGCATCATTACCTAAGGTTGACCTCGCCCTGTCCGTGACCAGACATCGCGGCGGAGATAGAGACAGCAGGGTTGCGGCCTGGCTGCAACTGCGCGAAGCGCGCCTGACTGTCACCGGATCGGAATAGCACCTGAATGTCCCGTCGAGCTGCATGGTTCGCGGCGCTCCCGGTACTAGCGGCTGCAGTGCTCGCCCTGGGCGTGGCACCTGCCACCGCGCGGGCGGCAGCGGGCGGGGCGCCTCCGGCCGCCAGGACCGTCGTCACCTTCACCTGGGGCGGCGGCCTCGCTGACCAGATGGGTGCGCTGCCGATCTTCGAGCGTTACAAGATGCACGCCACCTTCTACGTGCCCTCTGGCTACGTGTGCGAGACCGCGACGGAGCCGGGCTGCGCGCGGTCGCCGTACCTCACGCTGGCCGAGATCCGCCGGATCGCCGCGGACGGCAACGAGATCGGCGGCCTGTCCGTGGGGCACCTCTCGCTCACCGGTTTTCCCGCGGCCGAGGCCCAGCGGGAAATCTGTGACGATCGGGTCAACCTGACGCACTGGGGGTTCCGCGTCACCGATTTTGCCTACCCGTTTGCCGAGGCTACCCGCACTCTTGAGACTCTCGCGCAGCGCTGCGGCTATAACTCCGGGCTGGGCACGGGGCAGCTGCGCGGAGCAGGTCTCTGCCCGCGCTGCCCCTGGGCTGAGACCATCCCGCCCCGCAACCCGTACTTGCTGCGCGCCCCCATCGAGGTGTCGTCGGTCGGTACCAGCTGGACTCCGGCGACCTTCGAGCAGATCGTCGCCGGCGCGCAGAACCACGGGGGCGGCTGGATCATCTTCACCATCCACGACGTCTGCGCGCAGGCCTGCGCGCTCGGCGTCACCGGCCCGGAACTGAGCAGCGTGCTCGGCTGGCTGTCGGGGCAGGCCGCCCACGGAGTGAGCGTGCGTACCGTTCGCCAGGTGGTCGGGGGACGAGTGCGGCCAGTGGTGGCTGGTCCGCGCCCGCCGCGGATCAGGCCGCCTGGAGTCGCCAACTCCGGGCTGTCCCTGGTCACCGCGGGCGGCATTCCCGCCTGCTTCCAGACCGCTAGGTATGGCACGAACCAGGCAACCTTCCGTTATCTCGGCCGCGGCGGCCCCGCCGGGACCGGCGCCGAGCTTGTCTCCATGACGCAACGGACATCTGGCACAGCGCAGCTCCTGCCCGCTCTGGACCTGGGCGAGTGCGCGCCGGCGGTGTCGCCGGGACGCAGCTACACGCTCGGCGCCTGGTACAAGTCGAGCCAGCCTGTGGTGTTCAACGTCTACTACCGGACGGCGGTCGGCACGTGGCGGTTCTGGGTCAGCAGCCCGCCGATGACTGCATCACCGGGCTGGACCCAGGCCACGTGGGCCCCGCCCGCGGTCCCGTCCGGAGTGAGCGCGATCAGCTTCGGCCTGGCCTTGCGCTCAGCTGGCACGGTAGCCACGAGCCGGTACAGCCTGGTCCCGGTCCGCTACAGCAGCACCCGGCTCATCGCCCTCAGCGTCGTCGTCGCGGCCCTCGTGGTGGTGCCCGTGGCCACTCGCAGACTGCGGCGTCGTGGCCGGCCCGGATCCAGCCCACGCTGAGCCGCCGTCCAGTCGTAAGCTTCTGTCCAGGGGGAGAAGCGATGCATATCGGTTGGGGCTGCCATGGCTGAACTTCGTGCTAGCTGGATGGGCGTCACTGCGGACGGCTGGTCATGACCAGTCCGCCGACCGTTCTGGTGAGCCGCCGCGAGTCGTTCAACGCCGCCCACCAGCTACGCGATCCTGGTCTCTCCGATGAGGAGAACCGGCGCCTGTTCGGGAAATGCGTCAATCTGCATGGGCACAACTATGTGCTGGAGGTCGTCGTGGCCGGCAAGATCGATGACGCCAGCGGTTATGTCTGGGACTTGAAGGAGCTGTCCGACGTCGTCTGCCGGCTGATCATCAACGATGTGGATCACCGCAACCTGAATACCGATGTGCCGTGGCTGGCGGGGCGCGTGCCGACCGCGGAGAACCTTGCCCTGGCTTTCTGGGAACGACTCCAACCCGAGCTGCCAGGAGGCTTGCTGCGGTCAGTGCGTGTGTCAGAGACCGACAAGAACTGGGCCGAGGTGGGCGATCACGGCTGAGCGTGCGGACCGCGGCGGACGCGAATTGCGCAGCCGTTACACAGTCGCCGACCTCGCCGTGCTCACTAGCGAGGAGGCAAGCCGCCTCGTTCCCGCTGGTGGGGACCCGCAATCCGACCCCGTCCTGGCGTGGGAACTGCTGTACCGGCTGGAACCTCATCTCTATGACCGGCTGGCCACGGCGGAGAACCTGCATCCAGGCATCCTGCGCTGGCTGCCCGCGAGCGTGGACAGGATCGTCGAAGTCGGGGCAGGTACCGGACGCCTGACACTTGACCTGCTCCAACGCGGGCGGGAGATCGTCGCGATCGAGCCGGTGGCGGCGTTCCGCGACATTCTCCGGCGCAAGCTCGCTGCGGCCGGCTGCGCCAACCGGGTCAGGGTCGCCCACGGCTACTTCGATCACCTCCCTGTCGCCAGCGGCTCCGCCGACCTGGTCATCGCGTGCTCGGTACTGACGCCCACCGCAGTCCATGGCGGCGACACCGGCCTGGCCGAGGTAGAACGCGTCTGCCGGCCGGGCGGCTGCGCTGTCATCGTGTGGCCGAACCACATCGACTGGCTCGCCGCCCATGGCTACCACTACGTGAGCTTCGCGGGGCCGATGTCGCTCGGCTTCGCAAGCCATCGCGAGGCGATCGAGCTGGCAGAGATCTTCTTCCCGGACGCGATCCGCGAGGTCCGCCGCCGGGGCAGCCCGCGAGTGCCCTATGACGTGCTGGGTTACAACCCGCCGCGCGACCTGGCGTTCAAGGTCATCGCGGCGTGAAGATCGCGCTCGTGGCCCCGCTGGTGTCGGCGATCCGGGAACCGCAGGGCGGCGGCTCGCAGGCCTTTGTCGCTGATCTTTCCCGTGGCCTGACCGGCCGGGGTCACGTAGTCCACGTCTACGCGGCGTCGGGATCGGAGATACCGGGAGTCACGGTGATCAACACCGGTGTCGATTACAAGTCGCTGGCGGCCACGCTGTACCGCGCGGGCGGCCCAGCACCGCGTGAGCAGGACGCCGCCGCGCTGGCGTTTGCCCGCGTCTACTCGATCCTGCGGCAGACCCGGTACGACGTCGTCCATAATCACGCCTTCGACGCCCCGGCCATCAGCCTGGCCGGCTCGCTGCCGGTGCCTGTCGTTCACACGCTGCACCTGCCGCCCGAGCAAGTAGTCGCGGCCGCCCTCCGCGACACGGCGGCGAGCCCGCGCCCGCCCGCAGTCGCGGTCGTGTCCGCATTCCAGGCACGGATGTGGCACTCAGTCGTCCAGGTCGACGCGGTGCTGCCGCCTTATGTGCCGACAGTGGTCATACCGTGGTCGCCTGCGGCGGGCAGCGGCGCTATCTTCGCGGGCAGGCTGAGTCCCGAGAAGGGCGCCGCCGAGGCGATCGACATCGCCCGGCTGGCCGGTCTCGACATCGATGTCTACGGCGACGCCTATGACGCTGGCTACGATCGAGAACAGATTGACCCGCGGCGCAGCCTGCCCGGCGTCCGCGTTCATCCGGGCGTGGCCAGGTCGTCGCTGTGGACCGCGATGGCGCGCGCCGCGGTGGTGCTGGCCCCGTCACAATGGGACGAGCCCTTCGGCATGGCCGCCGCCGAGGCTCAGGCCTGCGGGACTCCCGTGGTCGCCTTCCGTCGCGGCGGGCTTGCCGAGGTGATCGCGGACGGTGTCACTGGCTTCCTGATCGCGCCCGGCGACATGCGCGCCGCCGCGGACGGCATCGGCCGGGTAGCCAGCCTCTCCCGCCCGGCGTGCCGCGAGCACGCCGAACGTCATCTCGACCTGGAACGGAGTCTGGACGCTCATGAGCAGCTCTACGGGCGGGTTTGCAGCCCAGGCACGGGGATTGCGGTCGGGGGATGACCGCCGGCACTGGCTCGCCGGACGGGTAGTGGTGGTCACCGGCGCCAGCCGTGGCATCGGAGCCGCCACCGCCCAGGCCGTAGCTGCCGCCGGCGCGCGCGTGGTGATGGCGGCCCGCGATCGCGATGCACTGGGCGCTGTCGCCGAGCGCATCCAGCACGCGGGCGGGGACGCGACGCCGGTGCCAGCGGACGTTGGCAGCCCCGGTGATGTCGCGCGGCTGTTCGCTGCCGCCGCGGAAGCGGGCACCGTCGCCGCCCTGGTGTGCGCGGCCGCCGTGCTCACCGCGGTGCCCTTCGACCAAACCACTCCGGAGATCTGGGCGGAGACGCTGCGGGTCAACCTGACCGGCTCCTACTTGTGCTGTCGCGCTGCGTTCACCCCCATGCGCCAGGCTGGCGAGGGCCGGATCGTGACCCTTGGCTCGCTCTCCGGCGTCTACGGAACGGAGAAGTTTCCCGGACTCGCCGCGTACAACGTCTCCAAGTACGGCGTCATCGGGCTCACGGAGATGGTCGCGGTTGAGGGCAAGCCGCACGGCATCAGCGCCATCTGCGTAAGTCCAGGCGCCGTAGACACCGAGATGCTGCGCCGGGCTAACCCTGACCTTCGTCCTGGACTGACCCCGGGCGATGTCGCGGACCTCATCGTCGCGCTGCTGGATAGCCCGCTAACCCCGGCCAGCGGGGCGAACATCCCGCTGTTCTCGAATCTCCCGCCCGAGTAAGCCTTCAGTCAGGCCCCGCCGGCGAGCGACCACAGGTCTGCCTGATCGTCGGCCAGCTGTCTCGGGGCCGGGTGCGCCCGGGTGGCGACCAGGCGGGCTGCGGCCGCCATCTCGCCGTCATGGTCAAGCTCGGGGTCGCCGCCCCGGTCCAGGCCGACAGCCGCCTTGACAACGCCGGCCGTCAGGTAGAAGCCGATCAGCTTGCCCTCGTCCAGGCTGCCGCGAACGACGAACTCATCCCAGGTCGCGGCGAAGCCGGCGTACTCGAGCTTGTGGTCATACTGATCGGACCAGAACGTGTACAGGTAGTCATAGGGATCAGTCGAGCCAAGCATCGACATCGCCGCCGCGCGACCCATCTTCTCGGCGTTGTTGTAGTGCTCCACTCGCACTCGGCCAAAGAGCGGGTGCAGGTGATTCGCCACGTCACCGGCGGCGTACACGTCAGGCGCTGTCGTCCGGCAGCGCTCGTCGGTGAGCAGGCCGTTGTCCTGCGCGGCTCCGGCGCCGCCCAGGACGGGCACGACCGGATCGATCCCGATGCCCGCGACGACGAGGTCGCACGGTATCCGCGTGCCGCTCGCGGTGACAGCTGCTTGCACCGCGCCTGCCCCCTCGAACGCGGCGATCCGCTCGCCAGGCAGCAGCTCGACGCCGTTCGCGCGGTGGAAGGCGCCGATGACCGCGCCGACCTCGGCGCCGAGGACCCGCTCCAGCGGGACCTGCTCCGGAAAGACGGTCGTCACCTGCACGCCGAGCTGGGTCAGGGAGGCCGCCACTTCGCAACCGATGAAGCTCATGCCGACGACGACCGCGCGGCGTCCCGGCTGGGCGGCGCGCTTGATCGCGTCGCAGTCGGCCACCGTGCGCAGGTAGTGGACGCCGGGCAAGTCCGCGGACGGGACTGTGAACCGACGGGGCTGCCCTCCGGTGGCGATCAGCAGGCGCTGATAGCCGAGCTCCTGACCCGAGCTCAGCAGCACCGTCCGCTGCGTGGTGTCCACGCTGGCAACGGTGGCCTGGCTGGGGCGCTCGACCTCGTGCTCCTCATACCAGGCGGCCGGCCTGACGTACCACCCGTCGAGCTCCTCCTCCGACCGCAGGTACGTCTTGGACAGCGGAGGGCGGCCAAACGGGACGCCGGGTTCGGTGCTGACGAGCGTGAGCTGACCGGAGTAGCCTTCCTGCCGCAAGGTCACGGCGGCGTTGCCGCCTGCCATGCCGCCGCCGATAATGACGATCGGCCCGCCGCGGGTTGTCTCAGCCATCGCGTACCTGTTTTGCCCGGGCCGGGCAGGTGAGAAACTCCCGGCAGCGACGGGTCGTGACGCGGGCGCCGCGAACACCGATCACTGCGGGGCTGACGGATCACGGCGGGGCTAGCTGTCCGGGCGTGGTGCCGTCAGCGATCGTGACCTCGTCGAACCAGCCGCATCGCGGACTGCCAGGTGGCCGGTCGAACCGCGTAACGTACGGCTTGAGGTCGATGACGGGTGTCCCGTCCAGGAGGTCGACGCCGGCGAACACGACGGTCCGCCCCGTCACCTCCAGCAGCTGGACAAGACTGAGCCCGACCGGGTTGATGCGCCGCGGACCGCGGGTAGCGAAGATGCCCATGCTGCGCTGCTGCGGGCGCAACAGGAACGGGACTTGCCGCAGTGGCGCCTCGCCGCCGGGGTCGCGCGGGCGGTCGAGCCACGTGAGCAGCCAGGCGTAATCGAAGCCGGCGAGCCCGTCGAGACCGTCCCGATACCGTTCGGCGATCTCGATGGTGCCATGCTCGGCGCGGTTGAGGCGTGCCTGGATCGGCGTGGTCTCCAGCTCGTGATGGCTGGTACGGACCACGCCGATCACCGGCAGGGCAGCTGTCAGCTCCATGTCGCCATGCTGTCACCGGGCCGCCCGCCCGGCCAAGGTCACAGCAGGGTAGTGACCGCCTTGACCTCGGTGTAGTTGTTCAGCACCTCGTGGCCCATCTCGCGGCCCCAGCCGGACTGCTTGTATCCGCCGAACGGCAGCGCCGCGTCGAAAACGTTGTAGCAGTTGATCCACACCGTGCCCGCGCGGAGCTTCTTGGCGAGCGCGTGTGCCTTGGAGATGTCGCGGGTCCAGATGCCAGCGCCGAGTCCGTAGTCGCTGTCGTTGGCGACGGCGGCGATCTCGTCGAGGCTGCTGAAGGGCGCGGCGACCACGACCGGGCCGAAGATTTCCTCGCGGACGACCTTCATGTCCGGGCGGGTGTTCGTGAGCACGGTGGGCTCGATGAAGTAGCCGCGGTCGCCGTGGCGGCCGCCGCCGGCCAGCGTGGTGGCGCCGTCGGACTTGCCGGACTCCAGGAAGCCGGTGACCCGGCGGAACTGCTCGTCTGAGACCAGCGGGCCCATCTGGGTACCGGGGTCCATGCCGGGGCCTAGCTTGATGGATTTGGCGATCTCCGCCACGCCGTCGACGACTTCGTCGTACCTGCTCTGGTGCACGAACAGCCGTGAGCCAGCCACGCAGCACTGGCCGTGGTTGAAGAAAATGGCGTTCGCGGCGCCCTCGATGGCGCCGTCCTCCGCGTCCTCGAACACGATGTTCGGGCTCTTGCCGCCGAGCTCGAGCGTCAGCTTCTTCAGGTTGGTGGCCCCGGCGGCGGCCACGATGAGCTTGCCCACCTCGGTGGAGCCGGTGAACGCGACCTTGTCAACATCCGGATGGGACGCCAGCGCCGCGCCCGCGGTCTCGCCGAATCCCGGCACCACGTTCACGACCCCGTCGGGCACTCCGGCCTCAGCGATCAGCTCGGCCAGCCGCAGCGCCGTGAGCGGCGTCTGCTCCGCGGGCTTGAGCACGACGGTGCAGCCGGTAGCGAGCGCCGGGCCGAGTTTCCACGCGGCCATGAGCAACGGGAAGTTCCAGGGGATGATCTGACCGACCACGCCGACAGGCTCGCGCAGGGTGTAGGAGTGGAAGTTCGCGCCCGGCATGTACGGCACCGAGATGTTGATGGTGTTGCCTTCGATCTTCGTGGCCCAGCCAGCCATGTAGTGGAACAGGTCGGCGGCGAGCGGCACGTCGGCGGCCTGCGCGACCACGAACGGCTTGCCGTTGTCCAGCGACTCCAGCTGGGCGAGCTCGTCCACATGCTCGAGAATGAGGTCCCCGATCCGCCAGATAAGGCGCCCGCGCTCCGACGGCGACATCCGGCTCCATGGACCGTCATCGAACGCGGCGCGGGCAGCGCGGACGGCCCTGTTGATGTCCTCGGCGTCGCCTTCGGCGATGTGCGCGAGCGTCTCGCCGGTGGCGGGATTGGGCGTCTCGAATGTCCTGCCTGAGGCAGCGGCGACCCACTGCCCATCAATTAACAGCTGACGCGGCGCGCCGATGAAGGCCTCAACGTTGCGGTCGAGGGTCACCGTCATGAGAAATCATCTCCTTGCGTGCGGGGACGGCGGTGGCCACCGCCCGTGGCGGCCTGCGCAGCTCCGCGCGGCTACTCAGCCCGGAGATGCAGATCAAGGCCAGTAGTCACCATGAGACTACAGTTGTGCGCGCGGCACAAGGGCCGCTGCACCTAGCGCGTCGAGGAACCGGAGAGTGGCCGCAATCGTCTCGCACCGCCACAAGATCATGGTCCGGTCGAAGCCCGTCGCCGCGTCCAGCCGGTCCTGCAGTGCGCGCGCGACAGGGATCAGCTGCTCTCGCTGCGCGTCGAGCAGCGGCTGCGCATCTGCGTCCCTTCGGGCGAGCAGGGCGAGCTTCATCAGCAGCTCCGAGCGCACGTCCCGGTTATGGCTCGCGGGCCTCGTGAGCCACGGCCCGGCCAGGTCTCGTCCGGCCGGCGTCGCGTCGATCAGCGAGCGGACCGGACCGTGGCTCGACGGCTGCTGCTCGATGGTCCGCACCAGGCCGAGCTGCTCCAGCCGTTGCAGCGCCCGGTAGACCACCGGCTTTGGCACCCGCCAGACCCGCCCCATCTCGCCCTCAGGACTCAGCATCGCGGCAAGCGCGAACCCGTGCGTCGGGTGCTCGCAGACCAGGCACAGCACCAGCCATTCGGCGAGTGACAGCGGCGATTCCCGATCTGCGGACATGCGCC
>DATHQE010000611.1:0-7774 GCA_035483035.1 Streptosporangiaceae bacterium | reverse complement strand
GACTACATGACGGCCAAGATCCCGCAGGCGCGGAAGGTCGTGATTCCCGGCGCAGGGCACGCGCCGAACGTGGAGAAACCTGAGCTCTTCGACGCCGAATTGCGCGGGTTCCTCGACGACATCACGGGCGCGGAAGGACGAGCATGACCGATCATGCTGGCGCCGGCGTAGCACCCGAGCAGACGAGCGCCGAGCAGGTGAGTGCCGAGCTGGCCGAGTGGGTGGCGCAGCACTGGGATCCGGCGATGCCGCTGCGGGCCTGGCGCGAACTGCTGCTGGCATCAGGCTGGGCAGTCCCTAGCTGGCCACGGCGCTGGCATGGCCGCGGGCTGCCGGCCTGGGCCGACGATCTGGTCGGCAGCGAGCTGCTGAGGCTCGGTGCGGTCGGGATCCCCGTCGGCAGCGGCACCTGGCTCGCCGCGCCGACGATCCTGGCGCACGGCAGTGACGATCTCCGCGAGCGGCTGCTGCGGCCCACGCTGACCGGCGAGCAGACGTGGTGCCAGCTGTTCAGCGAGCCGGGCGCAGGGTCGGACCTGGCTGGCCTGGCCACCTCCGCCGTCCTGGACGGCGACAGCTGGGTGATCAACGGCCAGAAGGTCTGGAACACCAGCGCACATCACGCCGACCTCGGCATGCTGCTGGCCCGTACCAACCGGGACGTGCCTAAGCATCAGGGCATCACGTACTTCGTGCTGCCGATGAAGCAACCGGGCGTCGAGGTCCGGCAGCTGCGCCAGATGAACTTCCACGCCTCGTTTAACGAGGTCTTCCTTACTGGCGCCCGCGTCCCGAAGGACAACGTCATCGGCGCCGTCGGCCAGGGCTGGACGGCCGCGCTCACGACGCTCGCCTATGAGCGCCGGTTCTCCGCTCTGCGGCGGCCCGCGTACTCCCCCGCGCCCGGCCGGGCGCTCGACGAGGCGCGGGCCGAGGCCGACGATCACTTCGCCACGTACTCCTGGTATCCGCAGCGGGCAGGCCGACCGGACCTGGTCATCGAGCATGCGCGCGCTGCGGGCGTCGCCGACGATCCGGTCATCCGGCAGGCGATCGCGCGGTTGCTGACGCTGCAGCGCGTCAGCGTCTGGACGGCCGAGCGCGCGCGAGCCGCCCGTGCGCTGGGAGCCCGGCCCGGTGCCGAAGGTTCCATCGGCAAGCTGGCGGCCAGCACAATCGCGCGCGAGTCCGCCCGGGTGCACGCGATGATCGCGGGTGCGAAGGGGATGCTGACCGGACCGGACTCTGCGCTCGGCGGCGTGATTGCGGAGGTGCTGATGTCAGTACCAGGCCAGTCGATCGCCGGCGGCACCGACGAAATCCAGAAGAACATCCTGGCCGAGAAGGTGCTCGGCCTGCCCGGCGAGATCAGGGTCGACCGGGACGTCCCGTTCAGCCAGCTCCAGCACCGCGGCTGACGGCCGCAGCCGCTAGCGCGGGTGCTCGTGAGCCGACCGCTGTTCGGCCCATCGCGTCGCGATGTAGTCACGGTGGGTGGCCTTGAGGCGCCTGCTGATTGCTTTAGCTTCGCGTCCGCGCCCGGCCACAGAGTAGGAGTGCATCAAGTCGACGCCCACCGTGTTCGTCAGCCAGTCGCCGCGTTGGAGTTCCCGTTCGCAATCGGCGAAGACCTGCTCGAGCAGGTCGATCGAGTCGGCGACACGTCCGGTCTCGCGGTACACCGAGCCCAGAGCGGCACGGGCTGTGAGTGTGTTCTTGTCTGCCGGGCCGAACACCCGTTCCTGGTTCTCGATGGCTCGCTCGAGCATGGCGCTGCCCTCCTCGTTCGGGCGGGTGAGCGCCTGCTTTATGGCGAGGTCAGTCCGACGCTTGACGGTGTCCAGGTGGTCTGGGCCAAGCACCCGTTCAGAGTCGGCCACGACCCGCTCCGACGCAGCGAGGGCATCGTCGGCCGCGCGCCCTGCCTCCGAGTACGCCGCGTTGAGGTGGCTCCGGTACCTGATGGTGTCCGGATGGTCCGGCCCGAGGACGCGCTCCGCTGCGGCAAGGTTGCGCTCCAGCAGCGTGATGGTTTCGGCACGGGAGCTCTTGAAGTAAAGGTCCGCGAGCCTGTCGCGGACGGCCATCGTCGCCGGGTCATCTGGGCCGCGATCTCGCTCATGCTCCGCCAGGTCGCGCTCAAGCTCGGCGATGTCGCGTGCCATGGCGGCAGCCGCGTGCTCAAGAACTTCCTTGCGCTTGCGGGCATGCACAAACCGAGTATTCGGGGTGCGAGGTGAGCTTGCAAGGCCGCTACTCGGACGCCTGTCCCGAGCGATTGATACCGTCGCGGCCATGGCGGTTGTCCTGGTCACTGGCGGGAGCAGCGGTATCGGCCTGGCTACGGTCCGGCGGCTGCGCGCGGCCGGTCATCAGGTGTTCAGCGGGTCACGTGATCCGTCCAGGACCCGGCTCCCCGACGGCGTGACGCCGCTGGCCGTCGATGTCGCCGACCCGACGGCCGCGGCTGCTGTCGTCCGCTCTGTCGTCGCCGCGGCCGGTCGCCTGGACGTGCTGGTCAACAACGCCGGCACCGTAAGCCTCGCGCCACTGGAAGAAGCGGGCGACGTCGAAGCGCACCGTATCTTCGAGGTCAACCTGTTCGGCCCGATGCGGCTCGCCAGTGCCGCGCTGCACGTCATGCGAGCCCAGGGCGGCGGACGGATTATCAACGTCACATCGGAAAACGACACGTTCCCGGCCCCGTTCGGTGGCTGGTACTCCGCTTCTAAGGCCGCGCTGGCCAGCGCCAGCACCGTGCTGGGCGCCGAGGTATACGGGTTCGGGATCTTCGTGACGGTGGTGGCGCCTGGCTTGTTCCGGACGGCAATGGCGCAGGGGCTGGACTCGTTCCCGATCGCCGGCGACTCGAGCTATGCGCCGATGCTGGCCACCGTGCGGGACCAGAATGCACTCGGGCTGACCGAGGCGGGTGACCCCGACGAGGTTGCCCAGGCGATCCAGGATTGCATGCTGGCCAGTGATCCCCCGGCCCGAATCGTCGTCGGTGCTGACGCGCTCGAGATGGACAAGACGGTGCGCGAGTCCAGCGCCGAGGACCTGGCCCGGCTGCTGCGCGACTTCGTCGCCGGCCTGACGCCGCAGCTGTAGGGCCCCTTCGCCCAGCGAATGGCATGGTTGCGGCTTTGCTGCGCATACAGCGTCGTGGCTGTCACAGCCATGCCATCGCGGCGGCGAGGTTGAGAGCTGGCACCGCTTTCAGAGCTAGCACAGAGGCTGCGCAGATCCCCTGCCCCAGTCGGCCGCCCATCCTGCATGAGACAGACCGAGCGGCCCCAGGCCGCCCGCACTCTCGAGGAGGCACGCAGTGGGGATCACCTCCAGCACCGCGCTCTGGTATGCCAGCCGGGCTACTGGCGTGGTAGCCCTGGTGCTGCTGACCGTCGTCGTGGTGCTCGGCATCCTCGTCAGCCGCCACGGCCAGCTGCCGGGCCTGCCGAGGTTCGCGACAACGAGCCTGCACCGGAGCATGTCGCTGCTCGCGGTCGCCTTCACCGCGGTGCACGTGATCACCGCGATCGCCGATCCCTACGTCAGCATCGGCATCGCCGCCGCCATTATCCCGTTCACCTCCGCCTACAAGGCAGTGTGGATCGGCCTCGGCGCGGTATCGCTCGACATCATCGTCGCGCTGATTGTCACCAGCCTGGCCAGGGCCAGGATCGGCCGCCGTAGCTGGCGCGCGGTCCACTGGCTCGCCTACGCCAGCTGGCCGGTGGCGCTCCTGCACAGCATCGGGTCGAGCGGCGACCTGCGCAGCGGCGGTCTCCTCGCGCTGACCGTCCTGTGCACGGCGGCAGTGGTCGGCGCTACCGGCTGGCGGGTCGCCAGCGCGGCGATCGCGCCCGGCCGGGCCGACCGGGCCGCTCGCGCGCTGGCCAGCGCGGAAGCGTCGGCGCGGCTGCCCGGCCACCTGGCGCCCGGAGAGGCTAGCGCCGCTGGCGGCCGTCCGCTGACCCAGGCAGGTGCCCGATGAGGACGGCCATGACCGCGACGAACAGGGCCGAAATCGGCCACCCGGCGGTGCCGGGCGAGCCGGGCCTGCCACGACTGCTGCCATCGAGGGCGCATGCCCAGGGCGTCCTGGAACCAGGCCTTGACCTGGTCGCGCACTCGCGCCGCCACGGCCGGGCAGGGATCCGCGGCTCCGCGCTGATCGGGCAGGTCGACGCAGCCGGCCTGACCGGCCGCGGTGGCGCTGCGTTCCCGGTGGCCAGAAAGCTATCCGCGGTCGCCAGCGCGGGCGGCAGCCCGGTAGTGGTCGCCAACGGCGCCGAGGGCGAGCCCGTCAGCAGCAAGGACGCCGCGCTGCTCTGGTTCGCTCCGCATCTTGTCCTCGATGGCCTTCAGCTAGCGGCCGAGGCCGTCGGTGCCCGCACGGCGTACCTGTACATGCACGCGGGCCGCGACGCCCGTGGCGGGCCAGACCTGCCCAGCCATCTCCACGCGGCGATGGCCCAGCGGGCGGCGGCCGGGACAGACCGTGCGACCGTGCAGCTCATCGAGGCACCGCCGCGGTTCCTCGCAGGCGAGGAGACCGCGCTGGTATCGCTGATCAACGGAGGTCCCGCCAGGCCCGCCGACAAACAGCACCGTCCCTTCCAGCGCGGTATCGGCGGCCGGCCGACCCTGGTGCAGAACGTCGAGACGCTGGCGCATCTGGCGCTGATTGCCCGGCACGGCGCAGCCTGGTTCCGCAGCGTCGGCACCCGGACTGAGCCCGGCTCGATGCTGTGCACCATTCGCGAGTCCGACGGACAGGTGCGCGTGGCCGAGGCCGCGCTTGGCACGCCGCTGAGCTGGCTGCTGCGGCTCGGCGACGAGGTGCAGGCCGTGCTGTCTGGCGGTTACCACGGCGGCTGGCTGACCCTGACTGACGCGCGCCGGGTCGCCCTGTGCAATGCAGAACTGCGTCCGGCTGGCGCGATCGCTGGAGCCGGCGTCCTCGTCGCGCTTCCGGCCGCGCACTGCGGGCTGGCGGAGACCGCCAGCGTTGCCCGTTCCCTTGCGCTGGAATCGGCTGGCCAGTGCGGCCCGTGCTTCAACGGGCTGCCGGCCATCGCCGCCGCGCTCGCCGAGCTCGCGCAGCCGCGCCCGGCCGGCCGGGCCCTGGCGAACCTGCAGCGCTGGGCTGGCCTGGTGACCGGGCGAGGTGCGTGCCACCACCCGGACGGGACGGTGCGGTTCGTCGCGAGCGCGCTGTCGGTCTTCGGAGCGGAGATCGCTGTGCATGCCAGGGGCCGGTGCACGGCGACGCGCTCCGACCTGTTCCTGCCCGTCACCGCGCCGGCGCTGGCCGAGTCAGACTGGAGATGATCATGCCGGATCGGAGCGTGCGGCTACGTGTCAATCGCGCCGCCTGCAGCGGCCACGGCCTGTGCGCGGAGCTGCTGCCTGAGTTCATCGCACTGGACGAGTGGGGTTATCCGCTGATTGCGGACGCCGCGGTGCCGGCCCGGCTGGCGCGAGCCGCCAGGCGAGCGGTGACCGACTGCCCCGCACTCGCCCTCCGGCTCACAGGCGCGGGCTGACTGGCCGTGACCTGTCCATCCAGAGGAGATTCAGAGCCAGCTCAGATCCCCGGCGGAGACGCTGCCCGCAAGCTGAGAGCATGATGACAGCCATGGAGCCGATCGCCAGCGAGGCCGCGGCGGCGCCCACCGAGGGTGGCATCCAGCGACCGGACGGCAGCCCGGTCCGGGTGCTCGTCGTCGACGACGAGCCAAGCCTGGCCGAGCTGCTGGCCAGTGTCCTCCGTTACGAGGGCTGGGAAATACGCACGGCCGAGGACGGCAGCGCTGCGGTCCGTGCCGCCCGTGAGTTCCAGCCCGACGCGATCCTGCTCGACATCATGCTGCCAGATTTCGACGGTATTGAGGTACTTCGCCGTGTACGGGCGATCCTGCCGCATGTCTGCGTGGTGTTCCTGACGGCGCGAGATTCGGTGCAGGACCGGGTCAGCGGGATCACCGCCGGCGGCGATGACTACGTCACGAAGCCATTCAGCCTGGAGGAGGTCATCGCCCGGCTGCGCGGGCTGCTGCGCCGGGCCGGGATGGCGCGCGCAAGCTCCGGCACCGAGCTGACCGTGGCCGACCTGACTATGGACGAGGATGCGCGCGAGGTGCGCCGCGACGGGGAGCCGATCGAGCTCACCGCGACGGAGTTCGAGCTGCTGCGGTTCATGATGCGCAACCCAAGGCGGGTGCTGTCCAAGGCGCAGATCCTGGACCGGGTGTGGAACTACGATTTCGGCGGCCAGGCCCACGTCGTCGAGCTGTACATCAGCTACTTGCGCAAGAAGATCGACTCAGGGCGGGCGCCCCTGATCCACACGGTGCGCGGCGTCGGCTACGTGCTGAAGCCGCCGGCCTGAGCATGACAGCGCCCGCTCCGGTCAGCCGGGCAGCGCGATCCCGCCAGTGGCTGGCCGCGAGGACCCTGCGCGGCCGGCTGATCGCTGGCCTGCTGGGGCTGCTTGCGCTCGCCTGCGCCACCGTTGGCGTCGTCACCTATGCGCATCTGCGCACGGTTCTCATCAGCGGCCTCAATTCACAGCTTGCGCTGGCCAACCAGCGGTACGTGGACTGCCTGCATGGGCCGCCGCCGGGGTCGCAGGACGGCGACCAGGACGGCGACCAGCCGCCGCACAGCCCGGGACCCGGACCATGTGCTCAGCAGCAGAGCGCGAGCACCATCAATGCCCTGTTCAGCTCAGGCGGTACCTTGCTGGCCGCGAACCTCGCGAACTCCGACGTGTGCCACCTCTCCCCCGCCGATACGGCGCTGCTCACCAGCCTGCCCCGTGGCACCCTGACCAGCACTAGCCTGAGCAGCGGACACCTCTACGGCCCGCGGTCAGTAGAACTGTCCGCCTACGGCGATTACCAGGTCGTCGCCCGCAGCACGACGGCCGGCCTAGTCGTCACCGGCATGCCGCTGAGCTCGGTGACCACCGCGCTGCGCGACGTCGCCCTCGCCGAGATCGCTGTGTTCTCCGTCGCGCTGCTGCTGACCGGAGTCATCGGAACGGGCTGGGTGCGCATCTCACTGCGGCCACTGCGGCGGGTGGCAGCCACCGCGACCAGGGTGACGCAGCTGCCGCTGAGCAGCGGCGAGGTCAGCCTGCCGGAGCGCGTCCCGGACGCCAACCCGGCTACTGAGGTTGGCCAGGTCGGCGCCGCCTTCAACCGGATGCTCGGCCACGTCGAAGCCGCGCTCGCCCGCCGCGAGGCGAGCGAGTCACGACTGCGCAGCTTCGCTGCCGACGCCAGCCATGAGCTCCGCACCCCGCTAGCGGCCATCCGCGGCTACGCCGAGCTGGCACTGCGGCATCCCGGCCCGCTCCCCGCCGAGGTCGAGCACGCGCTCCGCCGGGTGCAGTCGGAGTCCGCCCGGATGAGCGAGCTCGTCGACGAGCTACTGCTGCTGGCCCGGCTCGACGCCGGCCGGCCGCTGGCGAGCGAGCCCGTCGATATGACGCGGCTGGTCATCGACGTGACCAGCGACGCCAGGGTCGCCGCCAGTGACCACCGGTGGCAGCTGGAACTGCCCGAGGAACCGGTCACGGTCCGCGGCGACGACCTGCGCCTGCATCAGGTGGTCGGCAACCTGCTGAGCAACGCGGCCAGGCATACCCCGGCCGGCACGGTCGTGACGGTGGCCTTGCAGCAAGCTGCGCCACCCGCGGGCGGCCCAGGGCCTGGCGTGGCGGTCCTCAGCGTCACCGACAACGGGCCGGGCATCCCGCCCG
>DATHQE010000610.1:0-2503 GCA_035483035.1 Streptosporangiaceae bacterium | reverse complement strand
CCGGTGGTCGCCATCGGCTTGCTCGGTGCCACGGCCCAGTTCCCGCTGGGCGGTACCAGCATCCTGATCGCCGTGGGCGTCGGTCTCGACACCGTCAAGCAGATCGAGAGCCAGCTCCAGCAGCGTAACTACGAGGGCTTCCTGCGGTAGTGCGACTCGTCCTCGTCGGGCCCCCCGGTGCGGGCAAGGGGACACAGGCCCAGTTCATAGCCTCACACCTGTCGATCCCGAAGATCTCGACAGGCGACATCTTCCGGTACAACGTGAGCACAGGAACTGATCTTGGTCGCCAGGCGAAGGCGTACATGGATCGCGGTGACCTCGTTCCGGACGAGGTCACCATTGCGATGGTCGTGGCCAGGCTGCAGGAAGACGACGCGCAGAACGGCTTCCTGCTCGATGGCTTCCCGCGCAATGTGCCGCAGGCCGAGACGCTGCGGAAGCTGCTGGCGGACTGGGATAGCAAGCTCGACATCGTCCTCGAACTGGTCGTTGACGACGACGAGGTCGTCCGGCGGCTGTCTGGCCGCCGTACCTGCCGGGTCTGCGGCCGGATCTGGCACGTGCTGTTCGAACCGCCGACGAGGGCTGGCCTGTGCGACGACTGCGGCGGCGAGCTATTCCAGCGCGACGACGACCGTGAGCAGACGATCAGGCACCGGCTCGATGTGTACGCCGAGCAAACGCGCCCGCTGATCAGCTTCTATGCCGACGACGGCATCCTGCTCGGCGTCGACGCGACCGGCCCGGTCGAGGAGATCACCGCCCGCGCCATGGCCGCCTTGCGCCGGTTCATCACCTGAACCACTTGCCATCCTGGCGGGGTACCGTGAAAGTCATTGCACGGGAGGCGTTATGCGGCTGAGACGGGATGACCCGATCGAGCTCAAGAGCCCAGCCCAGCTGGCCATCATGCGTGAGGCCGGGCTGGTGACGGCGGCGGCGCTGCGCGCGGTCGCTGACGCGGTCGAGCCGGGCATCAGCACAGCCGAGCTGGACGCCATCGCCGAGCGCGAGATCCGGGCGGCCGGCGCCGTGCCGTCCTTCAAGGGCTACTTCGGCTTCCCAGCCACCATCTGCACCTCGGTCAACGAGCAGATCGTGCACGGCATCCCGAGCGCGAAGCAGGTGCTCCGCGACGGCGACCTGCTGTCGATCGACTGCGGTGCCATCGCCAGGGGCTGGCACGGCGACTCGGCGCTCACACTGCGCGTCGGGACGACGGGCCAGGCCGCCGAGGCCCGCCAGCCTGGCCCCTACAGCGAGGCGGAACTGGTCGGCCTGGTGCAGGCGTGCGAGCTCGCGCTCTGGCACGGGCTCGCTCAGGCGGTGCCTGGTCGCCGCCTGACGGACATCTCGCATGCGGTCGAGCAGGCAGCAAGGGCAGCCGGCCAGTACGGGATCGTCAGGGAGTACACCGGGCACGGCATCGGTACGGCCATGCACATGGACCCCCCTGTCCCGAACTACGGCCGACCGGGTCGAGGCCCGGTACTTCTGCCGGGCATGGCCCTGGCCGTCGAGCCCATGCTGGTACTCGGCAGCCCGCAGACCGCCGTGCTCGCCGATGACTGGACCGTCGTGACCGAGGATGGTAGCTGGGCCGCTCACTTTGAGCACACCGTCGCGGTGACCGAGGACGGACCGGTCGTGCTGACAGCCGAGGACGGCGGGGCGGCTGGCTTCGCCGCGCTGCGGTCCGGGCACACGGCTGCGCCGCCTGAGCAGGTCGGGGCCATCCGGGTGGCCGCAGCGGAGGGGGCTGGCGATGGCATATAACCCTGATGTCCGGGTCTCGGACGCCGACCGGGACCGGGCGGCTTCACTGCTGCGGGAGCATCACGCGGCCGGCCGGCTGACGGCGGAAGAGTTCGGCGACCGCCTGGACCGGGCCTTCGCCGCCAAGACGGTGGGCGAGATCGACGGCTTGCTGAAAGACCTGCCGACCATCGACCTGTACCGGCTGCCCGACGCAGTGCTGACACGCCAGCCGCGGCAGCGCCAGCCGTCGCGACCGAACTCTGCCCGGCGCGGGTCCGCCGCCTGGCGTGCGGCCTGGGGAGTCTGGTTCACCGTCAGCCTGGTCTGCTTTGTCATCTGGGGCCTGACCACCGCGCCCGGCTACGCCTGGCCGGTGTGGGTGGCCGCGCCGCTGGGCGCGATCCTGGCCGGAACCTGGGCGACGGCCAGGGCGGTCCGGGGCGGCGCTGGTCGCGGCGCCGTCGGCGGCGGATCTGGTCACGCCCAGCTGCCGCGCGGCGACGAGGACCTGCCGGGCAGGCCGGGCGCCTGAGCCTGGACGGCGGGCCTGGTGTCGGCGGAATATCTCGGTCCTCCGCCTGGTTACACCCCACGATCACCGGCTGGCGGGCTGGGTTCGCGTTGCTACCGGACCTGAAGTAGACTTTCTCACGGCCCATGAGCTGTTGTCAGCGTGCGGGGTTTCCGCCGCGCAATGCGACCTCAGTCAGCCGGGCCGTCCGTGCTTTTGTCCAAGTGCAAT
>DATHQE010000609.1:0-20434 GCA_035483035.1 Streptosporangiaceae bacterium | reverse complement strand
CGCTCATCGGAGCGACGCCGCCGCATGCGCCGCGCCAACGCGGCCTGAGCCAGCTGACTGCGACACAGGACGCGATCAGGACGATGGTCTGCGCAGGATGCCGGGCTCAGCGGCACGAGGAGTGCCGTGGTGGCACCTGGTGTGACTGCCAGCATCAGCCGCCGCCCAAGCCCGAGACCCGCCTCGGCTGGATCCGGCAGGGCTAGGCACGGGTTTCCACTACGGGCGCCGGAATACCGGCGGCATGACGATGGTTGCGCACGCTGGCAGGGTTTCGCTTAGGCGCGGCAGGCAGGAATCGTGACGCTCGGGACGGCCCATGATCCTTGTGACTTGCGCGACAGAGCGTGCACTGGCTTACGTTTGGCCATACTGTGGACTGGAATAGCCGATCTCTACGGCTACGCGTGTGCCGCACGAGGGCCAGCTAAGCTGCCAGACGAATGGACCGCCGCGAGGAGGAGCCCAGCGACATGGAGAGGCTAGCCGCGGACGCGGCTGATGCACTGGCGGGAGCCCCGGCCGACGAGGTGATCGCATGGGCTGTGCGGACATTCGGCCGCCGGATCTGCATTACCTCGTCAATGACCGACGCTGTCCTGGTCAACCTTGTCGCTAAGCACCTGCCAGGGATTGACGTGCTGTTCCTGGATACGGGCTATCACTTCCCGGAGACCGTGGGCACCAGGGACGCCGTGTCCGCCGTCTACCCCGTGAACGTGGTCAACGTGACGCCGCCGACCACTGTGGCCGAGCAGGACGCCGAGCTCGGGCCGCGCCTGTACAGCCGGAACCCGGACCTGTGCTGCTACTTGCGCAAGGTAGTGCCGCTCGAGGAGGCGCTCGGCCCCTACGACGCGTGGTTCACCGGGGTGCGGCGGGAGGAGACAGAGGCCCGCAGCGACACCAAGGTCGTCCAGTGGGATGCCAGGCGCGAGATGATCAAGGTCAACCCGATCGTCGAGTGGACACAGCAGCAAGTCGACGACTACATCGTCGCCAATAACATCCTGATCAATCCGCTTGTCTACGACGGCTACCCGTCGATCGGCTGCCGCACCTGCACGTCCAGGGTGGCCGAGGGAGCAGACCCGCGCAGCGGCCGCTGGGCCGGCACCGCCAAGAGCGAGTGCGGCATCCACACCTCGTAATGGCGCGTGCGACCCACGAGGTCTTCAATCAGGTCCCGGCGCTAGCCGAGTTCGACGTAGCCGACGACGCGGCGCTGCTGGCGGCGCTGCACCGCGAGGGCGGCGGCTGGGCCGAGCCCGAGGTGCACGAGCTCGGCATGCTGGCCGGCTCTGCGCAGACTCAGGAGCACGCCAGGCTGGCGAACGTGAGCAAGCCGGTCCTGCGCACCTACGATGCTCGCGGCTACCGCGTCGACGAGGTCGACTTTCATCCCTCCTGGCACCACCTCATGACCACCGCGGTCAGTCATGGCCTGCACGCTGCGCCCTGGGCCGATGCACAGCCCGGTGCGCACGTCGCCCGCGCGGCCAAGTTCATGGTCTGGACACAGGCCGAAGCCGGGCACGGCTGCCCGATCTCCATGACCTATGCCTGCGTGCCCGCACTGCGCCATGCGCCGGGCCTGGCGGCCAGCTACGAGCCGCTGCTCACCGCCCCGGCCTACGATCCGGGCCTGCGCGCTCCCGCCACCAAAGCTGGGCTGCTGGCGGGGATGGCGATGACCGAGAAGCAAGGCGGCTCGGACGTGCGAGCCAACACCACCCGCGCCGTGCCCGCGGGTGACGGCAGCTACCTGCTGACCGGGCACAAGTGGTTCTGCTCGGCTCCCATGTGCGACCTGTTCCTTGTGCTCGCCCAGGCCCCGGAGGGCCTGTCCTGCTTCCTGCTCCCCCGGGTTCTCCCCGACGGCAGCCGCAATGCCATGTACATCCAGCGGCTCAAGGACAAGCTCGGCAACACCTCCAATGCCTCCAGCGAGGTCGAGTACGACGAGGCGGTCGCCTGGCTGGTCGGCGAGCCAGGACGTGGGGTCGCGACGATCATCGAGATGGTGACCGCGACCAGGCTCGACTGCGTGCTGGGCAGCTCGGCGGCGATCCGGCAGGCCTGCGTGCTCGCGGCGAACTACGCGAGCCTGCGGACCTCATTCGGCGCTCGGCTGGTCGACCACCCGGCTATGACCAGCGTCATCGCCGACCTCACGCTTGAGTCCGAAGCCGCGACCACACTCGCGCTCCGGCTAGCGGGCGCAGCAGACCGGGCGGCGCGCGGCGACAGCGCCGAAGCAGCGCTGCTGCGGGTGGCCCTGCCGGCGGCTAAGTACTGGATCTGCAAGCGCACGCCGATGGTCACCGCAGAAGCGCTGGAGTGCCTGGGCGGTAACGGCTACGTCGAGGACTACTCCCCCATGCCGCGCCTGCTGCGGGACGCGCCGCTGAACTCCATCTGGGAAGGCTCCGGCAACGTCACGGCGCTGGATGTCCTGCGCGCGCTAGCCCGCACGCCTTACTCGGCCGACGTGCTGCTCGCCGAGGTTGACCTGGCCGCCGGGGACCCGCGTGTCGCGGCGGCCGCCGCGAGCCTGCGACAGAGCCTGAAGGAGGCCGCTTCGGACGGCCAGGCGGCGGAGCGACACGCTCGGCAGCTCGCCGGCCAGCTCACCGTCGCGCTGCAAGCGGCCCTGCTGGTCCAGCACGCACCGGCGGCGGTCGCCGACGCGTTCTGCGACAGCAGGCTCGGTGTCAGCCAGCACGGTGTCAGCTCGCACGGTGTCAGCCAGCACGGTGTCAGCTCGCACGGGTTCGGGCCGGGGACGCCGTTCGGCAGCCTGCCGGACGGAGCCGACCTACCGGCCATCCTCGTTCGGTCCGCTGTTACCAGCAGGTAAGGTCAGTCGAATGCAGATCTGGCCGGGCGCCGCCTACCCGCTTGGCGCCACCTGGGATGGCTCTGGCACCAATTTTGCCCTGTTCTCCGAGGTCGCCGACCGGGTTCAGCTGTGCTTGTTCGACGCCGCCGGGACCGAGACGCGGCTGGACCTCACCGAGGTCGACGGCTTTGTCTGGCACGGCTACCTGCCGACGGTCGGTCCTGGCCAGCGCTACGCCTACCGCGTGAGCGGTCCCTACGATCCGAAGCAGGGCCTGCGCTGCAATCCGGCCAAGCTCCTGCTGGATCCGTATGGCAAGGCGGTGGACGGAAGCCTGCGCTGGGATCAGTCGGTCTTCGACTACCAGCCAGGGAACCCGGCCAAGCGCAGCGAGTCCGACAGCGCGCCGTTCATGCCGCGCAGCGTGGTGATCAACCCCTACTTTGACTGGGCCGGCGACCGGCAGCCACGGACGCCCTACCACCAGACAGTGATCTACGAGGCGCACGTCAGGGGCCTGACCATGCGCCATCCCCAGGTCCCGGCCGAGCTGCGCGGTACCTACTCTGGCCTGGCCTCGCCCGCGATCATCGACCATCTTGCCAAGCTGGGCGTCACCGCCATCGAGCTCATGCCGGTCCACCAGTCAGTCCCTGAGCACCAGCTAGCCGAGCGCGGGCTCACCAACTACTGGGGCTACAACACGATCGGGTTCTTCGCGCCGCATAACGTCTACTCAAGCTCGGCTGAGCCGCACGGGCAGGTCGCCGAGTTCAAGTCCATGGTCAAGGCGCTGCACGCGGCCGGCATCGAGGTCATACTCGACGTGGTCTACAACCACACCGCCGAGAGCGGCGCGACCGGGCCCACGCTGTCCTTTCGCGGCATCGACAACGCCGCCTACTACCGCCTCGATGACGCGGACCCGTCCGTATACCTGGACTACACCGGCTGCGGCAACAGCCTGAACGTCCGGCACCCGCACGCGCTCCAGCTGATCATGGACTCACTGCGGTACTGGATTCTGGACATGCACGTCGACGGCTTCCGCTTCGACCTGGCCTCGGCGCTGGCCAGGGAACTGCACGAGGTGGACAGGCTGTCGGCTTTCTTCGAACTCGTGCAGCAGGACCCCGTCGTCTCCCAGGTCAAGCTCATCGCCGAGCCGTGGGACGTGGGCGACGGCGGCTACCAGGTCGGCAAGTTCCCGCCGCTGTGGACGGAGTGGAACGGTAAGTACCGCGATACAGTCCGGGATTTCTGGCGCGGCCGGCCGGCCTCCGTGCCCGAGTTTGCCTCCCGGCTGAGCGGCTCCAGCGACCTGTACGAGACCAGCGCCCGTCGGCCCGTCGCCTCCATCAACTTCGTGACCTGCCACGACGGCTTCACCCTTGCCGACCTGGTGAGCTACAACGACAAGCACAACGAGGCCAACGGCGACGGCAACGCCGACGGCAGCAACGACAACCGGTCCTGGAACTGCGGCACTGAAGGCCCGACAGACGATCCCGCCATCACCGGCCTGCGAAGCCGCCAGGAGCGTAACTTCCTGGCGACGCTGCTGCTGTCGCAGGGCGTGCCGATGCTGCTGGCCGGCGATGAGCTCGGCCGTACGCAGCAGGGCAACAACAACGCCTACTGCCAGGACAACGAGGTGTCGTGGGTCGACTGGGAGGCCGCGGGCAAGCATGCCGACTTGATGGAGTTCGCGAGTAGCCTCATCGCGCTGCGGCGTGAGCATCCGGTGTTCCGGCGGCGCAGGTTCTTCAGCGGCGAGCTGGGCGGGCAGCGCGACATCAGCTGGCTGACGCCCGCCGGCACCGAGATGACGGACGCCGACTGGGGAGCTAGCGACACGCGATCACTGGCCGTGCTGCTCAACGGCGCCGCCATCACGGAGCCTGGACCGCGCGGCGAGCCCATCACCGACCAGAGCTTCCTGCTGCTGTTCAATGCCAATGATCAGCCGGTGACCTTCACCCTGCCCGCCGCCGGCGCCGCGGCGGGCTGGGCGGTCGTCGTCGACACGGCCAGCGCGGAGGCGACTCCGCCCGCCGCGGACGGCCCGTCAGCGGGCGGCCTGCTCGGCGCGGCCAGCGCCAGGGAGCTCGCCGGCCACGCGGTGGTGGTCCTGCAGGCCAGCGCCGGCTGACCGGCTTTCCAGCGGGCCGCCGCCGGGTATCCCGGCCCATCTGATTGACTGCTGGCCGTGCGCAAGATCCATCCGGTGCGGGGCCCCGAGCTGCTGATAGCCCCGCGCGCTACGGCAGGCCCGACGCCCGCCGCCGTCACCCGGCTCGCTTCTTACTACGGGAACGGGGCCGCTCGCCCGCCTGCCCTGCTGCGCGCGAACATGGTGGTGAGCGCCGACGGCGCCGTCTCGGTTGACGGCCGCTCCGCCGGGCTATCTGGTCCGGCCGACCGGATGGTGTTCACGGTGCTGCGGAGCCTGGCCGACGTGATCCTGGTCGGTGCCGGGACAGCAAGGGCGGAGCGCTACCGGCCGGTGCAGGCGGACGAAATCTGGGCTGGCCTGCGCCCGGCCGGCGCACCGGTCCCGCCGATCGCCGTGGTCTCCGGCCGCCTCAATCTCGACGCGGACAGCAAGCTGCTCGCCGCCGCAGGGCCGGACGCGCGGACCATCGTGATTACCACGGCGGCCGCCTCGCCCGATCGGCGCGTGGCCATCGCCCGGCGCGCCCATGTCATCGAGGCGGGCGAGGACCGGGTCGACTTCGCCGCCGCGGTCCGGGCGCTGCGCGAGCTCGGCTACGCGCGCATCCTCACCGAAGGCGGCCCCACGCTGCTCGGCCACTTGGCCGAGGCCGGCCTGCTGGACGAGCTGTGCCTGACCACGAGCCCCGTGCTGGCGGGCGGCCCGGCGGGCAGGATACTCACCTCACCGCCACTGTGCGGCGCCCGGCTGTCTCTCGCCCACGTGCTGGCCGACGATGGCTTCCTGTTCAGCCGTTACCTGCGCGCGGCCGATGTAGCGCCCCATGCAGCTTCGAGCACTTCTGGTACCTGCGGTGCAGGGCGCGAAACTGCGCCCTAAACCAGTCAGCGGCCGGCGGCCGACGGTGGCTGACTGCCGGCGTCCGGGCTGAAGGCCCGGAGGATGGCCTCGACCGCGCGGTGTCCTGGGGTGTCGGCTGGCTGGCATTCCTCCAGCGGCGTTCTATGGTGCCTGGGGTCGCGGAGATTGATATCGGCGCCGTGGGCGAGCAGCCGCCGGACACTGGCGGCCCGCCCGTTTCCCGCGGCGGCGTGCAGAGGCAGCCGCTCCCATTCGGCGTCAGCCTCGTTGACCGGCGTTCCCGCCTCGATGAGCTCGTCGATGACGTTCAGCCGCTGGTGGTCAGCGGCGAACACCAGCGCCCTGATCCGGCTCTCGTGGGTGCACCGGGCCAGCGGCCAGCCGGCGATATCTCCCGCCGCGGCGGCCATCTCCAGGCTGTGGATCTTGGCCCCGGCCGCTACCAGAACGTCCAAAACCTCCGTCATGCCGAAGACGGCCGCATGGTCCACCGCGGTGCCGCTCGGCACGCCGCCAGAATCTGGTGCGGAGATTGCGTCGATGTCGGCCCCGGCCTCGATGAGTGCCTTGGCGACCTCGGCGTCGCCGGAGCTGGCGGCGGTGATCAGCGGTGTCTCCTTGTCCTCTGGACGGCCGTTGACTGGCGCCCCGGCGTCGATCAGCGCCCTGGCGATGGTGCCCGTGCCGGGCAGCTCAGAAGGCAGCCCGAGACGGTCGTGGTTGAAGCACATCATCGTGATGTAGCCGAGCGGATCGGTGTGCTGCCGGTCGGCCCAGTGCTCCATGTTGGTGGTGGCCAGCTCCGGATATTCGGCTAGCAGCCTTGCCAGCCGGGACAGGTCGCGGCTGTTGAGGATGTCGCGGCGGTCCACTTCAAGGGTGAGCTTGGTCCAGCTGGCGAATCCGTACTCCCGGGCCAGCGCCAGCCGCGCCGAGGACAAGATGAGCCGACCGGAAACCGCGCTGATCCTCGCGACCGCATCGGGGTCGCCGCGCTGAGCAGCGCGCAGCAGGTCCCCGGCCTGGTGATGGAGTTGGCCGAGGTCGGGCTGGGCAGGCAAGTCAGCCATGACGTCTCCCGCGGACCCAGCGGCGCCCTCCAGCGCCTGCCGCCCATCGTATCTGCGGTGCAGGGCGTTTCTCAGCCGCGCCATGGGTCATTGATGAAGTCGATCATCCGGGCCCAGGACTGCCCGATAGCCAAGGAAACCTTTCCGTGTCTGCGCATGCCGCGCCGATAACCTGGAAATCGTCACACTGACCCGGAGCCAGCACGGACCCAGAAAGAGGACACCATGCCACTGCACGGCAAGGTCGATGAGTCTGGCAGCTACGCCGCGCTCGAGATCAACCCGGTCTACGGCTGTGAGATCGACAGCTCGGTTCCCAGGCACCGGCTCCCTGCCCGCTGCATGGACCCAGACCTCGCGCTCCAGATCGTCAGGGACGAGCTGATGCTGGACGGCAACGCCAGGCTGAACCTCGCGACGTTCGTCACGACGTGGATGGAGCCGCAGGCCGGCCTGCTGATGGCCGACTGCTCCAGCAAGAACATGATCGACAAGGACGAGTACCCGATGACCGCGGAGCTGGAGCGACGCTGCGTCAACATCATCGGCGAGCTGTGGCACGCAAGCGGCCCAGCCACCGGCTGCTCGACGACAGGGTCAAGCGAGGCCTGCATGCTCGGCGGCCTGGCGCTGCTCTGGCGCTGGCGCGCCCGGCAGCGGTCAGCCCCTGGCGCGGCCCTGAAGCCGAACCTGGTCATGAGCGCGGGCGTCCAGGTCTGCTGGGAGAAGTTCTGCCGCTACTGGCAGGTGGAGCCCCGGCTGGTGCCGATGGAGCCGGGCCGCCTGCACCTGACCGGACCTGAAGCCGTCGCGCACTGCGATGAGAACACCATTGGCGTCGTCGCGATCCTCGGCTCCACCATGGATGGCAGCTACGAGCCGGTCGCCGAGATAGCCGCCGCGCTGGACGATCTCCAGCGACGCACGGGGCTGGACGTCGATGTCCACGTGGACGGCGCATCCGGCGGGTTTGTGGCCCCGTTCCTGGCGCCTGACCTGGAGTGGGACTTCAGGCTGGCGCGGGTGGCTTCGATCAACACCTCCGGGCACAAGTACGGCCTGGTATACCCCGGCGTCGGCTGGATCATCTGGCGCGACGCCGCCGCCCTGCCCGAGGACCTGATCTTCAAGGTGAACTATCTCGGCGGCGAGATGCCGACGTTCGCGCTTAACTTCTCCCGGCCCGGCGCGCAGGTGGCGGCGCAGTACTACAACTTCCTGCGCCTCGGCTTCGACGGCTACCGGCAGGTTCAGCAGGCCTGCCAGGACGTCGCGAAGCACCTGGCGGCGCAGATCGCCGCCATGGGCCCGTTCGAGTTGCTGTCGGACGGCAGCGACCTGCCGGTGCTCGCGTTCCGGCTGACCGACCCGGCCGCCGCCGGGTACAGCGTGTTTGACCTCTCCGAGCGCCTGCGCCAGCGGGGCTGGCTCGTTCCGGCCTACACCTTCCCGGAGAACATGCAGGACACCGCCGTACTGCGGATCGTGGTGCGAAACGGATTCTCTCGGGAGCTAGCTGACGTGCTGCTCAGCGACCTGCGCACGCAGGTGGCAGCGCTTACGGCCGCACCGCAGCCGCCAATACCGCTGCTGCCCAGCGGGCAGCGCAAGGCCTTCGCGCACTAGCCTCTAAGCGCCCTTGCGCAGTGCTAGCTTCAGGCGCCCTTGCGCAGGCGATCGAGCGCCTCCGCCAGGATGGCCGCGCCGTCGGTGTCGTTGCGGCGCTCCTTCACGTACGCCAGGTGCGTCTTGTAGGGCTCGGCGTGGGGCGGCGCAGGCGGATTCGCCTCGTCCTGGCCAGCTGGCAGGCCGCAGCGCGGGCAGTCCCAGAACTCGGGGATGGCCGCATCGCAGGCGAAGCTGGGAACCGTCTCGTGCCGGTTACAGCACCAGAACGAAACGCGGACCCGCGGCGCAGCCTCGCCGCGCTCGGCCTCACCCATCGGCCCAGCACCGACCCGGCTGCCGCGAATGGCGTTGCCACTACTCACTGCTCACCCCTTGCTCAAGACGCGGTCATCATGCCGCCGAGTACTCACTGTCGTGCTGCGGATCAGTGCTTGTCGAGGATCCCAAGCACGACGATGCAGATGAACCAGATGATGCCTGTGAAGATCGTGATGCGGTCGAGGTTGCGCTCCACGACCGAAGACGAGCCAAGCGACGACGAGATGCCGCCACCGAACAGGTCCGACAGCCCGCCGCCCTTGCCCTTGTGCAGCAGAACGAGCAGCACCATCAGCAGGCTTGTGATGATCAAGATCACGGAGAATGCGACAGTCACTGGTTACTCGTCTCTCATCTGAGGGCCGCGCTCTCTTCACGATACCGGCAGATTCTGACGAATTCACCGGCATCGAGGCTCGCGCCGCCCACTAGCGCCCCGTCGACGTCCGGCTCAGCCATGATCGCGGGCATGTTGTCGGGCTTCACTGACCCGCCATACAGGATACGCATGGTAGTCGCCACCGCGTCCCCCTGAATGGACGAAATCCGGTTCCTGATGGCCGCGCACACCTCCTGCGCGTCCGCCGGGGTGGCGACCTCACCGGTACCGATCGCCCAGACCGGCTCATAGGCCACTACCAGCTTCGACACCTGCTCGGCGGGCAGGGCGGCTAGCCCGCCGTCAAGCTGGGCCAGGGTATAGGCCAGCTGCTCGCCCGCCTCGCGCACGGCCAGCGGCTCACCGACGCAGAGCACTGGCGTCATCTCGCGCTGGAGCACGGCCCGGACCTTGGCGTTGATCAGGGCGTCGTCCTCGTGGTGGTGCTGCCGCCGCTCCGAGTGGCCAGCCAGGACGAAATCACAGCCCAGCTTGGCGAGCATCCGGGCCGAGATATCTCCGGTGTACGGCCCGTCCTCGTTGGCCGAGACGTCCTGCGCGCCGTAACGCAGCCGCAGCTTGTCCCCGTCGATCAGGGTCTGGACGCTACGCAGCGCGGTGAAGGGCGGCATGATCGCGATGTCGGCAGCGACGAAATCCTTGTCGGTCAGTCCCCAGCCCAGCTTCTGGGTCAGCGCGATGGCCTCGAAGTGATTGTTGTGCATCTTCCAGTTGCCGATGATCAGCGGCTTCCTGGCGGCCGATGCCGTCACGCGAGCGCCTCCAGACCCGGCAGAGCCGTGCCCTCCAGGTACTCCAGGCTGGCGCCGCCGCCCGTCGAAATGTGGCGGAACGCGTCGTCTGGCAGCCCGAGCCGGCGGACCGCGGCCGCCGAGTCACCGCCGCCCACGACCGTCAGGCCGCCAAGCCCGCCGATCGCCTCGGCCACCGTCCTGGTGCCTTCGGCGAACGCCGGGAACTCGAAGACGCCGACCGGGCCGTTCCAGAAGACGGTAGCCGCGTCGGCCAGGCTGGCAGCGAACAGCTCCCGCGTGGCCGGCCCCATGTCCAGGCTCTCCCGGTCGGCCGGGAACGCCGTCACCAAGTACACCTCGTGCTCGGCGTCGGGCGCGAAATCGGCAGCTCCGACCAGGTCGACGGGCAGGACGAGCTCGACGCCCCGCGCGGCCGCATCGGCCATGACCTTCCTGACGTCGTCGAGGCGGTCGGCTTCCAGCAGCGAGTTGCCCACCTCATGGCCCAGGGCCCGCAAGAAGGTGTAGGACATGCCGCCGCCGATCAGGATCCGGTCGGCCTTGTCCAGCAGGTTCGCGATGACGGCTAGCTTGTCGGATGGCTTGGCGCCGCCGAGCACGACCACGTAGGGCCGCGCCGGGCTCTGGGTCAGCTGCTCCAGCACGGCGACCTCGGCCAGGACCAGCTCTCCCGCCGCATGCGGCAGCAGGGCGGGCAAGTCGTAGACGCTCGCGTGCTTGCGGTGCAGCGCGCCGAACCCGTCGCCGACGTAGACGTCCGCCAGGGCAGCCAGGCGGGCTGCCAGACCGGCCCGGACGGTGTCGTCCTTGCTGGTCTCAGCGGGTTCGAACCTGATGTTCTCCAGCATTGCCACATCGCCGTCGGCCAGGCCAGCCGCGATCGCCGCGGCCGAGTCACCAGCCACGTCGCCGGCCAGCGGGACCGGGACGCCGAGCAACTCGGCGAGCCTGGCGGCAACGGGCGCGAGCGACGGGCCGCCCGCGGCCCGGTCAGCGTAACTGTCCCCCTTCGGCCGGCCCAGGTGCGCGATGATCAGCACTCGGCCACCGCGCGCCCGCAGTTCGTTGATCGTCGGGAGGCTGGCCCGGATGCGACCGTCGTCGGTGATCGTCGTGCCGTCCATCGGCACGTTCAGGTCGGACCGCAGCAGCACCACCTTCCCGGCGACCTCGAGCGAGTCGAGGCCCTTCATGCGCGGGTGGGGAGGTTCGAGCCGACGAGCACAGTCAGGTCGGCGAGCCGGTTGGAGTAGCCCCACTCGTTGTCGTACCAGCCGATGACCTTGACCTGGTCGCCGAAGGCCATCGTGAGCTGAGAGTCGAACGTGCAGGAGTACGGCGTGCCCACGATGTCGGACGACACGATCGGATCGGCGGTGTAGTACAGGTAGCCCTTCAGCGGGCCGTCCGCGGCGGCCCGGTAGGCCGCGTTGACCTCATCGACCGTCACGTCCCGGTCCAGCTGCACGACCAGATCGGTCACCGAGCCGTCCATGACCGGCACCCGCATCGCCAGCCCGTCCAGCTTGCCCGCCAGCTCTGGCAGCACCAGCGCCGTGGCCTTGGCCGCGCCGGTGGTCGTCGGGATGATGTTCTGCGCTGCCGCCCTGGCCCGGCGCAGGTCCTTGTGCGGGAAGTCGAGAATGACCTGGTCATTGGTGTAAGCGTGGATCGTCGTCATCAGGCCTTTGCGGATCCCGAAGCTGTCGTTCAGGACCTTCGCCATGGGCGCCACGCAGTTGGTCGTGCACGAGGCGTTGGAGATGATGGCGTGCCGTGCCGGGTCGTAGGAGTCGTCGTTGACGCCCATCACGATCGTGATGTCCTCGCCCTTGGCCGGCGCGGAAATGATCACCTTGCGCGCGCCGCCCGCCAGGTGCTTGCCTGCATCGTGCGCGCTGGTGAAACGGCCGGTTGACTCGATCACCACGTCCACGCCGAGCTCGCCCCACGGCAGCTGCGCCGGGTCCCGCTCGGCCAGCATCTTGATCGAGTGCCGGCCCACCCGGATCACGTCACCGTCGGCGGTGATCTCGTCGTCAAGGGTGCCGAGCAGCGTGTCGTACTTGAGCAGGTGCGCACACGTGGCCAGGTCGCCGAGGTCATTGGCCGCGACGATCTCAATCTCGCCGCCGCCGCCTGCGTGCACGGCCCGCCAGAAGTTCCGCCCGATCCGGCCGAACCCATTGATCCCTACTCGGACACTCACTGGACTGCGCTCCCTTGTCCCGCCTGCCCTACCTGCCAGCCCCACTCGGCCAGCACCGCCGTCCGAACCTTACCGTGCTAGGGCACCAGCATGTCCGCGGTGAGGGTGGCCTCGGTATTAGGCACCCCAAGTTCGGTGGCGCGACGATCGGCGAGCGCTAGCAGCCGCCGGATCCGGCCAGCGATCGCGTCCTTGGTCAGGGCCGGCTCGGCCAGCTGGCCAAGCTCCTCCAGGCTCGCCTGCCGGTGCTTGATGCGCAGCTCGCCAGCGACGATCAGGTGATCCGGCGCCTCCGGCCCGAGGATCTCCAGGGCGCGCTCGACCCGGGCGCCGGCTGCGACGGCGGCCCGTGCGCTGCGGCGCAGGTTGGCGTCATCAAAGTTGGCCAGCCTGTTCGCGGTTGCCCGTACCTCGCGGCGGATCCTGCGCTCCTCCCAGGCCAGCACGCTGTCGTGCGCGCCGAGCCTGGCCAGCAGCGCGCTGATCGAGTCGCCGTCGCGGACTACGACCCGGTCTATACCGCGGACGTCGCGTGCCTTGGCGTGGATCTTGAGCCGCCGGGCGGCGCCGACCATGGCCAGCGCGGCCTCGGGGCCAGGGCAAGTCAACTCGAGCGACATCGACCGGCCCGGCTCGGTCAGGGAGCCGTGTGCGAGGAACGCCCCGCGCCAGGCGGCCTCGCAATCGCAGGTAGTGCCCGAGACGACCTGCCGCGGCAGCCCGCGGACCGGGCGGCCGTGGTTGTCCACCAGGCCGGACTGGCGGGCGAGGCTCTCGCCGTCGGCATGCACGCGCACGACGTAGCGGTTGCCCTTGCGCAGCCCGCCTGGGGCCAGCACCACGAGGTCCGAAGAATGCCCGAAGACCTCGGCGATGTCCTTGCGCAGGCG
This sequence comes from Streptosporangiaceae bacterium, assembly GCA_035483035.1. GTDB lineage: Bacteria > Actinomycetota > Actinomycetes > Streptosporangiales > Streptosporangiaceae > JAJYUU01. The sequence goes on along the minus strand of DATHQE010000609.1, from coordinate 7,284 downwards.
GCGCGCCGCGGCCCCGGTGTCGAGTTCGGCTTCAACCACGATGCGGCCGGCCGCCAGGTGCAGGCCACCGGCGAATCGCAGGATGGTCGATACCTCGGCTTTGCGGCAGCATGGCTTCAGCACGCTGACCCTGCTGAGCTCGTCCTTGACCAGCGCGGTCAGCGCCATCGACGTCACTCCCCCTCAAATATCTGCGCGAACGCGCCCGCCAGGCGCCGCGGGTCGTGCCGCGGCGACCCGTCATCGACGGCCAGGTCGGCCAGCACGAGACGGGCGCCGAGCAGGCCAGCCGCCTTCTCCAGCTCCGCCGCGGCACCACGGGCCGCTTCGCGGTCGGCCAGCACGACGTCGATCGCCAGATCAGGGGCGTGCTCCGCCAGGACCTCCAGGTGGGCGTGCGGCGAGAACCCCTCGGTTTCACCGGGTTGTGGCGCCAGATTCAGCGCTACCAGCCTCCGCGCTCGAGTCCCGACTAGCGCCGCAGCCAGGTCCGGTACCAGCAGGTGCGGCAGCACGCTGGTGAACCACGAGCCAGGCCCGAGCACCACCCAGTCCGCCGCCCCGATCGCCTGCACGGCCTCCGGGCACGCGGGCGGGTCAGCGGGTATCAGTGATACCGACCGTACCCGTCCTGTCGTCGTCGCGCAGGCCACCTGGCCGACAGCAATAGTCAGCTCGTCCGGCCTGTCCGGATCTGCCCCCTCTACTTCGGCCACCAGGTCCAGCGGGACCGCCGACATCGGCAGCACCCGGCCGTGCGCGCCGAGCAGCCGGGCGACCCAGTCCAGCCCCTGCACGGTGTCGCCGAGCAGCTCCCACAGGGCCACGATGAGCACGTTGCCGACCGCGTGCCCGGCCAGCCCAGCATCCTCGCCGGCCGCGACTCCGGCTCCGGCGAAGCGGTGCTGTATTACCCGGCTCCAGGTCGTGCCCCAGGCGTCGTCGCCGCACAGCGCAGCCAGGGCCATCCGCAGGTCGCCGGGTGGCAGAACGCCGAACTCGCGGCGCAGCCGGCCGCTTGAGCCGCCGTCGTCGGCCACCGTCACGATCGCCGTGAGGTCCCTGGTGACCCGCCGCAGGCCGGAGAGCGAGGCGTGCAGGCCGTGCCCGCCGCCGAGCGCTACCACCCGGCGGCGCTGCGGCCGCTCCTGCAGGTACTGATCGGCAACCTGCTGATCGGGGAACTGCTGATCGGGGAACTGCACTCGCGCCTACTCGCGGCCCAGGTCGCGATGCGTGACCTGGATGCCGGGCCAGCTCTGTGACAGCCGGGCGGCCATCTCGTCTGCGATCACGACGCTGCGGTGCTTGCCGCCCGTGCAGCCGACCGCCAGCAGCACGAAGTGCCGGCCGGTCCGGTCATAGCCGGCCAGCGCGATCTGCACGGCGCGGACGAATGCGTCCACGAAATCCCGCGCGCCCGGCTGGCTCAGCACGTAGTCGATGACGGGCGCGTCGCGACCGGTCTGCGGCGCCAGGTCGGGCACCCAGTGCGGGTTGGGCAGGAACCGGCAGTCCGCCACCATGTCGGCGTCCACCGGCAGGCCGTACTTAAAGCCGAATGAGACGACGCTGACCCGCAGCGCGGCGTCGGCCTCGGTAGCGAACGCGTCTCGCATCCGGGACCGCAGCTCGTGCACGTTCAGCTCAGTGGTGTCGAGCACCAGGTCGGCCTCGGCGCGCATGCCCTGGAGCAGCTCGCGCTCCGCGGTGATGCCGTCGACCACCCGAGCGCCTTCCTGGAGCGGATGCGGCCGGGAGACGCTGTCGAACCTGCGAACCAGCGTCTCGTCAGACGCCTCAAGGAAAACCACGAACGGCCGGACGCCGCGTGCGTTCAGGTCACCGATCGCGGACTTCAGGTCCGTCGTGAACGCGCGGCTGCGGATGTCGACGACGGCCGCCAGCCGCGGCACCGCGCCCCTGGACCGCCTGGCCAGGTCGACCATGGTCGGCAGCAGGTCGGCCGGCAGGTTGTCGGCCACGAACCAGTCGAGATCCTCCAGCGACTTGGCCGCCGTGCTGCGGCCCGCACCCGACAGCCCGGTAATGATGACGATCTCCTGCTGACCGGCATCCGCCGGTACCGCATCCTCAGTGCTCACTTGTCGGCCCCCCTGGCCCCTGCTGTGTCACATCGTGTAGGGCCTGGTACACCGCTTCCGCAGTCCGCAGACCGAATCCCGGCAGCGCGGCGATCTCCGCGACGGTCGCCGCGCCCAGCTTGCGCACGGAGCCGAACTGCCGCAGCAGCGTAGCCCGCCGGGCTGGCCCGAGGCCAGGTACAGCGTCCAGTTCGCTGGCCGTCAGCGCGGCCGAGCGCCTGGCCCGGTGGTAGGTGATGGCAAACCGGTGCGCCTCGTCGCGGATGCGCTGGAGCAAGTACAGGCCCTCACTGCTACGCGGCATGATGACCGGGCCGTCCTCGCCCGGCAGCCAGACCTCCTCCAGCCGCTTGGCCAGTCCGCAGACCGCGACGTCCACGATGCCGAGCTCCTCGAGCGCCCGGACTGCCGCGCCGACCTGACCCGGGCCGCCGTCGATCACCAGCAGGTTGGGCGGGTAGGCGAACTTCCGCCGGGGCTCGGGGTCGCCGGGCGGCAGCTCATCCGGATCGGCGGTGGCCGTCGCCGCCTGCTCGTCCAGGTACCGGCGGAACCGGCGGGTGATCACCTCGTGGATGGCCGCGATGTCGTCGGTGCCGTCCAGGCCCCTGATCGCGAATCTGCGGTACTCCGACTTACGAGCAAGGCCGTCCTCGAACACGACCATCGAGGCGACCACGTGGGTGCCCTGGAGGTTCGATACGTCGTAGCTCTCGATCCGCAGCGGCGCCTCGTCCAGGCCGAGCGACTCCTGGATCTCGTTCAGTGCCACGCTGCGGGTGGTCAGGTCACTCGCGCGGCGGGTCTTGTGCAGGGCCAGCGATTCGCCGGCGTTGCGGGCGACGGTGTCCATCAGCGCCTTCTTGTCCCCGCGCTGCGGCACCCGGAGGCTGACCCGGCCGCCCCGCCGGTGGCCGAGCCACTCCTCTACCGTGGCCGCGTCCGGCGGCAGGGCCGGCACCAGGACCTCGCGCGGGATCCGCGCCGACCGGCTCGACCGGGAGCTGTCGTCGGCGACAGGGTCCTCGTCGTAGACCTGGCCGAGGAAGTGCTCGACTAGGTCCGGCGTCGTGATGTCCTCGACCTTGTCGACGACCCAGCCGCGCTGCCCGCGTACCCGCCCGCCGCGCACGTAGAACACCTGGACGGCGGCCTCAAGCTGGTCCTCGGCCAGCGCGATCACGTCGCAGTCGGTGCCGTCCGGGAGCACCACGGCCTGCTTTTCCAGCGCCCGCTCAAGCGCCTGGATGTCGTCCCGCAAGCGCGCGGCGCGCTCGTACTCCTCTGCTGCCGCGGCCCGCCGCATCTCCGCCTCGAGCCGACGGGTGAACCGGCCCGTCTGCCCGGCCATGAAATCGCAGAACTCCTCGGCCAGCTGCCGGTGCTCGGCTGCGTCGATCCGGCCCACGCACGGGGCCGAGCACTTGCCGATGTAGCCGAGCAGGCAGGGCCGGCCGATCTGCCCGGCCCGCTTGAAGACGCCGGCCGAGCACGTGCGCACCGGGAAGACCCGCAGCAGCGTGTCGACGGTGTCGCGGATCGCCCAGGCATGCGAATACGGCCCGAAGTAGCGGACACCGCGGCGCTTCGCCCCGCGCATCACCTGGACCCGCGGGAACTCCTCATTCATCAGCACGGCCAGGTACGGATAGCTCTTGTCATCCCGGTACCGGACGTTGAACCTCGGGTCGAACTCCTTGATCCAGGAGTACTCGAGCTGGAGCGCCTCGACTTCGGTCCCCACCACGGTCCAGTCGACCCGGGCGGCCGCGCGCAGCATCGACTGCGTACGCGGATGCAGGCCAACGAAGTCGGCAAAGTAGGAGTTCAGGCGGGAGCGCAGGCTCTTGGCCTTACCGACGTAGATGACCCGGCCGCGCTCGTCACGGAACCGGTAGACGCCAGGCGACTCAGGGATGGAGCCGGGTGCCGGCCGGTAACTTGCCGGATCTGCCACGCCCCAACTCTATGGCTAGTCTCCGGCCTCCGCGTGCGCCGCGCGCAGCAGCTCGAGCACCTCAGACTCCCGGTAGCGCCGGTGCCCGCCGAGCGTCCGCACCGATGTCAGCCTGCCATCGCGCGCCCACCGGGTCACCGTCTTGGGGTCGACCCGGAACATGGCGGCTACCTCGGCGGGCGTGAGCAGCCGCTCGGCATCCGGGACCGTCCTACCGCTCATCCGGCCCACCACCCATCGGATACCGCCTCTCACGAACTTCTTAATAGCCGTAATACCGAAGAAAGACGTCGGCTAACCCTCGGCGGCCCGCGAGTCTTCGGCCGGCGCGAAGAAGACCACCACGGCCAGGTCCTCGCCGATATCGGTGAAACGATGCACCTCACCAGCAGGCACGTAGATCACCGTGCCCGGCCGCACCTCGGCCCTGTCGCCAGCCGATTCCAGCGTGGCCCGGCCAGCCGTGACGACATAGATCTCATCTTCAGTATGCGGTGACTGCCCGTCGGTACTGCCAGCCGGGATGCTGTATGTCCCCACACTCAGGTCCGTCACACGCAGCTGCTCGACCCAGGCCGCCCCCTCCCCCGCTGACGGCACCGTGAACTCGCCTGCCCCGCCGATGACCTGCATCAGCCCGCCTCCTCCGCCGGATTGCGCCACATGAGCCACAGGGTGGGCCCGCCGCCAGGAATCGTGACCTCACCGGTGACCCGGAAGCCGTGCCGCTCGTAGAACGGCACGTTCCGCTCCTTGCTCGATTCCAGGTACGCGGGCAGCCGGTCCGCGTCGCAGCGGGCCAGACGCGAGCGCAGCAGCTCGCCACCGACGCCGGTCCCCTGCACCGCCGGATCAGTGCCGATACCGGACAGATACCAGTGCGGCCGCTCCGGGTGCAGCCGCACCAGCGCACCGTAGGTAACGCTCGCCACCGAGAGCCGGGACCTGAGCCTGAACACCAGGCCGGGCAGCGCGGCGAGCTGGCGCCACAGCGGCGGCCGCCACGTGCCGGGCGGGAGCCAGATCGCGGCGCCGAGCACCTGCCCGCCGCGCACGGCGACCTCGGTGCCCTCATGTCGCAGACCGCTGCCGCGCAGCGCCGAGCCGAAAAAGCCGGGCAGCCGGCGGCGGCGCATCGCGTCGTCCGGGAAGATCCACGTCATCACCGGGTCGTCGTCGAAGGCGCGGGCGAGCGTCGCGACGGTCGCGGGCAGATCCGCGCGCGCAAACGGGCGGACGGTAGGAGGCACCGGCGGCGGCACCGCCGCGCTGGTCATGTCGCCACCAGGATCACCTCGAGGGTGCGCGGGCCGTGCACGCCCTCGACCCGTTCCAGCTCGATGTCGCTGGTCGCCGACGGGCCGCTGATCCAGGTCAGCGGCTGGCTGACAACGTCAGCCAGCCGCGCGACCGCCTCCGGCACGAGGTGCACGACCTGATCGGCGGTGACGATGCACAGGTGATAGTCGGGAACGAGGGAGATCGCGCGGCGGCCCTGGTCCGGCGCGCCGTCCAGCACGATGGTGCCAGTCTCGGCGATCGCGACCGCGGCCCTGGTGACGACCGCGTCGAAGCCGTCGAGCTCCGCAGCGGTCAGCCCGCGGTCCACGGTCACGTCAGCGAAGTCCGGCAGCGGCACGCCGAGGCCCGGCGGCACGACGACAGTCCGCGCGCCTCGCTCGGTCAGTGCCGCACCCACCTCCGCCGCCAGCGTCGCGGCCGAGGCGCGCCGGACGAGGGCCCGGTAATCGGCCAGCCGTTCGGCGAGCAGGTCGAGCAGCGCGGCGCCAGCCAGTTCGCCCTGCGTCCGGTAGCCCCCAGCCGTCTCCCCGTCGCCGGGCGGCGGACCCGACGTCGTCGGCGCCGATAGGGCGACCCGGATCCGCTCGAGCATCTCCGCGCGGGCCGTCATTGCCCGTTCCCGTCCTTATGAGTGCTGCGCCACCACTGCCGGAACGTCTGCGCCGGCGGTACCGGCGCATCACGTGCCCGTGTCCATGCCGCCAGCGGCGGCGGCAGTGCGCTGATGGTGCCGTGCCTGCGCAGCAGCCGCCCGGCCCGGCCGGCGGCCTGCGCCGCGCCGAACCGGCCCGGCGACGCCATCACCCAGGACGCGGCCGCCATCGTGATGGCTTCCGCCGACGGCAGCCGGTGCTCGCGCGCCACCGTCTCGACATGCTGCGCGCGCAGGTGCACGAGCAGCGACGGGATGTCGATCTTCACCGGGCAGGCGTCGTAGCAGGCGCCGCACAGTGACGAGGCGTACGGCAGCGACGCGTTGTCCTCAATGCCGGTCAGCTGCGGCGACAGCACCGCGCCGATAGGCCCCGGGTACACCGAGCCGTACGCGTGGCCGCCGGTCCGCTCGTACACCGGGCACACGTTCAGGCAGGCCGAGCACCGGATGCAGTGCAGCGCCTCCCGGCCGACCGGGTCGGCCAGGGCGGCCGTCCGCCCGTTGTCCAGCAGCACCAGGTGGAACGCCTGCGGGCCGTCGCCCGGCGTGACCCCCGTCCACATCGAGGTGTAGGGATTCATCCGCTCGCCGGTCGACGAGCGCGGCAGCAGCTGGAGGAACACGCCGAGGTCGGACCAGGCCGGGATCACCTTCTCGATGCCCATGACGGTGATCAGCGTCTGCGGGAGAGTCAGGCACATCCGGCCGTTCCCTTCCGACTCGACCACGCACAGCGTGCCAGTCTCGGCGATGCCGAAGTTGGCGCCGCTGATGCCGACGGTCGCGGACAGGAATATGCGTCGCAGGTGCCGTCTGGCCGCCTCGGCCAGCGCCGCCGGGTCGTCGGTCAGGCCGGGGTCGACGTCGCCCATCTCGCGCAGGAAAATATCGCGGATCTCCGACCGGTTGCGGTGGATGGCCGGGACCAGGATGTGCGACGGGCGGTCGTGTCCGAGCTGCACGATCAGCTCGGCCAGATCCGTCTCGTGCGCGGTGATGCCCGCCGCGGCAAGCGCGTCGTTCAGCCCGATCTCGTCGGTCGCCAGCGACTTGACCTTCACTACTTCGGTGGCGCCCGCCGCCTGCACCAGCCCGGTCACGATCGCGTTCGCCTCGGTCGCATCCCGGGCCCAGTGCACAGTGCCGCCGCGCGCCGTCACCGCTGCTTCCAGCTGGGTCAGGTAGCCGCCGAGATCGGCCATGGTGCGCGCCTTGATGTCCTGGCCGGCCGCCCGCAGCTCCTCCCAGTCCGGCAGCTCAGCCAC
>DATHQE010000608.1:0-15946 GCA_035483035.1 Streptosporangiaceae bacterium | reverse complement strand
CACGGGCAGACCGCGCTGTCGGTAGAGCGCCGTTTCGCCGGCCGCGGCGACATCCCGCTTACCGACGTCGGTCTGGAGCAGGCGGCTGCCGCGGCGGCAAGGCTCGCCCGGCGCGGGAACATCGACCTCGTGCTGACCTCGCCGCTGCTGCGGGCGCGGCAGACTGCCGTCGCCGTCGCCGACGCCGTCGGTGTGCCGCTAGCCGAGGACGTCGACCTGGCCGAGACCGACTTCGGCAGCTGGGAAGGCCTGAGCTTCGGAGAGGTCATGGCCCGATGGCCGGACGAGATGGCCGCCTGGATGGCTGATGCGGACGCCGCGCCGCCTGGCGGCGAGAGTTTCGCGGCGGTGGCGGTGCGCGTCGATGCGGCGCTCGACCGGCTGGTTGCCGCGCATCAAGGGCGGACCGTCGTCGTCGTCAGTCACGTCACGCCTATCAAGACGATCGTGTGCCGGGCGCTGCTCGCCCCGACGGCGGCGCTGTTCCGGATGCACCTGGATGTCGCCTCGCTCTGCGAGGCCGCCTGGTTCGCCGACGGGCCGGCCTTGCTACGGTCACTTAACGACACCGCACATCTGCAGTTGGCCTGAGCGCCGGCCGCAGTCACGGCCCGCCAGCGGCGCCTTCGCTAGCGCGTGAGTACAGGATGATTTCATTCCGCTTGCGTTCATTGTTCTGAGCGATCAGGTCCACGTGTGTGTAAATACTCTCCGTGTGTGGAATAGCACTCCTCGTAATTGATCAAGACGGGGGGAGATCAGTGGCTGTTCAGTCCACGACCCGTGCGGCGACCCGCCGAAGTTCGGCGAGTACCGCTCGCAGCAGGTCGGTCGGCCGCAGTGCGTCAAGGGGCGCCGCGAGCCGACCATCAAGTTCAAGCTCCAGGACGTCGAGCGCCACGTCGAGGACCGCTCGCAGCAGTGCTGCGAAGCCGGCCAGCGGCACGGCCGCCCGCGCGACACGGAGCACCGCCTCACGGTCGACCCGCACCACAGCATCGCGATCGACCGCCTCACGCTCTACCGGATCTCGCTCGAGTGCCGCAGGCCGGAGCACCGCGAGCCGTAGCTCGGCCACTCCGGCAACGGCAGCGAGGACCGTATCCTCGGCAGCGACCAAGGTGACCTCGGCAGCTACCAAGATGACGGCTGCTGCGACCAAGGCGTCGTCGTCGGCACAGACGATGTCCACGGCCATGAGGTCGATGAACACCGCCACGAAGGCCATGATGACGGCAGCAAAGGCGCTGACCGCCGCGGCCAAGACGATGTCGTCGGCCAAGCCGGTGGCTGCTGCCAGCCCGGCCCGGCGGGCCACCACCTCGCGTACCACGAGTGCGCGCAGGCCGGCCGCGAGAAGGACGTCAACCCGGCCATCGTCCAGGAGCACGTCGGCCAGGAGCACCTCGACCGGGACCTCATCGACTCGGGGCTCATCGACTCGGGGCTCATCGACTCGGGCCTCGTCTGCTCGGGCCTCATCGACTCGGGCTTCGTCCGCTCGGGGGTCGTCCACTCGAGCCTCATCGGCTCGGGGCACGTCGACTCGTCGCGCCGCTTCCACCAGGACCACCAGGGCGGCTGGCACGACCGCGCGGGCGAGCGCCGCCATGCCGGACATGCCTGGCTCCACCCGGCTCGGCGCGCAGTCGCAGAACTCGGCGACGCCGAGGGCGACGACTGCCAAGCCGAGGGCGACGAGTTCACGGCCGCGATCGGCGGCGCCGAAGTCGCGCCCGGCATCCCGCAGGTCGAGCAGCCGCCCGGCGGCCAGTCGGCCAGCCGCGACTGGTGTGCGGCCGGCGTCCTCGCTGTCGCTGTCCGCGCCGACGCAGTCGCGGAGCAACGGTGAGTACGGCAGCCTGCTGGGCAGCCTGATTCACTGAGCACGTCGTTCCCAGCTCACAAGAGGGGCGGGCGGCGCCGGGCCTGAGCTCGGTGCCGCCCGCCTTTTCCTGGCTGCCCGTATCATGGGCGCAGCGGGCGAGCTGGCCGGGCGGCCGCGTCGTGGCAGGCATGCCTGGCACGCCGAGGAAGGTCCGGGCTCCGCAGGGCAGGGTGGTCGGTAACGCCGACCCGGGGTGACCCGCGGGATAGTGCCACAGAAAACAGACCGCCCCCGGACTCGTCCGGGGGTAAGGGTGAAACGGTGGTGTAAGAGACCACCAGCGCTCAGGGCGACCTGAGCGGCTTGGTAAACCCCACCCGGAGCAAGGTCAAGAGGGAGCACGCCGGAAGCGGCATGCTCCTGCGCGAGCGCTAGAGGGCGGCCCGCCCGATGCTCGCGGGTAGACCGCATGAGGCTGCCGGCAACGGCAGTCCTAGATGGATGGCCGCCGGCCCGCGCAAGCGGGCGCACAGAACCCGGCCTACAGGCCAGCTCGTCCGCCGCACGAGGCGCTGACCTGCCCTGCTTTTCGGATGAGGCCGCGACGTCGGAACAAGACCCGATCCACGGGCCGATCCGCCTGCCACGGTCAGAGCCAGCCGCGCTCGTCCGCGGCCCTGACTGCCTCGGCCCGGTTACGCGTACCGGTCTTCGCTATCGCAGCAGACAGGTAGTTGCGGACCGTGCCCTCGGAGAGGAACAGCTTGGCGGCGATCTCGGCTACGGTCGCCCCGCCCCTGGCAGCCACGAGGACGTCGCGTTCCCTGACGGTGAGCGGCGACGCTCCAGCCGCGAGGGTCGTGGCGGCCAGCGCCGGATCGACGACTCGCTCGCCAGCGGCGACCCGGCGGATCGCGTCTGCCAGCCGCTCTGGCGGCGCGTCCTTGACCACGAAACCGGACGCGCCGGACTCCATCGCGCGCCGAAGGTAACCCGGGCGGCCGAATGTGGTGAGAATGAGCGACCGGCAGTGCGGGACTTCCTGAGCCAAGACGCCGGCCACCGCCAGGCCGTCGATTCCCGGCATCTCAATGTCGAGCAAGGCGACATCAGGCTGATGTGCCTGCGCCGCTGCGACCACCTCGTCGCCGCGGCCGACTGATGCAACGACTTCGAAGTCGTCCTCCAGTTCCAGCATGATTCCGAGCGCGCTGCGGATCAGCTCCTGGTCATCGGCCAGCAGAAGCCGGATGTGGGGCGTCATCTGCCGCTTTCGGGTACCAGGGTTACCCGCAGCGCCCAGCCTCCCGCCTGAAGCGGGCCGGCATCGACGCAGCCGCCCGCCGCTGCCGCCCGCTCGAGCAGACCGCTGAGGCCGTTGCCAGGCGGCACGTCTGCGCCGGGGGTCGGCCCGCCGATGCCGTCGTCCACGATCTCGATGGTGGACTGGGAGAGCCTGACTGCGCAGGAACGGGCCCTGGCGTGCCGTACCACGTTCGTCAGGCCCTCCCGAACGGTCCAGCCGAACAGCTCCTGGTGCTTGGGATCGACAACGTCGGTGGCCGTGGGCAGGTCAGCCGCAATGCCCGAAGCCCGCAGCAGTTCCCTGCCGCGGGCTAGCTCGCCGGCCAGGGTGACATCCCGATAGCCCGATACCGCGTTGCGCACGTCAGCTAGCGCCTGCCTGCACAGTTCCTCGACCTCGGAGATCTGGCCGACCGCCCGGGCAGGGTCGGTTGCGCCGAGCCGTCTGGCGAGGCCGGCCTTGACCGTGATCGTGGTCAGCGAGTGCCCAAGCAGGTCGTGCAGGTCACGAGCGATCCGGATGCGCTCGTTCTCGGCGGCTAGCTGCGCCAGCTCGGCGCGCGCCTCCGCAAGTGCATGGTTGCCGCGCAGTACCTGCATGACGGCGAACATGACGAAGGCCACCACCGGGATCGCGACCGGCGTGACGTCGTTGAACGACGCGCCCAGGCTCACGTGCCAGGACGGGATCACAACGGGAACTATCAGCGCGATGAGCGAAAACGCGGCTACCAGAGGCAGGGCGCGGCGCCCGTAACGTCCCACGCCGAGCATGGTGAGGAAGATGAACGCGACGAACCCAGCGGCGCGGGCAAATGGCAGCTCGGCCACGGACAGCACCAGCAGCAGCCCGAAGTAGGCCCAGAATCGCTGCCAGGATGACGGAAGCGACAGCACCACCGGGGCTGCGAGCCAGCATGCAGCGAACGCGGCGAGGATGACGTAGCCGGCCACCCGGCCCGCGCCGCGCGAGTTCTCGGTCACCGAGATGACCACGTAGACGAGGTAGGCGAGCGGCAGCGCCACCAGGGCGAACCGGCGCCAGCCGCCGATCCATTTGCGCTGACTCGCCATCCACTCAGCCTCGCCCGGTGTCGCCGGCGGGACGTTTATGGCCATCTCGGCATCCATATCTCTGCAGCGTAACGCGGCCTGCGCGGTTCAGGCCCTGGCTGAATTCCGCCGGTAGGCGAGCGCGGCGAACGGTACCAGGATGACGGTCCAAGCGGCGATCACGATCCATGCCTCCGCTGGCCAGCCGCCGTTGCCGGTCGCGACCGTCTTCCCGGCCTGCACGAGCCAGTACGACGGCAATGCCTTCATGACGTCGAACAAGGCGCCGGACGTCGCAAGCTCGAACCCGTACACGCCGCCGAACAGGGAGAAGAGGACCACGATCCCGCCAAGCCCTGGCGTCAGCGCGTCGACGGGCATGAGGTACCCGAGGACGAACCCGATCACGACAAACGGGATAAGGCCGACCAGGATCAGGCCAGTCATCTCCAGCCACTGGCTGGCGGTAAGACGCACGCCAAGCGACGCCCCCGCCAGGTAGAGCAGCGCCAGCGTCGGCAGCGCCAGCAGGTAGGCGCTGGCTACCTTCGCCGTCAGGTCGGTACGTGCCCGCAGTGGCGTAATCCGAAGCTGCCGCGTCCAGCCCCCCGCTATGTCGCGCGCGATCCGCGCTCCGGGCCCGACGACGGCGAACATGGACCCGTACACCGCCATCGCCGTCATGAAGTACAGCGGGAAGCTTGTGCCGTTAAAGGTGGCGTGCCGTTGTCCGGACGCAACCCCGAAGAACAAGAGCAGCGGCAGCGCCAGCGTGACGCCGTAAAGGACGCGGTTGCGCAAGGTGCGCAGGACTTCGTAGCGAAAGTGGATCGCGCTGTTCATCGTGCAACCTCCATGACATCGGCCGTGGTGTCGCCCAGGTCGGCGGTGAGTTCCATGAACGCCTCCTCGAGGCTGCCGCCGCGAACCTCGATGTCCCGGATGGCCGGGAAGGCGGCAAGCAGGGCGCGAAGGGCTACGTCGGCATCGGAGCAGGACAGAATGACCGCGTCCCCGTGGCGGTCAGCTGCAAGCACACCTGGCAGCGCGCCGAGTGCCGCCGTGTCGCCCTGCGGGAGCGTTCCCCTGATCGTGCGCGAGGCGGCCCGAGCTTTGATCTCGGTCGCTGAGCCGTCCGCGACGAGTTGTCCCCTGGCGATCAGCACGATCCGGTCGGCGTAAGCATCGGCCTCCTCGAGGTAGTGGGTCGCGAACACGACGGTCTTGCCCTGCCCGGCAATCTCCCGCATCGAGTGCCAGAAGTCGCGGCGACCTTCCACGTCGATGCTGGCCGTGGGCTCGTCGAGCACGAGCAGGTCGGGGTCGCCGACCAGCGCGGCCGCGAACCGGACACGCTGGGCCTGCCCGCCGGATAGCTTCGTGGTCCACTGCCCGGCAAAGGCGTCAGCGCCGCTCAGTCTGAGTACGTCATCGACCTCAAGCGGTGCCGGGTAGTACGAGGCTGTCAGGGCGATCAGTTCGCGCACCCGGAGATGATCGAGCGGCGCGCCGGTCTGCAGCATGCCGCCGATCCAGCCTGCCTGTACGGCCTCGGCGGGCGGGACGCCGAAGACCGAGATGGTCCCGTGGTCCGGCCGGGTGAGGCCGAGCATCATGTCGATGGTGGTGGTCTTGCCAGCGCCGTTCGGGCCGAGTAGCGCGACGGTCTCGCCTGGGGCTATCGCCAGGTCGAGCGACCGGACCGCCGGCGCAGCGCCGTAGGACTTAGACAGGTGCTGGAGAACGATCCCGCCTTCGGGAGCTGTGTCAGGAATCATGGCACGAGCCTGGCCTGGGCCCGGCCCCTCGCTGTAGTGCCGCAGCTAACAGGTCCACAGTGACAAATGTCAGACGCCCACCTAGCGATGCTGTGCCGGTCATGAATACGATCACGCCGTGACGTACCTGTGCCCGACGCCGTGTGAGCCGGGCTGCAGCTACCGCTGTCACCAGCGCCACGTTCCGGCTGGGCGCCGCCAGCACGACGCGGTTGAGTGCGAAGAACTGGTGCTTGGCTTCGACGTCACGCCCCTGGAGTACCACGTGCGGCCCGACCACGAGCACGGCGCGGGCGGTCCGCCGAAGGAAGGCCACCCGCATTTCCGGCAGTGCCCGTGCGGCGAGGCGATGACCTGGAATGGGTCACGCTGGATGCCGACCGCGGAGTTGGCCAGGCGCCGACCGTGGATGCTGTTGCGGCGTCGCCGCGCTAGCCACGGATAGCGCTCGTGTTCCGTCACTATCCTGGCGATGTGGGAATCGAGGTGCTGTCGGCCGCCGGGCGGTGGGATGACTTCGCGTCGTTGATGGTGCCGAGCAAACCGGGCGGCGCCGGGTGCGTGTGCATGGCCTACCGCAATTCAAGCCTCGGCATGCCGGGGCGGATCGCGTACATGCGCGGGCTGTGTGAGGGTGAGCCCGGCCCGGGTGTCCTCGCTTTCGTTGACGGCGAGGTGGCCGGCTGGTGTTCGATCGCGCCGAAGGTGACCTATCGCGCTCTGGTCAACTCGCGCACGATTCCGCACGTTGATGACGCGGACGCGTGGTCGGCGGTCTGCTTCGTGGTGCGGCCTGGATTCCGGCGCAGGGGATTGATGCACGAGCTGCTCGATGGCGCAGTTGAGCACGCCCGGGCCGGCGGCGCCATCGTGATTGAGGGCTACCCGGTGGAGCCCGAAGGCGACCGTGTCGACCAGACCAGCGCGTACGTGGGCACAGTTGGCCTTTTCGAGGCACACGGGTTCCAGCGTGTCCTGCAGACGACAGGCCGAAGTGGCGGCAAGCCGCGCTGGCTTGTCCGTCGTGAGCTCGCTCAAGTTCAGTAGCTGGTCCAGTCACGGCCGAACCAGCGCAGTACGCGGCTGGTCCCGAACTTAGCCTTGTCGGCCAGCAACAGGCCAGATGGCTCGTCGAACTGCCCGTTCGGGGGCTGCCCGCTGACGAAGGTGACTTCGACGCGGGCGACCCGGTCGTGACCGAACTCGATGTAACAGATTCCCTTGCCGTCGTACATCGACGCAGCGGCAGCCTGTCCGTGCCGGGCGATCAGCTGATCGGCTACGACGGACGCCTGCCGCTCGGCGAAGACTCCGGCCTTGGGCGTGCCGACGCTAGTCACGTCTCCTACCGCGTAGACGTCGGGGTAAGCAGTTTCGAGGGTGAGCGGGTCAACCGGGATCCATCCGTCGACGCACATCCCGGACTCGGCCACGACCGCTGGCACCCGGTGAACAGGCACGCCAAGGAACAGGTCGAAGGGCATCTCCTCGCCGTCGGCGAGGATCGCCATCCGGCGCTGCGGGTCCAGGCCGCGCACTAGCCGCTCCGGATACCAGCTGATTCCGCGCTCCGCGAATGCGGCAAGCAGGGCCTGCGATGCTGCGGGTGAGGGCGGAATGGGGACGCCGAGGGGCATGATCAGCGAGATCTGGCTGGCACGGCGCAGACCTCGCTCGACGAGGTAGTCGTGCAGCATCAGCGCGGTCTCGCTCGGGGCGGGCGGGCACTTGAATGGTGTCGAGGTGACACCGACGATCACCCGCCCGCCGCCGAACGAGTCCAGCACGTCGCGGCTGGCGAAGGCGCCGCCGACGGTGTAGAACTCATGGCCAGCCTCGACCAGCCCTGGCGTCGCTGCCGGGTCGAGGTCGGCGCCGAGGGCCACCACCATGACGTCGGCCTCGAACGCGCCGGCGTCAGTCTCGACCCGGCGCCGTACTGGGTCGATGGACCGGATCGTTGTCTGGACGAACCGGACACCAGGCTTGATTAGGTCACCGTACGAGTGCCGGACCGCCCCTGCCGTGGTGCGGCCGAACATGACGTCGAGCTTGGAGAACCCGAACACGAATCCATCGGCTTTGTCGATCAAGACGATGTCGGCCGCATCGCCTAGCTCGTCCGAGAGTCGGGTGGTGAGCTCCAGGCCGCCGAAGCCGGCGCCGAGCACGAGAATTCGCATGGGTCGCTGCGTTTCCGCTAGGGACTGCTGGTGGTCTTCTCAAAGGCGATCGGCTCAGGCCGGCTGGGGAACGATCCTGATGTAGGGCTTGGGCTCCGTCCAGCTGCCGAAGATTTCCCTGGCCTGGTCGTTGGACACCGAGCCGGCGATCACGACGTCCTCACCCTGCTTCCAGTTCGCTGGGGTGGCGACCTTGTGCCGAGCCGTCAGCTGCAGCGAGTCGATCACCCGCAGGATCTCGTCGAAATTGCGGCCGGTTGTCATCGGGTAGAGCATGATCATCTTGATCTTCTTGTCCGGGCCGATCACGAACACGCCGCGGACGGTCTGGTTGTCGGCTGCCGTGCGGTCCGCCGGGTCGCCGCTGACGTCAGCGCCGAGCATTCCGTACGCCTTGGAGATGGTGAAGTCAGCGTCACCGATCATCGGGTAGTTCGGGGCGGTGCCTTGAGTCTCCTCGATGTCCGCGGCCCAGGCCGCGTGCTTGTCCACTGGGTCAACGGACAGCGCCATGATCTTCACACCGCGACGGTCGAACTCTGACTTGATGGAGGCCATGTAGCCAAGCTCGGTCGTGCAGATCGGCGTGAAGTCCTTCGGATGCGAGAAGAGCACGGCCCAGGAGTCGCCGATCCAGTCGTGGAAGGCGATCGGGCCGTCGGTGGTCGCGGCGATGAAGTCCGGGGCAGTGTCACCGATCGTCAAGCTCATCGTGAGGGTCTCCGTTCCAGAGGAGTGGGCGCAGCCTGCTGGCGTGCGTATCGCTGTCATCGCAGACGTTACGGGACTGGGGTTCCCCGAGTCGCGGCGCGGCATTCTCAGGCTATTGAGGACGCAGATTGTCCGGGATGGGCATTACGGTGCATGCCATGACAGCAACTAATGATCAGACAGCCCCGCTGGTGGATTGGCAGGATGGTCCCATGAGTGATGCGCAGTTCGGGCCGCACCGGTTCGGCGCCGGGGATGGCGGCGGCGGCACCGAGTTCCGCGCGGCCCGGTTCGACGTCGCGGATCTGCGCGACGCCCGGTTCACCGACTGTGACCTGACCGGGGTCACGATCCGGGACGGCTGGCTCGTCAACGTCAGCATCTCCGGCTACCTCAGCAACGTCACGGTCAACGGCGTTGACGTGGCTGGCTTCGTCAGCGCCGAACTGGACCGCCGGCATCCCGAGCGGGTGCAGCTCCGCGAGGTGCGGGACGCCGACGGCTTCCGCGCGATGTGGGACACCATCGAGCGGCTCTGGGCGGACGCGGCCGGGCGGGCCGGGCGATTGCCCGCCGCGGCGCTGACCGAGCAGGTGAATGACGAGTGGTCATTCGCGCAGACGCTGCGCCATCTGGTGTTCATCACTGACGCCTGGGCGAGCCGCACGGTGCTGGATGAGCCGATGCCCTACCACCGGCTCGGCCTGCCGCAGAGCTGGTACCCGGCGGCAGCCGCGGCGGCGCTCGGCATCGACCTGACCGCCCAGCCCGGCTACGCCGAGATCGTTGCCGCCCGCGCGGACCGGATGGCCGTGATGCGGCGCATCCTCGGCGATCTGACCAATGCCGACCTCGGACGAGGCTGCCAGCGCTCGCCGGCGCCCGGCTACCCGGAGGAAGAAAGAGCCGTGGCCGAGTGCATCGCCGTCGTCATGGACGAGGAAATCGAGCATTACCGGTTCGCGGTCCGCGATCTCGCGGTGCTGGAGGCACGCTAGGCTCGCGGCGCCCGCCTGAGCCACCAGCTGTCAGGACCGGAACGCCGCATAGATGATCGCCGTCAGGCGGTCGATCATCTCGTCCCTGGGCAGCCGGACCTCGGCGCTCATGAGGTAGTTAATCCGCTCGAGCATCATCAGGCAGGCGACCGCGGTCAGCTCGGCATGCTGGACCGGCGGGTGCTCGTCCGGAGCGCCGGCCTGCGCTGCCGTCATGCCTTGCGTCATCACCTCGGACAGCCGGAAGAAGAGCTGGAGACCGTCGCTGAACACGCTCTCGCCCACGATCTCGGCCTGGCTGAGGATCCGGATCACGGTCGCGTGTGCGGCATAGGTGTCACAAAAGCTCTGCACCCACCGCCGCAGTGCGGCACGCCCGGCTTCGTTGGCGGTCACGACCGGGAACTCGTCGGTGATATCGGCCATGTCGACGAGAGCGTCGCGCAGCAGCGTCCTGAACAGGTCGTCCTTGTTGGCGAAGTAGAGATAGAACGTGCCGTGCGACGTCTTAGCCCGCCGCACGATGTCTTCGACCCTGGCGGCCTGGAAGCCAGCCTCTTCGAACTCCACCAGGCCCGCCTCAAGCAGCCGGCGGACCGTGTCCTTCCCGTGTGCGCCGAGCTCACGCTGCAGCGCGGGTACGCCTCCGTCCAGCGACGGCCGCAGCGACTGAGGCGCGTCTGCTCCACCGTCCAGCTGCCCGGCGGTGGCCGGCTCCGCGGCGTCTCCGCCCGTTCCGTTTCTGAGGTTCGCCGGGCCTGCCGTCATGCCAGCCTGAACTGCCCCAGCGCCACCTTGATTCCCGGTCGGGACCGCCCCTTGCTGAGGGCTGCCGCGACGTGGGGCGAGCGGGCGGCCACCGCGCTGGATGCCCGTCGTCGCAGTGGCAGGTCTGCCTAGCGGGCCCAGGCTGGGTTCCCGGCTCATGCTCGGAGACTAGACCCTGGACGGGTTCCCGGGCCATGCTGGGGTCGTTGCTGTAACAACAGGTTCACATCAGGCTTCGCAAACGTCGCATTAGCGAAATAAACCCCTTAGTGCCATAAGTGGTACGTCTACCTATATACTTCGCGAGCTTATGCTTCTCCGCAGGTCAGCCAGGGTGAGCCGAGGCGTCAGCGGCCCGAAAACTGACGCCGATATCAGGTGACGGCAGCGTCATTGTTTGCATCAAATTGGCGAGGCATGCGCAAATAGAGATCATGACTCGCGACCGGGCCGACGCGTTGGCGGTGCCAGCGCCGAATGCTGTGCACGGACTGCCGCCGCCAGCGCCTGGTCGGCCATCCGCCGCGGGCGGCGCAGACCAGGCTCGACTGGCGGGCGCCGATGACGCCATGCTCGCCGCGAAGGCCGCGGCGGAGAACTTCCCGGTGGCCCTGCGGCTGCTGCCGCGGCAGTACCGCGGGCATCTGATGGCGGTCTACAACTTCGCCAGGACGGTCGACGACATCGGTGACGAAGCGCCGCCCGATGAGCGGCTTCAGCTGCTCGACGACCTGGACGAGGATCTCAGGCGCCTGTATGCGGACCGGCCGGATGGCCTGCAGCCGGGCAGCCAGCCCCGGCATCCGGCCGTGCGCGGGCTCGCCGAGGTGGTGACCGACTGCCACCTCGGGGCGCAGCCGTTTCGGGACCTCATCGCGGCCAACCGCCAGGATCAGTTCGTGACCCGGTACGAGACGTTCGATGATCTGCTCGGCTACTGCGCCCTGTCAGCCAACCCGGTCGGCAGGATCGTCTTGCAGGTGTTCGGCGCCAGCACGCCCGGCCGGGCCGAGCTGTCGGACGCGGTCTGCAGCGGGCTTCAGATCGTCGAGCACCTCCAGGACGTCGCCGAGGACCTGCGGGCCGGCCGTGTCTACCTGCCCGCGGATGACATGCGCAGCCACGGCTGCACCGAGCAGGATCTGGCCGGCCAGGGGGCCACGCCGCAGTTGCGCAGCCTGATCGCGGCCGAGGCCAACCGCGCTGGCGAGCTGATCGACTCCGGTGCACCGCTGGTCGGACAGCTGCACGGCGCCGCCCGCGTGGCTGTTGCCGGATACGTCGCGGGCGGCCGTGCTGCCCTGGTCGCGATCGCCAGGGCCGGCTACGACGTGCTCGCGGCCACGCCCAAGCCAGCCAAGAGCCGCACGATCCGCGAGCTTGCGAGCACGCTAGTGCGGGGGCGGTGAGCCAGTGACCGACGAGGCGATGACCGTGAAGGCTGCCCAGGCAGCCGATGTCGCCGCCGCCTACCGGCATTGCGAGACCATCACGCGACAGCAGGCCAAGAACTTCGCGTACGGCATTGCGCTGCTCCCGGGCGCCAAGCGACGGGCGCTGTCGGCGGTATACGCGTTTGCCCGGCGCATTGACGACATCGGCGACGGAACGCTCCCCGTTCCCGACAAGGTCGCGGCCCTGACCGCCGCCCGCGGGTCGCTCAACGAACTCGCCGTCGGCAATGCTGCGGACGCGGCCGCCACCGGCGACCTGGTGCTTGTGGCGCTACGGGACGCCGCCGACCGGTTTGATCTCCCGCTCGCGGCGTTCGGCGAGCTCATCGACGGCTGCGAGGCTGATGTGCGCGGCGACAGCTACGCCTCGTTCGGTGAGCTCGAGCACTACTGCCGCTGCGTGGCCGGCTCGATCGGGCGGCTGTCCCTGGGCGTCTTCGGCAGCGCCGATCCCGACGTAGCCCCGCACCTGGCGGATGAGCTCGGCGTCGCGCTTCAGCTGACGAACATCCTGCGTGACATCCGCGAGGACCTCGGGAACGGCAGGGTGTACCTGCCGGCCGACGACCTCGCGCGGTTCGGCTGCACGCTCATCCCGGCCGGTCCCGACGGCATAGGCGGCGACGGCAAGATCGACGGTCCGATGGCCGACCTCATCCGCTTCGAAGCTGACCGGGCCCGGCAGTGGTACGCGACCGGCATGCAGCTAATGCCGCTCCTGGACCGCCGCAGCGCGGCGTGTACGGGCGCCATGGCGGGGATCTACCGGCGGCTGCTCGAGCACATCTCGGCCAGCCCGCAGACGGCCCTGGCGAGCCGGATGTCGCTGTCCGGGCGGGAGAAGGCGATGATCGCGGCGGCGGCCCTGGCGGGCCTCGGCCGCGTTGGCAGGGCCCGGCGGGCGACTGGAGGCCGGCCATGACCCGTGACCTGACCGGCCGGCGCGCCGTCGTGATCGGCGGCGGGCTCGCCGGCATCACCGCGGCCATCGACCTGCGAGACGCCGGCGTTTTGGTAACGCTGCTGGAGTCGCGCCCGCGCCTGGGTGGCGCCGCGACCTCCTACGCCCGAGCCGGCCTGATGATCGACAATGGCCAGCACGTTTTCCTGCGCTGCTGTGACCATTATCAGAGCCTGCTGGCCCGACTCGGAGTGACTGACTCGGTCTCGATCCAGGACCGCTTCGACGTCACTGTGCTGTCGCCTGCCGGATCGGCCAGGCTGCGCCGCGACGCGCTGCCGAGCCCGCTGCACCTGGCCAGGGCGCTGGTCAGGTACCCCTTGCTGTCGCCCGTCGAGCGCGCCAGGGTTGGCCGCGCGGCCCTCGCCTTCCGCTTCGCCGATCCGGCCAGCCCGGACCTCGACGCGCAGCGCCTGGGCAGCTGGCTCGCCGCCCGGGGTCAAGGCGAGCGCGCCAGGCGGCGGCTGTGGGACCTGTTCATCATCTCCGCCCTCAACATCGACGGCGACGAGGCGAGCGCAGGCCTCGCGGCGACCGTGATTAAGACGGCCTTGCTCGGGGCCCGCGACGCTGCCGACATCGGCATGGCCACAGTGCCCCTGGGCCGCCTGCACGCCGAGGCTACGGCCGCGCTGCTTGGCAGGCTGGGCGCGCAGGTAAGGCTGGGCGCCCGGGCGGCGAGCATCGAGCGGCTGGCCGACGGCAGCTTCGGGGTGGGCCTGAGCCGCGGCGAGGAGGGTCAGGAAGCCGAAGGTGAGGGCCCGCCGGTCGCCGCCGACGCTGTCGTGCTGGCGGTGCCGGCTGACCAGGCTGCCCGGCTGGCAGGACCCGCCGGTGTCCCGCAGGCCGCAGCCTGGGCAGGCCTTGGCCAGTCGCCCATACTCAACGCGCACGTCCTTTACGACCGGCGGGTAACCGACCTTCCGTTCGCCGCCGCGGTGGACTCGCCGGTCCAGTGGGTATTCGACAAGACCAGGCAGGCCGGCGTGCCAGCAGGCCAGTACCTCGCCGTGTCGATCTCGGCCGCTGACGACCTCATCGACACGCCCACGGCGGAGCTCAGGCAGCTATTCGTGCCTGCGCTCGAGCGGCTGTTCCCGGCCGCAGCCGGGGCGGACATCCGCGACTTTTTCGTAACCAGGGAACGTCGGGCGACGTTCCGGCAGGCGCCAGGTTCTGGCGCACTGCGACCCGGTGCCGCAACCTCGGTGCCGGGACTTGCGCTAGCCGGGGCATGGACGAGCACTGGCTGGCCGGACACCATGGAGGGTGCCGTGCGAAGCGGACATGCAGCCGCGCAGCAGCTCATCCGCGAGCTTGCCGCGCTGCCGTCGGCCGACCGAGCTGCCGAACTCGATGACGCCTGGTCCGGTGCATCATGACCGTCGTGATGCCAGCCGGCGTGCAGACGGCTCGCGACCTCGTCGGGCCCGCGATCGCCGAAGCGGTCGCCAGACTGAGCCCCGCCGTGCGCACCGTCGCGTCGTACCATCTAGGCCTCGCCGATGCGACCGGCCAGCCGATCGCGGCTGGTGGGACCGGCAAGGCGCTGCGCCCGGCGCTCGCGCTGCTGTCGGCTCGCGCCGCCGGTGCCGCTCCGGATCGGGCAGTCGTGCCGGCTGCGGCAGTGGAGCTGGTGCATAACTTCTCGCTCCTGCACGACGACATCATGGACGGCGACACCGAGCGGCGGCACCAGCCGACGGCGTGGACCGTGTTCGGTGTCGGCGCCGCGATCCTGGCCGGCGATGCGCTGCTCGCGTTGTCGCAGGACATCCTGATGGAGACGCCGCCCTACGGGGTCTGGGCGGCGCGGTGCCTGTCGGCCGCCGTGCTGCGCCTGATCGCTGGCCAGGGCTCCGACCTGGAGTTCGAGCGACGCGACGACGTGCGGGCGGACGAATGCCTCGACATGGCGGGCGACAAGACGGCCGCTCTCATGGCCTGCGCCTGCAGCATTGGCGTTATCTACGTTGGCGGTCCGGCGAGCCTGGCCATGAGCCTGAGCGGGTTCGGCGCGCACGCTGGCCTGTCGTTCCAGCTCGTCGACGACCTGCTCGGCATCTGGGGGGCACCGGAGGTCACCGGCAAGCCAGTCGGGTCTGACCTGCGGGCCAGGAAGAAGTCGGTCCCGGTCGTGACGGCGCTCACCAGCGATACCGCGGCGGGACGTGAGCTGGCCGGGCTGCTTGGCAAGCCTGACCCGCTGACCGACGATGAGGTCCTGCACGCGACTGAGCTGGTCGAGGCCGCGGGCGCCAAGGCACGCATCGAGGCGATGGCCGACGCGGAGCTGGCCTCGGCGCTGGCCTGCCTCACCGCCGCCGACATGCCTGAAGACGTGCGGGCCGAGTTCGCGGCCATCGCCGAATTCATCACGGCGCGCCAATGGTGACAGACCGCATCGGCATGATCGGCGGCCACCATTCCTCGGCGCCGACGCCTGAGCTGGACCGGCCTGCGCCTGACCGGCCTCAGGCTGACAAGCCAGAGGCTGGCAGGGTCGGGCCGGCGGCGCTGGCCGGGCTCCCGGCGGCCCGGCGGGCACTGGACCGGGCGGTCAGTCACCTGACGGCGCTGCAGCATCCTGACGGCTGGTGGCAGGGCGAGCTGGAGACCAACGTCACGATGGACGCCGAGGACCTGCTGCTGCGCGAGTTCCTGGGCATCCGCAGGCACGACGAGACCGCGGCCGCGGCCCGCTGGATCAGGTTCGCGCAGCGCGCTGACGGGACGTGGTCCAACTTCAGCGGAGGCGACGGCGACCTGTCCACGACTGTGGAGGCCTACGTCGCGCTCCGGCTGGCGGGCGATGAGCCAGCCGCCCCCCACATGACCCGGGCGGCTAGCTGGATCAAGGACCGGGGCGGCATCGCGGCGACGAGAGTGTTCACGCGCATCTGGCTC
>DATHQE010000607.1:0-3983 GCA_035483035.1 Streptosporangiaceae bacterium | reverse complement strand
TGCTGAGCAACGCGGCCAGGCATACCCCGGCCGGCACGGTCGTGACGGTGGCCTTGCAGCAAGCTGCGCCACCCGCGGGCGGCCCAGGGCCTGGCGTGGCGGTCCTCAGCGTCACCGACAACGGGCCGGGCATCCCGCCCGCGCTCCAGCCTGACGTGTTCGAGCGGTTCGTGCGCGGCGATGCGTCGCGGTCGCACGCCGCCGGCAGCAGCGGTCTCGGCCTCGCGATCGTGCATGCGGTCACCGCGGCCCATGGCGGCACCGCGAGCGTGGCCAGCCAGCCCGGCGAGACTCAGTTCACGATCGAGCTGCCGATCTTCGAGTGACAGTCGCTTCGAAAGACGGTCGCTTCGAAAGACACCGGCTTCAGAGGGACAGCGGCTTCAGCGGGACAGCGGCCAGGCGCTCACTCGAAGCGGATATTGCCCGGTCCGGTGATGCGATTCAGCAGCGGCAGCGAGGCAAGGATGACCAGCAGCGAGGCGACCAGGCCTACTCCCATGGTGAGGAAGTAGGCGTGGCCAGGAACCGGCACGGGTGTGCCGGCCGGCGCCAGCTTGCTGACCGTCAGGACCGAGATGCCGTAGGCGGTGCCCGCGGCAATAACAGTCGCGGCCACGAGCGGGAGGATGGCCTCCAGGAACACCACTCGGTAGAGCGTCGAGGTCGGGGTGCCCGTCAGGCGCAGCAGCGTGAATGGGCGCTTCCGCTCGACCAGGCCCCCGCCAACCGCCACTGCAAGGCTGCACCCAGCCACGATCAGGGTGAGGGCTACCGCGATGTAGACCAGCCGCTGCACGGTCTCGGCCACTCCCTGTCGCGCTTGGACTGCCTCGCCGAACGTCCGCGGCGCGGTGCCCGACGCGGACAAGGGGGTGTGCGTGACGAGGTAGGTGCGGACGCGCTCCAGCGTCGCCGGGCTGTTGACCTTGACCAGCAGGGCTTGCAGATAGAGCCGGCCGACGTTGCCCGCGTAGGCCGGGCTTGCGGCCGAGGCGATCGGCTGCGTGCTGTAGTGCGGGTTATCGTCGAACAGGTTCCCGGCGGGGACCTGGACCGCGACGCGGCCGGGGGCGCACTGTCCCAGCACAGCCAGCTCCCGCAGACCCGCGCAGCTCATCACCGCATTGCCGTTGAAGCCGCCGCCTGGCCCAGAGGGTCCGCCGGGACCGGAACTGCCCAAGTCGGCGGCTTGCGGCAGGGAGTAGACAGGGATCGCGGTGGCGCCGCGGAATGCCCCGAGTCCGCGCAGGAGTGCGGCCGCATCCGGTGGCGGCAGGCCCGCCAGCGCGATGCGCTGCTGGAGTGCTGTCGCCCCCGCCTGGGTATGGCCAGGGCCCGAGTTCCCGGTGCAGTTGACGTTGTTGCCGCACACCGGAGCTGAGGTAAACCCGTCGAGCAGCACGTTGCTCAGCACCTGCGCGCTCGGAGTGGCTGACACCGATTCGATAGCCGGCAGGAGACCGGCCACGATGGTGCCGAGGAACACGGCCAGCACGAGCCCGCGGACAGACCGGAAAGCCGCCTTCGGGTTGTCGGCCAGCCGCCGTGCGGCCAGCAGCGAGGACGCGCCGGTCATGAACCTGCCGAAAAACCGCGCCGCCCGCGCGGTGAGCAGCGGGCCAGCCACCATGAGGCCGATCAGGATGACGATGAGGCCAGGGAAGGCAGGCGCGCCGATGGACTGTTTGTTCGTGCCCAGCAATCCCAAGACGAACAAGACGATGCCGACGAGCAGCGGCACGATCCGCCATGTGGTCGGCAGCGGGACCCTTACCCGGCGGCTGACGCCCAAGGGCGAGATCCGCACCCGCTGCAGCGAGAACAAGGACGAAATGGCAGACGCGGCGGGCACGCCGATCAGCACCACCAGATAGCCGACGGCGGTGGGCGTGACCTGGTCGGAAAAGTAGCGCGCGCTGGTGATCGCGGTGTCGGCCAGGGCGGGTTGCAGCAACCTGAAGATCACGATGCCGAGGATGGCGCCGAGCATGGCACTGACCACGGCATCGACCGAGGAGATGACGCCGACCTGGTCCATCGTGGCGCCCACCAGCCGCAGCGCTGCGTACCGCTCCTCTCGCCGGGCGGCCGCGAGGCGCGTGGCGGTGCCGACGAGGATAAGGATCGGGAAGAGGAAGGCGATGGCGGCGACGACGAACGCATCGCGGAAATAGTGCGACCAGATCTGCTGCCCCGCCGCGGTGGCGATCCTGTTGACGACGGTGGTAGCGGGCAGGCCTGCCAGCTTCGCCGGGGCGTAGCCGACGTAGATCACCAGCTCCGTCGGCCCGGTCAGCGCCTGCTGCCCGATGGTGCCGGCTAGCCGGCCAGGGAACCGGTCACCCAGCTCGCTAGCGGGCGCGCTACGGATGAGTGCCGCCAGGGCTGGCGAGGCGTAGTACTGACCGCTCGCCGGAAGTGTCGAGATACCTGGCGGCACCGGCGCCCCCGTGCCGAGGCCGGCGACGTCAAGTCTCTCGATGGTCTGACCCTGATAAATGTCGTTGCTGTAGTTCCACAGCTCCGCGCGCGCCGCGGACGCGTAGTCGCGGCCGACCGGCTGGCCCTGCGTGGTTTCCCACGACGGGCGGCTGTTCGTGGTCTGGAAGGCGTGGAAATCGGCGAGCACAGCCAGCATGATCGCGACGCCGATTGCTACCGCGACTGCTGTCACCATCAGGCGCACGAACGGCTCTCGGCCGCTGCGCAGGCTCAGGTGCAGGCCTAGTCGATACATCAGCCCCGCACCTCAAGACCGACATCGGACCGGTCGATGACCTTGCCGTCGCGGACCGTGACCTCGCGGTCGGCGTAGGCGGCTACCCGGGCGTCGTGAGTGACCAGCACCACCGTCATGCCCTCCTCGCGGGCGATACCCACCAGCAGGTCCATCACCATCTCGCCGGTCAGCGTGTCCAGCGAACCGGTCGGCTCGTCAGCGAACAGCACCCGCGGCTGCGCCACCACGGCCCTGGCGAGAGCGACGCGCTGCGCCTGACCGCCCGACAGCTCCCCCGTCCGCCGGCCGCCCAGTCCGTCGAGGCCGAGGCGGGGCAGCCAGCCGTCAGCGCTGGCGTACGCCGCCTTGCGTTTCACCCGGTTCAGCAGCAGCGGCAGCGCGATGTTGTCGGCAACCGTGAGCTCCGGCACGAGCTGGCCGAACTGAAACACGAAGCCAAATGCGGTGCGCCGCAACCGGGTGCGCTCGGTGTCAGTCAGCATGTCCAGTCGCTGACCGTCGAAATACACCTCGCCGCTGTCGGGCGTGAAAATGCCCGCCAGGCAGTGCAGGAGCGTCGACTTACCCGAGCCGCTCGGGCCCATCACCGCAAGGATCTCTCCACTCGCCACCGACACCGTCGCGCCGGCCAGGGCGGGCGTCTGGCCGAACGACAGGGAGACGTCGCTGGCCTTGCTGATGGCGCGGCGGCCCGGCGGCACCGGCGACGTGTTCAGGTAAGTCATGACGAACGCACCATTTCCGCCAGGGCTCCGAGCCTGGCTGAGGTCACATCGATCCACCGGAGATCTGCTTCAAGATGGAACAGGCCGTGGTCGGCGAGCAGCGCGTCCATCAGGCCGTGAGTCCGCTTGGCCTCGGTCAGCTCCCGCATGCGCTGCAGGTGGGCAGCGCGCTGGGTGTCGAGGTAGGTCTCGGCCGGACGCCCCAGCATCAACGCGAGCACGACCTTGGCGAACAGCACCGTCTGAAGGTGCGGCTCCGGCTCGATCGGCCGCGCCAGCCAGGTATCGAACTCGCTAGCGCCACGCTCGGTGATGGCGTAGCGCTTACGGTCCGGCCCGGCGCCCGGCTCCGAGTCCCCGCCGGCCACCAAGCCGTCGCGAGCCAGCCGCTTGAGCGTGGCGTACACCTGCCCGAACGGAAGGGGCTTGTCTTGTCCGAACCAGGTGTCGTAATCGCGCTTGAGGTCATACCCGTGGCTGGGCTCGCGTTCGAGCAGGCCGAGGATGGTCAGGGG
>DATHQE010000606.1:0-5789 GCA_035483035.1 Streptosporangiaceae bacterium | reverse complement strand
GAACACATTGACCAGCCCCACCTGCTGCGGGATGTCGTCAAGCAGCCGGTAGACCCGCTCGCCGAGGATCTCGTCGGCGTGCGGGTTGACCGGGATGATGCGCCACCCGTGCCGCTGCATGTGTGCCGGCACCGAGTGCGCTGCCTTGGCCGGCGAGGCGCTGGCGCCGACCACGGCGATCGTGTCGTATGCCGTCAGGATGCGCTCCACGATCGCGTTCGTGTCAGTCACCCGGTAACGGTAACCCGGTCTGGCCCTGGTTACCGAAACAGGCCACGCCCCCAGCCGACCCGAGCCCCGGACGCGCTTGTCGCCAGCTGCGACGGCCAGCAGCCAGATCATGTTTGGTGTCGCTGGTCTGACCACCTCGCCGTGAGCCGAAGAACCTGCCCGGCTGGCACCTGCCGGGCGGCCGCGAGCCGGGGGTCTAGCGGCAGGCGGTTGCCCGCTAGTGGCTGCGGAACCTGTTGATGGCTTCTTTGGTGACGGGAGTGAAGAGATTAACGAGGTTGCCGTCGGGATCGCGGAACAGGATGGACCGATTACCCCAGGGCATCGTGGTTGGCTCCTGCACCCAGTCGCTGACGAGCGGCTTCAGCCGCTCGTACTCTCTATCGACGTCATCGACGAGGAACTCGATGATCACGGAGTGGTTATCCGCGGGGCGGGCCGAATTGTTGAACAGCTGCGCCGTCTGCGTATGGCCGAAGGCGATGGTGCAGGACGGCAGGTGCAGCTCAGCGAAGACAGGCGCGGGCCAGACTGCCTGCATCCCGGTGACCTGTTCGTAGAACCGGACCACCGGCTCAAGATCGTCGGTGATCATGCGGATAGAGGCGAAATCCATCGGGCCGCCTCCCTTCACGAGTGGTATACTTCGCTACGATACCGTAGCGTAGCGATAATGACAAGTAGCGGAAGATGGAGCCCATGGCGACGAAGAGCTCTGGCGCCGGTCAGGCAGAGCGCTCGCGCGAGGGACCGAGGATGAGCAGCAAGGCGGCCACCGACCCCCGCGTCCTCGTTTCCCGCGAGCGCGTGCTGACGGCGACGCTGGACCTGCTGATGGAGAGCGGCTTGGGCGAGCTGACCATCGACGACATATCCCGGCGTTCGGGGGTCGCGAAGACCACCATTTACCGACACTGGGCCGGCCGCTCAGCGCTGGTGATTGACGCCTGCTCACAGATGACTGACGGCCAGGAACTGCCGCCGGACACCGGTTCCCTCGAAGGCGATCTCAGGGCAATCTTGACCGGCATCGCCGATCTGCTGGGCACTGCGCGGTGGTCGTCGATCCTGCCCTCGATCATCGACGCTGCCGAGCATGATCCCGAGTTTGCCGGCATTCACAGCAGGATCCAGCGCGGGCATGCCGCTCCGCTGAGAGCGGCGCTGGACCGCGCAGCCCTCAGAGCGGAGATCCCGCCAGCAGCCGACCGCAATGCCATCGCCGCCGCCCTGCTTGGGCCGCTGTTCTACCGCCGCTGGTTCTCACGGGAACAGATCGACGCAGAGTTCCTGGAAATGATCATTCAGAGCGCCATGGCGGGCTCACAACGCCGCGATCGCCCCTCAGCTCGCCGGCCAGAGGTCGAGTTACCGGCTGGAGCTGGAGTTTCCAGCAGGCTCTAAGATCGGCGACTATGCGGCGTGAGTCATCGACCGTGGTGGCGCTGGTCGGCGAGGTCACTGGTGACCTGCTGGCCGGCCTTGGCCGAACGCCGAACGTTGCCGTCGCCCGCCCTCCTGCCAGCGCAGCCAGCGAACCGGCAGCCGACGCGGCTCGCCAGCCCGGCTGGGAAGCCGGCGCGCAGGGCATGCGCGACGCAGCGCGCCTGCGTTCGACGTACGTGATAGTCCCGGCTGATCCGCTGGCCGAGGTCGCCGCGTCGTGGCAGCAGATGTGGGATCCAGCGGCCGGGTCGCCTGGCGCGGCTGGCTTCGAGTCCAGCGCCGCAGACGCGCTGGCGGCCTGGCAGCAAAAGCGCTTCGAGCTGCCCGACTATTACCTCGTGATCGCCCCGCCTCAGGGCTCCGCGGCCGGCCCTGATCTCTACCTGGGTCCGCTGCGCGCGGTGCGCCCGCGCCGGGTGGCGGTCGGCGGTCTCGCGGACGGTGGTCTCGCGGACAGGCTGGCGCTGTCATCCAGTGTGCTGGATGCGCTCCGGTCACTGGAGCACGGCCCATGGTGGCCGCCGCTCGACGAACTGCTCGCCGCGGCCCGCGGCTTCTACGCTGGCGGCCTCGCGGAGACGCAACAGCTAGCTCGCTTACCCGCCTGGCCAGGCAGGTAGCCGACGAACTAAGGCGTCGTCAGTGTCGAGCCTGCCGGGAAGCCGCGCCGCGGGCCGTCGCTGAGCACCCATGCCTGCTGCCTGCCATGGACCTGCCACGTCTGACCAGCGCCGGTCAGGTCGACGATGGCGGTTTCCTCGTCAATCCCGATCACCGTGGTGCCCGCTGGCGGGTGCAGCACGGCGCGGGTGAGCAGGTCAGGCACCCAGCCCAGCATCTTGTCGAAGTGGGGGAGGACGCGCAGCCTAGGCACGGCCCCAAGACCGGGATCTGGTTCGCTGTCGAGGGCCCGCATCGTCGGGACCCAGCTGGTGAGCGCCATCGCCCCGGCCGAGCAGCCGGCCAGCGCGGCACCTGACTGCCAGGCAGCCACGATCGCCTCCCAGAGTGCAGTGCCGCGCAGCGTCGGCGCCAGGTACGCGGGATTGCCGCCGGACAGATAGACGAGGCCTGCGCCGGCGACCAGCGCGGCGAGCTCCGCCGAGTTGGCTTCCTCGTGATCCCGCGCGACTACGGGTACCTGCTCGACGCCCAGCCGGTCAGCTTGCGCGGCACCGAGGTCGAGCCAGCGCTGCAGGCTCCGCTCGCCTTCGGGCGCGGCCGCGGTCGGGATCTGCACGTAGCGCGGCGGGCGCCCGGCCAGCAGCAGGCCTTCGACGGCCGCCATCACGGGCAGGTACTCGCCGCTTCCCACGAGCGCAAGCGGGCCGGGGGTCACCCGCACCACAGCACGCGGGCGGAATGTTCGCGAAGAGATGACACCCGACAATCATGGCCCGCGCCGGCGGGCGTGCCCACGGCAGCACGCCGGTTTGCCGCCCGCTGAGGTGATTTTCTGGAACGGGGTCGCCCGCGCCAGTCACCGCGATAAGTCAAAGAACACGTTGACAATTCCAGACGCCAAAGTATTCTTTGGCATGTGGAGATCAGCGACCCGAAGGCGATCAGGGCTCTAGCCCATCCGCTGCGCCTTGACATCCTCGATTTGCTCGTCGCACTCGGTCCCGCTACGGCCGCTCAATGCGGGCGGATCCTCGGCGTATCGCAGGCGAGCTGTTCCTTTCATCTGCGCCAGCTAGCCAAGTACGGGTTCGTCGAGGACACCGGCCCCGGCAGTGACCGGCGCGAACGGCAATGGCGGATGCCCGACCCCCGCCTCCGCCTGCCGGGTGGTGACGTCGTCACGCGGCAGTTGTCGCAGGTCGTGGTGGAGCGGGCGATGCACGAGATCCTCGACTACGCCGCGCGCGCCGACGGCGACAACCCGGACGCGCCCGGCTTTGGCGGGCCGATCAGCGGCGTCACTGTTGTATCGGCCGCGGAGGCCGCGGAGATCAGGACGAAGTGGAAGCAGCTGCTTGAGCCCTACCTTGCCAGGGCAGTCGGCAGTGGCCTTCAGCTCGAGCCGGGCCAGCGTCACGTCCGGTACTTCATGGCCGGCACGCCGCTGCGCGACCGCGATCTGCAAGCTCTCGACCCGGACACCAACCAGAATGGCAACGAGAATGACGCCGATGACTGACAGCCAGATCGACTTCGCGACCGGCGCGCCCACGGCCGGCTCCTTGGATGTCACGTGGGACCATGGCGCGCGGTCGAAGCGCGCCACCGCCGATCCGCCGATCCAGGTGCATCGCTACGACGAGCACACCGTCATCTTGCGGCAGAGCAAATCCGTCCACTACGAGGCGCCGTTCTTGTATCTGCTCTTCGGGAACGACAGGGCGCTGCTGCTCGACACCGGCGCGACCGCCGAGCCCTTGCTATTCCCGCTGCGGGAGATCGTCGACGGGCTGATTGCCGGCTGGCTCGGCCGTCACCCGCGAGACCGTTATGAGCTTGTCGTTGCGCACTCGCACGGTCACGGCGATCATGTCGCGGCCGACGGGCAGTTCACTGGGCGAGCGGACACCACGGTTGTCGCCCGCGAGATCGAGGCAGTGCAGGGGTTCTTCGGGTTCGACGACTGGCCCGCGCAGATCGCCGCGTTCGACCTCGGCGGCCGGGTCCTCGAGGTCACCGGCAGCCCCGGTCATCACCGCGCCGCGGTCACGATCTATGACCCGTGGACTGGCTTCCTGCTCACCGGCGACACGGTGCTGCCCGGCCGTCTGTACGTGGACGACCACGCGGTCTTCCTGGCCAGCATGGACCGGCTGGTCGAGTTCGTCCGTGCCAGACCCGTGACGCACGTCATGGGCTGCCATATCGAGATGACGTGCAGTCCCGGCCGCGACTACCCGATAGGTGCGACCTACCAGCCTCGCGAGCGGCCGCTCCAGCTGAGCGCGGATCGCATCACGGCGGTGCGCGACGCTACCGCCTCGATCGCCGGCCGGCGCGGTGTCTACGCCTTCGACGACTTCATCATCTACAACGAGCCGCGCAGGCGCGACTTGCTCAGGCTGATGGGCCGCGGCCTGCTAAGCAAGCTAGCCCGGAACGCGTAACCTGCCGGCCGGTGATCAGGCGTCCGCCTCAAGACCAAGCTCGGCGAGTATCGCCCCGGTGTGCTGGCCGAGGGCCGGCACGTCGCCCATGGCCGCCTCCCGGCCGTCGAGCCTGACCGGCGGGAGCAGCGCTCGGACCGGGCCGCCGGGCGTGCCGATGTCGCGCCACCTGTCCCTCGCCGCCAGCTGCGGATGCGCGGCAAACTCGGCTGGCGTGCGCAGCCGGGCGTTTGCGATGCCGGCGGCGTCTAGCCTGGCCTCGACTTCGGCGGCGGTGAGCTCATGCAACGCCGCCTCGATGATCGTCGACAGCTCGTCGTCGTGCGCGACCCGGTCGGTGTTGGTCGCGAATCGCGGGTCGTCGGTCAGCTCCGGCTGACCGAGGATGTCCCGGCAGAGCACGGTCCACTCGCGCTGGTTCTGCAGGCCGAGGAAGACCTGGCCGTCCGCGACGGCGTACGGGCCGTATGGCGAGATCGACGCGTGCCGGGCGCCGGTCCGCCGCGGCTCCTCGCCGCCGTAGACCGCGTACAGGTAGGGCTGGGTCATCCACTCGCCGAGCGCGTCCAGCATGGCGACGTCGACCGCGGTGCCGGCGCCGGTTCGCTCCCGTTCGTACAGCGCGGTCAGCACGCCGGTGAACGCGTACATGCCGGCCGCGATGTCGGCCACCGAGATCCCGGCCTTGGCCGGGGTGTCCGGCGTACCGGTCACCGACAGCAGGGCCGCCTCGCACTGCACGAGCAGGTCGTAAGCCTTCTTGCCGCGGTACGGGCCGTCGGGGCCGTAGCCAGAGACCGAGCAGCAGATCAGCCGGGGGTGCGTGGTCCGGAGCGCGGACGCGGACAGCCCGAGCCGGTCGGCCGCGCCCGGAGCGAGGTTCTGCACGAACACGTCCGTG
The DNA here is from genome assembly GCA_035483035.1 of Streptosporangiaceae bacterium. Taxonomy (GTDB): domain Bacteria; phylum Actinomycetota; class Actinomycetes; order Streptosporangiales; family Streptosporangiaceae; genus JAJYUU01. Next base: position 140 of record DATHQE010000606.1, on the reverse strand, counting down.
CGGGCCAGCAGGGCCGCCAGGACCTGCTGCCCGCGCGCGCTCTTCACATCGAGCTCAATGGACTCCTTGCCCCGGTTAAGCCACACGAAGTAGCTCGCCTGCCCGTGCACGGTGCGGTCATAGTCGCGGGCAAAGTCGCC
>DATHQE010000605.1:0-9393 GCA_035483035.1 Streptosporangiaceae bacterium | reverse complement strand
TCCATCGATCCCTTCTCCCCCAAGAACCAGTACCTCGACGACGACACCGTGCTGGGAATCCTGGCCCAGATCGGCGTGCTGGCTGGCGTCGCGGCCGACGGGCATTCGTCATTCACCCGCCGGGCGGGCGGAACGGGCCTGGTGACCCGGGCCGCGGAGATCACCGGCGACAGCAGGCCAGGTCGAGCCGATCCGCTGGTCGTTCAGGTGTCACGATGGGATCAGCTCAAGGACATGCCCGGGGTCATGCGCGGCTTCGCTGACTATGTTGCCCCGGTCTGTGGCGGATATCTCCTGCTCGTCGGGCCAGCTGTCGCCGGAGTGACGGACGACCCGGAAGGTGCCGCGGTATTCGGGGACTGCCTGCTCCAGTGGCGTGAGCTGCCGGACGCGATCCGTGCCCGGGTGCTGCTGGTCACCCTGCCTCTTGATGATGCCGATGAGAACGCCGCGATGGTGAACGCGCTGCAGCGGCACGCGACCGTCATCGTGCAGAAGAGCCTCGCCGAAGGCTTCGGGCTGACCGTGGCGGAAGGCATGTGGAAAGGCCGGCCCGTCGTCGGATCGGCCGTCGGCGGGATCATCGATCAGATCGCCGAGGGCACCGGCATCCTGCTGAAAGATCCCCGCAACCTCGGAGAATTCGGGGCCGCGGTCCGCGTGCTGCTCGACAATCAGGGCGAAGCTAGCCGGATGGGCCGAGCTGGGCAGGCCTACGTCAGCGAGCACTACGTCGGCGATCTGCATCTCCTTCGCTACGCCCGCCTGTTTGGTGCCATGATCTCCGCGGCCTAGCCACGCGAGCTGCGATATGACGATCTGCGCTATCCCGCCCTGGCCGGTAGCTGCCACAGTCTGATCACCCTGCTAGCCACATCCCGTGCTGCCATGGAAGCGGCAATTAAGTTCTGTGATAGAACTAAATTAGATTCTGTAACAGAACTAAATCTAGCGAGTTAATGATCTTGTTTCGATCCTGCGTGACATGGCCGCTCGGTGACCGCCCGATCGGTGAATCGCGGTGATGCTGCTCCGCGAGCACCCGAGGCCACCGGTGATCCGAGAGCTCCGGCTGGCGCCATGGCTGGCGGTAGGAACGGTCTGCTTCGGCGCTTTCATGGGCCAGCTAGACGCCAGTATCGTCACGCTGGCGTTCCCGGCACTGCAGCACCAGTTCGCCGCCAGCCTGGCTGGCGTGCAGTGGGTGTCGCTGGCCTACCTGGTCGTACTGGTCGCCCTGCTCGTGCCGGTGGGCAGGTGGTCCGACCGGTTCGGCCGCAAGCTGGTCTACCTGTACGGGTTCGCTGTCTTCACCGGTGCCTCAGCGGCTTGCGGCCTGGCTCCGAGCCTCACCGCGCTGATCGCACTGCGGATGGTGCAGGCGGCAGGGGCGGCGATGCTGCAGGCCAACAGCGTGGCGCTGGTGGCGACCAGCATGCCAGCGGCAAAGCGCCGCACTGCGCTGGCGGTCCAGGCCGCTGCGCAGGCGATGGGCCTCGCGGCTGGCCCTCTCGTCGGCGGGCTCCTGATCGCCGCCCTGGGCTGGCGCTCGATCTTCCTCGTCAACGTTCCCGTGGGCCTCATCGCGTTGACTTCAGGCTGGTTCCTGCTTCCCCGGACCCGCCAGCTCACCCAGCGGCCGGGCGCCGATCCGCTCGGGATCGTCTTGCTGGCGACGACAGCCGGGGGCGGGCTGGTTGCCCTCTCGTCGCTGTCCGGACTGGACTTGCCCGCCGGACTGCTTGCCGGGTTCGCAGGCGCAGCCGTCCTCGCCTGCGCCAGCCTGGCGTGGTGGGAGCGCCGCGCTGCCGCGCCACTAGTGGATATTCGTATGCTGGCGGCGTCTGGTACCGCGCCGGCGCTCGGCGGCGCCTTGTGCGCCTACCTCGTTCTGTTCGGCCCACTGGTGCTCGTGCCGCAGCTACTGGCCGCCCGCGGCGACAGCGCCCTGCGCACCGGCCTGCTCCTCACCGCGCTGCCTGCCGGGTTTGGCCTGGCCGCCGTCGCCGCCGAGCGGCTCCTGCCAGCCTCGTGGTCCAACCGTGATCGCTGCCTTGCCGGGGGCCTGCTCGCGAGCGCATCCGTGGCAGCGCTGGCGATCCCGGCCCCGGTCATCGTGCTGGCGATCGTGCTTGCCCTGCTGGGCATCGGCCTCGGCGCCTACATCCCGGCTAACAACGCCGAGATCATGGCCCCCGTACCGGCATGTCAGGCGGGGACCGCGGGCGGCATGGTCAACCTGGCCCGCGGCCTCGGCACCTCGCTGGGCGTGGCGATAGTGACCCTCGCGCTGCACGCCGGGGCACGGCTCGGCCAGCCCAGCGGAGGCGGGCTGGCCATCGGCGCCCTCGCTGCGGCGGCGCTGGCCGCGACGTGGGCCGGTAACACCCCGGCTGCCGGACGCCGCCGACTGCACTAGCTGCGGCTCAGTCGCCGAGCTGCAGCGGCACTCCGAGTCGGCGGGCCAGGTCTGCTGCCCGGCTTCGCTCGGCTGGGGAGAACGGGGCCCCATCGCGCGCGAAGCGCAGGTATTCAAGCCCGTCAACGCGGTCGGCTGGCGCGCGGCCACCGGCCAGGGTTGGCTGGACGAGTCGCAGACGCGCGCCGTTGTCCCAGGTCAGCTCGACGATAGCTGCATCCACGGTGTCCTGCCTGCGGACGACCTCGCCGTCAAGCGCCTCGGCGAACAGGCGGAGCGCGCCGTCCATGTCACCCACGCGGTGCTCGACCAGCGAGAAGGCGGACGGAACTCCGGCCGCCGGAAGCTGAGCGGGCGGCGCCAGCTCCGGCGGCTTGCCGGACTGCTCGGCGACCTGGACCACGATGCCGTAGGCGTCCTTGGGGTGCAGGAAGGCTTCCTTCCAGGTGGGGTTCTGGAGGTGCACCTGGACCGGCTCGACGGCAATGGCTCGGAGCCGTGACAGCGTCGCGTTGATGTCAGGAACGATGAAGTTGAAGTGGTGTGGACCAGCGCCGCGGCCGTTCAGGAAGCGCTCCAGGAACGCTGAGTCAGGGCCACCGGTCGGGGTGAGCAGCTCGATCTTCGGGCCAGTGCCGAACTGCAGCTGGCCCCACCAGAAACCGGGTGAGTCACCCCCGTAGACCCACGATCCGCCGAGCAGCCCGCCGAACAGGTCCCAGCCGTCTGTCAGCTTCCGCGTGCCGATGGCGACGTGATCGAGGACGGCTGTCACGGAGCTGGCGTTGGCTTGGCCCCGGGGATGCTGACCACGACGTTGTTCGCAGTCGAGGAGATCAGCGTCCCGCCGGAGGTGACCTGGACCGGTGTGCACACGGTGCTCCCCAGCCCGTTGCCGACCTGGCCAACGTGACTGACGCCCCAGGCGTAAACGGCGCCGGTCGACGTCACGGCGTATGCCGTGGCTGAGCCGGTGGCCAGCCCCACATACGTCGCCTTCGGGCCATTAAGCCGTACCGGCGACGGCACCGCCTGCCGTTCGGGTCCTACCTGGCAGGCGTGGTTGTCACCCCAGGCCCACAGCGACCCGTCGGACAGGAGCACGAGAGTCTGGCCGTTGTTCCAAAGGGAGCCGCCCTGCGCGACCTGCTTCACCTTGGCTGGCAGGTGCACCAGCACCGGCACATCTGACTGCTTGCCGACGCTGCCGTCGCCAAGCTGGCCCGCGCCGTCGTATCCCCAGTCGTAGTACTGTCCGTTGGACATCAGCGCGCCGGAGTTGGCAAACGACGCTACGAGCGTGAGCACCTTCGAGCCGTTGATGCCAACGACCGGCAGAGGTCTGTCGGTATTGCCCCAGCTACCGGTGCCGAGATCACCGTCCGCGTTCCAGCCGCAGGCGTAGACCACGCCGTCGGCGTCGTACAGGGCATGATTGTTCGCTCCGGCTGCTGACGTCACATGCGACAGCGGCAGCTCGACAGGCGTGGCGTAGCTTCTTCTGTTCCCCAGGCATAGTTCATCGCCGAAGTTGTCGCCCCAGCCCCAGACATGACCAGTGGTGTCGATGGCCAGGCCGGTGTCGAACGGCATGGCGTCGGTCGGTATCGACCAGATTTTCACCCCGCGGGGGAACTGCACCTGCACTGGAGCCGTGAACGAGTTATTGCGCTTGCCGTTGCCCAGTTCACCCTCGGTACCCAGGCCCCAGGCGTACAGGCGGCCATCCGTCAGCAGCGCGTACTCGGTCGAGTTCGAGCTGCCGACCTCAGCGACCGTGCCGGGGAGGGTCATGGTGGCCGGCGACATCGTCTCGTCTTTGAGCTTGCTGTCGCCGAAGAACGACCCCCAGTGCTCGACGATCGTCGTATGCACAGGCACTTCGTTGACGTCGGCCGAGTCGCGCACCGGCACATCCTGCGAGCAGCCCGCCATCAGGGCCACTGCCGCGACGATCGCGCACAGGCCCAATCCCACGCGTCGTGATTTGGCGATCACAAGCCGTAATGCCTCTCTCGTCGCCCAATAGATGGACAATAGGCTGAGAAGGACAACCCGGCCTGCATTCTCCCAGATGTGCAGGGATGCGCGCGCCAGGAGCGCAACGGCTTAGCCAGGGTCGTGGCGTGAGACCGCCGTCCGCTCCAGCCGGCCCGCGGCCAAGCCCGGCCGGGAGACGTCATCCAGCGACGTGACGACCAGGTCAGCGCTAGCGCGGCGCAGGACGTCCGCGTCGCCCAGCCGGGCGACGCCGATCGCCGCCATGCCGCCAGCCTTAGCCGCCTGAACCCCGGGCGCCGCGTCTTCGACTACAAAGCACCCGCGCGGCTCGAAGCCAAGCTCGCTGGCGGCCGTCAGGAAGATCAGCGGGTCCGGCTTGCCACGCGGCAGGTCACGCCCGGACACGTCCGCATCGAGCAGCCCCAGCAGCGTTAGCCCTGGCCGGATGAGGGTGTGGTCCAGGTGCTGCTTGGCCGCGAATTCATCCATCGGGATGTGATCCATGATGACGTCGGCATTCTTGGACGACGACGCCGCCGCGATCCGAATGCCGGCCGTCTTGACATCGAGAACCAGGCGGAGGGCGTCGGGGTACGCCTCGAACTGACCCGACGTGATGAGCCGTGTCATATGGTCCTGCTTGACCGAGGCGTACCGTTCGGCCCGGCGGTCGGCGTCCGGTACGCCGAAGTAATCCAGCACCGCGCGAGCCCCGTCGCGCCGCGGCCGCCCGGCGACAATGCGCTGGTACATATCGTCAGTGAACCGGTCGGGCGCATACGTCGTCTGATCGCGAATGCCTGCCCACTCAGCTGCCATCAACTCGCGCAGCGCGTCACGCCAGGCGGCGTAGTGCGGTGAGTTCACTAGTACGCCGTCGACGTCAAAGATGGCACCCATGAATCCCATCTCCTGGTAATCCCCCGGCCGAGCGCACGTACGCCAGTTGACGTTGAGACTTGGCAGCGGCGCCCCAGACGGGTCTCGCCCGCGCCCGGCAAGCTAGCCTGGCAGGGAATCCGTTCGGAAGGCGGCGACGAAGAGCCCGATGAGCAGAACTCCGGCGAGCGCGGCCCGCGCTGGGGCAACCTCCAGCCTGCCGGCCTGGGTCGAGCCGCAGCTGGCGACGCTGACGCGCGAGCGGTTCTCCGATCCTGACTGGGTCTTCGAGCGCAAGCTCGACGGTGAGCGGTGCCTGACGTTCGCCGACAGCGCCGGCATCCGGCTCCTGTCGCGCAACCAGCGCGACATCACCAGCACGTACCCCGACATCGCCACGGCGCTGTCGGCCCAGGTCACTTCTCCCGGCCACATCCTGGACGGCGAGATCGTCGCCTTCAGCGGCAGCGCCACGAGCTTCGCGCAGCTCCAGCAGCGACTGGGCCTGGCGCACCCTAGCCCGAGCCTGGTCAGCGCGGTGCCGGCGTACTACTACATCTTCGACGTCATGTACGCCGGCGGTGAGGACGTGCGGCCGCTCCCCCAGCTTCAGCGCAAGCAGATCCTGCGCGACCTGCTGGCCTTCGATGACCCGCTGCGATACACCGAGCATCGCGAGCGCGACGGGGAGCAGTTCTTCGAACAGGCTTGCCGCGACCGCTGGGAAGGCCTTATAGCCAAGCGCGCAGGCGCTCCCTACCGGGGCAGACGGACCCGCGACTGGCTGAAGTTCAAGTGCGAGAACGCCCAGGAATTCGTCGTCGGCGGCTACACCGATCCGCAAGGCTCGCGGCAGGGCTTCGGCGCGCTGCTACTTGGCTACTACGACGCCGACGGCCAGCTGATCTACGCCGGGAAAGTCGGAACCGGATTTAGCGACAGCGTGCTGCGGCAGCTGCATGAGGCTCTGTCCAGGCTGGAGCTCGACAGCCCAGCGTTCGACCGGGGCAAGCTGCCGCGCAGCCGCGTGCACTGGGTCCAGCCGCGACTGGTGGCCGAGGTGGGTTTCAGCGAATGGACGACCGACGGCGAGCTTCGGCATCCCCGGTACCAGGGTCTGCGGGACGACAAGGATCCGGCCGAGGTAGTACGCGAATCCCCGTCCTGAGCGGTTCGGCCTGACCGGCCCGGCCTCACCGGGCTGGCCCGGCCAATCCAGCCATCGCCGCGCATCTGCCCATCGGCGGCCCGCGCCGGTAATCTCGACGCAACGACCGTGGTCACGTCGAGGGAGACGCATGTTCGCGCGACAGCATGCTGAGAACCACCCGGATCAGGCAGCCATCATCATGGGCTCGACGGGCGAGACCATCACCTTCGCCGAGTTCGAAGCACGAGCTAACCGGGTGGCGCACCTGCTGCGGGCTGCCGGGCTGCAGCGCGGCGACCACATCGCGATCTTCATGGAAAACAGCATCCGGATGCTCGAGATCGAGGCTGGCGCGGAGCGGACCGGCGTGTATTTCACGCTGATCAACACCTACCTGGCGCCCGACGAGGTCGCCTACATCGTGACCAACTCAGAGGCGCGGATGCTGTTCAGCTCGGCCGCGAGGCGCCCAGTGGCGGAAGCTGCCGCGGCGAAATGCCCGGGCCTCGAGCGCATGCTCATGACCGGACCAGCCAGCCTGCCGGCCCGCTGGGAGTCCTACGAGGCCGCCATCGCCGGCTGTCCGACCGACCCGGTCCCCGCCGAATCGCTCGGCGCGGCGATGCTGTACTCGTCCGGCACGACCGGCCAGCCGAAGGGCATCCTGCGCGATCTGCCCGCCATCGATCCGAGCGAGCCGCTGCCGGTGATGGACTTCGTGCGGGCGATGTTCGGATTCAGGCCAGGCATGACCTACCTCAACCCGGCGCCGCTCTACCACTCAGCGCCAGCGGCGAGCGTGTCGGCCTCGCTGCGGCTTGGCGCTACGACAGTGGTGATGGAGCATTTCGACGCGCGGCAGTGGCTGGCACTGGTCGAGCGCTACCGGGTGACCCACTGCCAGCTGGTGCCGGTCATGTTCAGCCGGCTGCTCCGGCTGCCCGATGACGTCCGGGCCAGCTACGACACCTCGTCGCTGGAATGCATCGTGCATGCCGCCGCGCCGTGTCCCGTACACGTCAAGCAGGCCATGATCGACTGGCTCGGCCCGATCATCACCGAGTACTACGGCGCGACTGAGGGCCACGGCTTCACCTTCTGTGACAGCGCCCAGTGGCTGGCGCATCCCGGCACGGTAGGCCGGGCGATTCTCGGGGAGCTGCTCATCCTCGACGATGACCGCAACCCGTGCCCGCCGGGCGTCGACGGGACGATCTGGTTCCGCGGCGCGACGGCGTTCCAGTACTTCCAGGATCCGGTCAAGACAGCCGAGAGCCGCAGCAGCGACGGCACCGCCAGCAGCGTCGGCGACGTGGGCCACGTTGACGCTGATGGGTACTTGTACCTCACCGACCGCAAGACCTACATGATCATTTCCGGCGGCGTCAATATCTACCCGCAGGAAACCGAGAACCTCCTGTCTGCCCACCCTGCCGTTCTCGACGTCGCCGTGATCGGAGTTCCCAACGAGGACCTGGGCGAGGAGGTCAAGGCGGTCGTGCAGCTGGCAGACTCCGCCAGCGCGAGCCCCGAGCTCGCGCAGGAGCTGATCGACTTCTGCCGCGCGCGGCTAGCGCACTTCAAGTGCCCGCGGACCGTCGACTTCGTCGCCGAGCTGCCGCGGTCTGCGACAGGCAAGCTCTACAAGCGCCTGCTGCGAGACAAGTACTGGACCGGCCATCAGACCTCGATCGTGTAACCCGCCACGGTAACCGCGGAGCCGTACGATTCAGGCGTGAAGGCTGCGGTCCACACCAGGTACGGCCCGCCTGCCGTCGTCCGGATCGCCACCGTCGCGCGGCCGGTACCTGGCGACGGTGAACTGCTGATCAGGGTTCGCGCGACGACGGTCAACCGAACGGACTGTCACTACCGGGCGGCGCGGCCTGCCGTCATGCGACTGCTGTCCGGACTGTTCCGGCCGCGCGCCACCATTCTCGGGACCGAGTTCGCGGGTGACGTCGAGGAAACCGGCCCCGGCGTCAGCGCATTCGAGGCTGGCGACCGCGTCTTCGGCTACTGCGAGGGCCGGTTCGGAGCGCACGCCGAGTACCTAGTAGTGCGCGCCGACGGGCCCGTCGCTCCCATGCCAGCGAACCTCTTCTACGACGAGGCGGCCCCGGCCACCGAAGGCTCGCACTACGCCCTCTCCCACATCCGCCGGGCCGGGATCACGGCCGGGCAGGCCGTGCTCGTGTACGGCGCGACCGGTGCCATCGGCTCGGCGGCCGTCCAGTTGCTCAAGACGATCGGCGCCGTTGTCACCGCTGCCTGCGCTGCTGAGCACCTGGACCTCGTGCGGCGCCTCGGCGCCAGCCGGGTCCTCGACTACACGGCCGGCGACCTCGCCCACGACGACCAGCGCTACGACGTCGTCTTCGACGCCGTCGGCAAGATCTCATTCGGCCAGTGCCGGCCGCTTATCAGGCCCGGCGGCATCTACATGTCCACCGGGCCAGGGCCTGGCTACCAGAACCTGGCCCTGCCGCTCATCTCCCCGCTGCTGCGAGGCCGGCGGGTCCTGTTCGCGTTCCCGAAGATCGACCAGGCGATGGTCAGGTACTTGCGCGACCTGATGGAAGCCGGGCAGTTCACGCCGCTGATCGATAGGCGGTATCCGCTCAGCGAGATCGTCGCGGCTTACACGTATGTCGAGACCGGCGCCAAGATAGGGAACGTCGTCATCACAGCCGACCCGCCGTCCTAGGCGCGCAGCCGCGAGCGCTGCGAGACCCAGGCTCCGGCGCCGGCCGCCAGCAGTACCAGCGCCGGGATCAGGCCGAGCAAGCGCATCGTCGCCAGGCTGATGTCAGCCGCGCCGGTCGAGCCGCCGCCGATGCCGCCGCCGGTCACGACCGCCAACGGCAGCGCGATCACGATGAAGACGGCGGTGATAGCCGCGAGTGCCCGGCTCCGCTCTGCCCACGCCAGCACCCAGAGGACG
>DATHQE010000604.1:0-3923 GCA_035483035.1 Streptosporangiaceae bacterium | reverse complement strand
GAACGCGACCGGATGACACTCGGCCATGTTCGAGCCGCAGATGACGATGCAGTCGGAGTTAACGAGATCGCGCGGAAATGTCGTCGCCCCGCCGCGACCAAAGCTCGTCCCCAGACCGGGAACGGTGGCGGAGTGTCATATGCGGGCTTGATTCTCGATCTGGATCGCGCCGAGCGCGGTCCAGAGCTTCTTGATGAGGTAGTTCTCCTCGTTGTCGAGCGTGGCCCCGCCGAGGCTGGCGAAGCCGAGCGTGCGGCGGACAGGTTTGCCCTGGAAGGTCTCCTGCCAGGTCGCCGCCCTGGTGGCCAGCACTCGATCGGCGATCATGTCCATCGCCTGATCCAGGGCGAGCGGCTCCCATGCGGTGCCGTACGGGCGGCGGTACAGCACTCTGGTGAGCCGGCCTGGATGCGTCACCAGCTGCTTGCTGGCAGCGCCCTTCGGGCAGAGCCTGCCGCGCGACACCGGCGAGTCGGGGTCGCCTTCAATCTGCGTGACGACGTCCTTGCCGCCGATACTCGACACGAAGACGCGCTGCCCGCAGCCGACGGCGCAATATGGGCAGATGGACTTGACCACCCGGTCGGCCGATTCGGTGCGAGGCGCGGCAGCCTCGGTGTGCGGCGACCGCACCGCGGTCCCCCGGCCCAGCCGGTCGCGGCCGGTCACCTGCCGGTACACCGGCCAGTTCTCGACCATACTGCGCAAAGTGCGCGAACCTTCTGGCGCCACAGAGCTATCCAAACCGACGTAGCCTGCGAGGGCAAGCGGGGTACCGGTAAGGACGGCGACTATCGGGCGGAGGCGACCGTGACAGGACGGACGGCACGAAGGCGGGTGACGCGCGTGAGCATCGACCCGGCCGGAGTGACCGAGCGCGCCGACATGCTCGCCGCCGAAGAGCCGCTCGGCATCAGGATCGGCGGTCAGGCCGTCAGCCTGACCATGCGGACGCCCGGCGACGACATCGACCTGACGGCCGGCTTCCTGGTCAGCGAGGGCATCGTTGCCACCGCCGGCGACATCGCCGCCATCAGAATCTGCGACGGCCAGCAGTGTGGTCATAACCACGCGGGACATGACCACAAAGACGACGACGATGTGGGCAACATCGCGGATGTCACGCTGCGGCCAGGACTCACATTCGAGCGCGACCTCCGGCGCAGCTTCCTGACCAGCAGCGCGTGCGGCGTTTGCGGGAAGGCGGCGATCGAAGACCTCCACGTTCCCGGTCGGTTTGATCTTTTCGATGATCCGGTTGAAGTGAGCGCGCACGTGCTCGCCGGGCTGCCGGACACGCTCCGGAGCGCGCAGCGAGTCTTCGACCGGACTGGCGGGCTGCATGCAGCGGGCCTGTTCAGCGCGGCGGGCGAACTGCTGGTCGTGCGCGAGGACGTAGGCCGGCACAACGCCGTCGACAAGGTGGTCGGCTGGGCTCTGCAGGCCGGCCTGCTGCCGCTCGTCGGCCGCATTCTGCTGGTCAGCGGGCGCGCGTCATTCGAGCTGGTGCAGAAGGCGGTGCTCGCCGGCATCCCCGTGCTAGCCGCGGTCTCCGCACCATCGTCACTGGCTGCCCAGCTCGCCGATGACGCCGGCCTGACCCTGGTCGGCTTCTTGCGCGGCGGGTCGATGAACGTGTACGCCGGCGGACAGCGGATCAGCGCCTTACGCTGGTAGCCATGGCACACGCGGTAGTGCACTTCGAGATCAGCGGCCCGGACGCCAGCCAGCTGGCCGACTTCTACGCGAGCCTGTTCGGCTGGACCATGAGCCCGGTGCCCGGCGCCGGCTACACCCTGGTCGACACGAGCGCTGGCAGCGGCATCAACGGCGGCATCGCCGCCACGCCGGATGGCGCGGCGGCCGTCACGTTCTACATCGAGACCGACGACATGCAGGCGGCGCTCGACAAGATCAACCTGCTCGGCGGCAAGACGGAGACGCCGATCACTGAGCTGGCGGGCATGGTGACCTTCGCCCAGTTCGCTGACCCGGACGGCCTGCTCATCGGCCTGGTGCTCGCGCCGTCAGATCCCGCGGAGGTCATGGCGCCGTCGCCGGGCACCGGGGCACCGGTCGACTGGTTCGAGGTGCTCGGGTCCGATCGGGACCGCAGTCAGCGCTTCTACGCGGAGATCTTCGGCTGGGAGGCCAGCGCCGCCGGGCCCGGCTATGCAATGGTCGACACCGGTACCAGCCGCGGCATCAAGGGTGGCCTCGGGGTCGTGGCCGATCAGGGTAGCTGGGCGACCGTATACGCCAGCGTGCCGGACGTCGAGGCGATACTGACCAGGGCAGTCGAGCTCGGCGGGGCGCGGGAGTACGGCCCGAACCCGGTGGACGACCACATGCAGACCGGAGCGCTGCGCGATCCGGCCGGCAACGTGTTCGGCGTGTACCACCACGCCCCGCACTAACTCAGCTCGCTGCCGCCGGATCCAGGAGACCCCGCCGCCGCCGCAGTGCCAGGTCGGCCTTGGTGAAGATCGTGTCGACGATGATGCCGATCACCAGGATCACGATGATCACCGAGCTGACGCCGGCGAAGTCCTGGACCGACATGTCCGCGTCGAGCTGCTGGCCGAGGGATACCTGCCCGATGATGGCGATGAACAGCTCGGCCGCCATCAGGCTGCGCCAGGCAAATGCCCAGCCCTGCTTCATGCCCGCCACGTACGCCGGGAGCGACGCGGGCAGGATGAGGTAGCGGTACAGCGCGAAGCCGTGCAGGCCCATGGTCTTGCCCGCGCGCAGCAGGAGCGGCGGGGTGTAGTCCACCCCAGTGATCAGACCGTTGGCGATGGACGGGGCGGCACCCATGATGACCACGAACAGGATCGCCGAGCTGTTCTCGCCGAACAAGACGATGGCGAACGGGGCCCAGGCGACCGAGGGCATCGTCTGCAGCCCGGTGATGATCGACCCGACGGCGGCCCGTAGCGGCGGGATGCGCGCCACGAGCAGGCCGACGAGCGAGCCGATGATCAAGGCGACGAAGTAGCCGGTAACCGCACTGCGCAGCGTCCAGCCGATGGTGGCCCAGAGCATGCCGTGGTGCATCTGGTGCCACAGGTCGGAGAAGACCGGGCCGGGGCCCTTCAGCACAAGTTTCTTCCACCCGGTGAGCGTGATCAGCTCCCAGACGGCCAGCACGAGCACGATGGCCGCCAGCTTGGGCCAGGCCACCGCCCAGGCCTTGCGGGCCAGGCGGGCGTGCTCTGGCCCGCCCTGCGGTGACCGTAGCTCCAGGTTGTCGAGCCCGCGCAAGGCCTGATTAGTAGTCATGCCGCCCCATCTCCTCGCGCAGCCGGTCGGTGAGGCTGGCCGCCACCTGCGACACCTCCGGGGAGTCGATCCGGCGGTGACCCGCCCTCGGCAGCGTGTACTCGTCGATGATCCGGCCGGGCCGGCTGCTGAGCAGCACGACTCGATCGCCCAGCCGGGCCGCCTCCCGGACGTTGTGGGTGACGAACAGCACCGTCAGCGTCCGCTCGGTGCAGATCCGCTCGAGTTCGTCGTGCAGCAGGTCGCGGGTCATCGCGTCCAGCGCACCGAACGGCTCGTCCATCAGCAGCACGTCGGCGTTCTGCGCCAGCGCACGGGCCAGCGCGACCCGCTGCCGCATGCCGCCAGACAGCTCGTGCGGGCGCTTGTCGCCGAAGCCGCCGAGGCGCACGGCCTCCAGCAACTCGGTCGTCTGGGCCCGCCGCACCGCCCGCGGCACTCCTTGTGCCTGCAGCGCCAGCTCCACGTTGCGCCCCGCCGTCAGCCACGGGAACAGGGCGGGCTCCTGGAACATCAACCCGACTTTCCGGCCGCTGGTGTCCACCTGACCAGAGGTCGGCTGATCCAGGCCGGCCACCAGGTTCAGCAGCGTGCTCTTGCCGCAGCCGGACGCGCCGATGATGCACACGAACTCGCCG
>DATHQE010000603.1:0-17345 GCA_035483035.1 Streptosporangiaceae bacterium | reverse complement strand
TCCACTACGACAACCCCGCCGCCACCGGCGAGGTGCTCGACGACACCGGGTACGGCGGTAACGGCACCCGGCAGCAGATCTGGACCAACAACGGCACCATCAACCAGCTCTGGGAAACCTACTGAGTGCGGGCCGCGCCGTCGCCCCGCGGTTCCTGTCCGGCATCGACGCGCCCGTGCTGGGCGGGCGCCCCGAGCGCGGAGCCCGGCGACGGAACGTGGTCCAAGCCGATCACACGGTAGCCGCGGGCGGTCAGCGGGATGGCGATCCGGCCATAGCCGCACCCCAGGTTCAGAATCCGTCCGCGCCCGGCGAGGTAGCCCGCGGCCAGGTCGACAACAGCCGCGTCCCAGTCGGGCCGACTGCGTCGGCGCAGACCATCCGCCCCCAGGTTTGCGTAAAAATGGCGGCTCACGGCCTCGTCAGCTGACATGAACCGAGCATCGCAGCAGACGGCGAGGACGAGCGCACACTGCGAGAGACGGCATGGACGTGGTCGCTGTGAGCCGGTACACACTCCGCTCAGCGGTTACGACGACGCCAGTGTCTGGGGATATGACGCGCAGGGCATGAGCTACTACGCGCAACTGTGGCCGCGCGCCTACGTAGCCGAATGATCCGAGGTAACCAGTCTAGTCAGTTGGCGCACGTGGGTGTTACGATTCAGGTAACATCAGAACTTGGAGCTGCGGTATGCCTCACGTGATCTTGAGCGCATATGCACTGACGAGCGACGGATGGTTCGGGAGCTCGGGGCGCAGGTGGCCAAGGCACTGAAGCTGCGTGTCGCCGAGCTGCAACGTGTGCGAGAGTTCCCAGATCTCCTGGTCGGCACGGGCCGCTGGGAACCGCTAACAGCGGACCGCGCGGGACAATGGTCGGCCCGGCTGACAGCGAACTACCGGCTGATCGTAGAGGAAGAACGTGATGGCGTGGCAATGGCGCTCGTCGTCGAGATCACCGACTACCACAGGAAATAGCGAGGGGAGGAGACCATGACCGCGACACCGAACTACATCGTCACCACCGGTGACTTCATAGGCGAGTGGATGCAGGACGCTGGCATCAATGGCGCGGAGCTTGCTCGTCGCCTCGGCGTGACGCCTAAGCACGTCAGTGAGCTACTGAGCGGCAAGGCACCACTATCCGCGCATCTCTCTCTTGCCCTAGAGCGTGTAACGGGCGTCCCCGCGCGCCTGTGGAATATGTACGAGGCCGGCTATCGCGAGGATCTCGCCCGCCAGGAGACCGCTGAGGATCTCGACGCGCAGTACGAGCAAGCCAAGGCGTTTCCCCTGGTGTACCTACGCAAGTTCGGCTTTGTCAAGGCGTCGGCGAGAGATCATGCTGGCACGGTTCGCGAACTGCTGACCCTCCTAGGCGTCGCTTCGTTCGATGCGTGGCGGGCTACCTGGACTCACGGCAGTGTTGCTTACCGGCGTACTGCAGCCGGGCGCGATGATGCTCCAGCCCTGTCTGTTTGGCTGACTATCGCGGAGCACGAGGCTGACCCGGAGTCTCTAGCACCCTATGACGGCGCCGCACTACGCGAGATTGTCCCTCGGCTACGCGCCCTGACGGTCGGCGATCCCGCCGACGCCGTGGCAGATGCGACGCGATTGCTCCGCGAGGTCGGCGTGGCCTTGTGTTTCGTACCGGCGGTGCCAGGCCTCGGTCTTCACGGCGCGACCCGCTGGATTACTGGGCATCCCGTCATTCAGTTGTCACTCTTGTGGAAGTGTGACGACCAGCTCTGGTTCACTCTCTTCCACGAGCTAGGACACGTGCTCCTGCATAGCAGCAAGGAGCTGTTCCTACTCGGCGAGCACACCGCCGCTGAGTCCGAGGCTGACGCCTACGCGTCACGGCTACTCATCCCTTACGAGTACGTCGCGCGCCTGCCGCTTGAGCGCAACCTCGCCGCTGTCGAGGCTCTCGCGTCTGAACTCGGCATCGCGCCGAGTCTCGTGCTGGGCCAGGCCCAGCGCGAGACTCGCGACTATGCCTGGGGCCACTCTTTGAGGCGGAAGGTCGACTTCTCCGGCTAGCTCTTCGGTTCGCCCGGCGGGTGTCCTCCATATGTGGTCCCAGGTCCTGCCGCTCGGGAGGGCATACGCGGGCAAGACGTGCTGCAAATCGGCCAGCAGTCGCGAGACCATCGGCTTCCGGTGCACGCACGGCGCACCCTGTTTGTGCAAGTAACAGCTCTCTAGAGCCATCCGGACCGGGAATCAGCCAACTACGTTTCGGCCGGCGGATGACGAGAGGCTCGGCGCGGATCAGGGCATAGCCGACGCAGAGAGGCATGAGTCCCTGCTCCCGCGTTGCAGGCCGGTCCCCGGTGGCGCGCACGGAACGCCGTGGCCGACGATACTGGTGGTGTGCGGCAGGTACTGTGCCCGGTGCTGGTGGCACGGGAGGACGAGACCCGGCACATCGCGGCTGCCCTGGCCGGCTCGCGGGCCGGACGCGGGGGCATGGTGCTGCTGACCGGCGAGGCCGGCGTCGGCAAGTCCCGGCTGGTTCGCGAGGCGAGCCGGCTCGCAGTCGCCCAGGGCTGCGCAGTGCTGACCGGGCGAGCAGTGGCGAGTGACGTGCCTACTCCGTTCCGGCCGTTCGCCGAGGCACTGGCAGCGGCGCGGCGCGCAGGCGACCTGACGGACGGGCCGGAGCTCCGCCCGTTCCGGCCAGCGCTCAGCCGACTGATTCCGGAGTGGCGAGAGCCGGGCCTTGCGGCCGCCGACGACTCGCTGGTGTTCCTCGGCGATGCAGTGCTGCGGCTGCTGCGGTCGGTCGCGCCGCAGGCCGCAAGCCTGCTTATCCTGGAGGACCTGCACTGGGCCGACCGGGAGACGCTGGCCCTGCTGGAGTACCTGGCCGACAATCTCGTCACTGAGCGGGTACTGTGCCTGGGCACCCTGCGTGACGACGAGGGTGCTGCGGCCGAGCTCGCGGACGCGCTGGAGGCGCGCGGATCCGCCACAGCGCTGCCGCTGAGCCGGCTCGGCGATCTGGACGCAGCCAGGATGGCGCGGGAATGCGTGGCGACCGACCTGCCGGAGCCGGTCACTGCGCTCGTTGCCCAGCGCGCTGAGGGTCTCCCGTTCCTGGTCGAGGAGGTACTGGCCAGCCTGATCAGCGACGGCTCGCTGGTCGTGCGGAACGGCCAGTGGGAGACGGCACCTCGCGTCGGGACGCCAGTGCCTGCCACGTTCGCTGACGCCGTGCGCCGAAGGCTCAGCGGCCTGGATCCCGACTCGCGCCAGGTCATCAGCGTCGCCGCAGTCCTGGGCCGCAGGTTCGACTGGGCGCTGCTCGCACCCATCACCGGGCTGACTGAAGAAACGATTACTGGCGCGCTCCGGCGCGGGGTCTCCCTCCAGATCCTCGCCGCCGATGCGGGGACGTTCCGGTTCCGGCACGCACTCACTCACGAGGCGGTGCTCGGGACGCTGCTCCCGCCCGAGCGCGCTCAGCAGTCCAACCGGGCGCTCTCCGCCATCGAGGCGGCTCACCCTGGCCTGCCCGGCGCCTGGTGCACCCTCGCCGCCGAACTGGCGCTGGCCGGGGGTGATGCCGAGCGGGCCAGCGCGCTGCTGCTGGAGGCGGGGCGGCGAGACCTCGCCGTCGGCGCGCTGGCCAGCGCCGAGCACACCCTGATCCGCGCCCGTTCCCTCATGGGCCGCGACGCCCCGGCGCTTTCCGCTCCCGTCGACGAGGCGCTGACCGAAGTGTTCGCGCTGTCCGGGCAGGTCGACCGCGCGATGGAGGCGGGTCGGACGTTGCTTGCCCGGCTGGGCAGCGCGGGCGGGGCGGCCCGAGTCGGCGCGCTACACCTGGGCATCGCTCGCGCGGCGATCGCCGGTGCCCGCTGGGCAGACGCCACCGCCAGCATCGAGGTCGCGCGCGGGTCGCCAGAGGTTGAGGCGGCGCAGGCAGATGCGTGCGCGGCGCAGGTCGCGGTCGGCCGCGGCCAGCTAACCGACGCGGAGAAGCTGGCCAGCGCGGCGCTGGCCGCCGCACAGGATAGTGGCCTGCCCGAAGTTGCCTGTGAGGCGCTGGAGGTGCTCGGCAGAGTTGCCAGGCAGCGTGACCTGGCCGCCGCGGAGCGCGCGTTCGCCGAGGCTGCCACGGTGGCCACGGCGCACGGCTTGCTGTTGTGGCAGGCGCGGGCGCTCCATGAGCTCGGCACGATCGACCAGCTCAGGACCGAGAGCGTGGACCGGCTGGAGCAGGCGCGGGAACTGGCAAGCGCCCAGGGAGCTCTCGCGCTGACTGCGACGCTGGACCTGCAGATCGCGGCTGGGCTGAACAAGCAGTTCCGGGCCCGCGAGGCGCTGGCGGCAGCGCAGCGGTGCGAGCAGGCCTCGCGCCGGTTCCGCCTGGCCACGCTGCCGATGGCGCTCATCTTCGAGGCTACCGCCCACGCCATCGGCGGCGACAGGGACGCGATGGAGGCCGCGATTGGTGCGGCAACGGCGCTCGCGCCCGATGATCCCGATGTCCTCGGCTGCGCCTGGGGCCACTGCCGGGCGACGCTGTCGCTACTCCAGGGGGACCTGGCGAAAGCGCACGCGCAGATGACGACCGGAGCCGGGTTCCTGCTAACGTCGCCGGCGACGACCGCGCCGCCGTTCCTCGGCACGTGGGTACTGCTGGCCGCGCTGCTGGAACTGGATGCCGAGTCCGCGGCGGCGCGAGTCCGGGCCGCGCAGAGCACGCGGCACCAGATCGTGGGCTCGCTGCTCGGCTATGCCGAGGCGGTACTGGCGGGCCGCCAGGGCAGGAGCGAGGACGCGGCGGCGTTGTTCGCTGCGGCAGATGACCGAATGGGTTCTCTGGTCGCCTGGCACCGGCACTACGCGCGCCGGATCTGCGCGCAAGCCGCGCTGACCGACGGCTGGGGCGAGCCTGTCACTTGGCTGCGGCAGGCAGCTGACTACTTCGCCGATCGCGGCGACGACCGGGTGGTCGCGGACTGCCGCAGCCTGCTGCGGGCGGCGGGCGCGCCAGTACCGCGTCGGCGCGCCGGAGAGCAGGTGCCGATCAAGCTGCGCGCCATGGGCGTCACCCAACGCGAGACCGAGGTGCTGCGGCTGGCCGCGCAGGGCCTGGGCAACCGGGAGATCGCCGATCGGATGGTCCTCTCACCGCGCACGGTGGAGAAGCACGTCGAGCGGCTGCTCGCGAAGACTGGCTGGCGCCGGGATCAGCTGGCTACGTATCTGGCGAGCCTAGATACGTAGCGGGAGCTGCGCGATTACGGGCGCCGTACCGATGTATCGGCCGACGGCCGCGGGCCACGATACAGGGAGTGGGCATCCGGTGCCCCTAGGCCGCAGGAGGCCTGCTCGTGGCCATTACCAGCCGCGGCCGACCGATATCGAGATCACATTCGGAGGCTCCTATGGAGACCGCATCAATGCAGAACCCGGCGGCCGTCAGTCGCGACGGCGTGCTGGTGGATGCCGCCTGGCTGATGGCGCGCCTGGACGATCCAGCGATCCGGATAGTTGAGGTGGACGTGAGCCGGGCCGGCTACGACCAGTGGCACGTCGACGGGGCTGTGCTCTGGAACGTCTACGCCGACCTCAAGGACGCGGAGTACCGGCTAGCCGGTCCCGACGCGGTAGCCCGCCTGCTCGGCCGGTCCGGGATCGGTCCGGACATGACCGTAGTGTTCTACGGCTACGCACCCGGCCTGGCGTTCTGGCTCACCAAGCTCTATGGCCACGCCGACGCCAGGATCCTGAACTGCTCGCGCGACACGTGGCGCGCCGAGGGATGCCCGGTCAGCACCGTCGCAGCCGAGCCAGCGCCGACGACCTACCTGCTCGGCGCGCCGGATGCCAGCCTGCGTGCAGATCACCAGGCGGTCCTGGCGGCAATTACCGACCCGGGCAGTACCCTGCTCGATGTCCGCACGGCGGAGGAGTTCCGAGGCGAGCGGTTCTGGCCGTCGGGCGGCATGGAGCCTGGCGGCCGGGCGGGGCATGTCCCCACCGCGGTCCGCACGCCCATCGAGGGCATCTACGACGAGCGCGGCGCGTTCCGGGCCGACGCCGACCTGCTCGCCCCGTTCGCTGAGCTGGACCTTGCGGGCGCCGGTCCGCTGATCTCCTACTGCACGATCGGCGGCCGCGCCTGCACCGCCTGGTTCATCCTGACGTACTTGCTCGGACGCAAGAACGTCCGGGTATACGACGGATCGTGGGCCGAGTGGGGCCGGATGCCGAACACCCCGGTGGAGGCCGCCTGACTCGGTCTTGGTCATCCCTGAGGGCGGCGCTGCCCGCGCTGGGGGGCCGCGCGAGACAGCGACCCGCCGGGCGATGCCCGGTTTTGCGGGTGACGTCCCAGACGCAGCTCGAGGGCGGCGTCATGAGGGGACGTTCCCAGCTCGTGGCTGCCGTGCTGGCGGTGCCCGCGTCCCGCTGCCGCGGATGGCAAGGCCCTGACCCCGGTCCCCCCGAACCGCCGCCCACCTGTATTAGCCCCCCGGCTCCAGGTGGCGGTTTCGCCTGCCGAGGCGGGCACCGCCCAGCTACCTCCGGATACGGCGCGCACGTCCCTCCGGTTCACTGCCACGCCGTCCTGCCAACTAGATAACAGGGTGGTTTTGCAGACCGGCTGCCGGCGACGTGTGGTCCAGGTGGAGGATCTAGCGGTAATAGTGGCCTTGCGCGAGGTCGTCGAGCAGGCTCGGCCCCGTCGGCTCCCATCCGAGCAGATCTCGGGTGATGGCGGCACTGACGGGGCTGTCCAGACCGGCAAAGTGGCCCAGGAAGCCGAAGTGCTCCGCGGCATCTTGGGGGGCCACCGACATCGTCGGTATGTCGAGGTGGCGGCCCATCGCCTCGGCGATCTGCCGGAAAGGAACGCCCTCGTCGCCGGCGGCGTGCAGGACCGAGCCGGCCGGAGCGGCTTCGACGGCGAGGCGCGCCAGGCGCGCGGCGTCCGAACGGTGCACGGCGGGCCACCGGTTGGCGCCGTCTCCCACATAACCGGCCACGCCGCGCTGGCGGGCGATGCCGACCAGAGTGGCTATGAACCCGTTGTCGCCGTCGCCGTGGACCGTCGGCGCGAAGCGCAAGACCGACGAGCGGACGCCGATACCCCTCAGCGAGAGGGCAAGCAGCGCGGTGGCCGCCCGGCGCCCGGCGGGGTTGGCCCGAATCTCGGGGCTCGCGACGAGGCCGTCGTTCTCAGTGGCCACCCGGCCGGCGGTCAGGCCGATCATGCCCGACGCCAGCACGAAGGGTCGGTCGGAGTCGGCCAGTGCGTTACCCATGGCCTCCACAGCTCGCCGGTCGGCGGCGGCGGCGGCGGCGAAGTTGCCGCCGAAGGCCAGCTCGTGCTGGAAGGCCAGGTGAATAACGCCGTCGGAGTCGGCGGCCGCCTTGGCCAGGGCTTCGGGATCGTCGAGGTCGCCCCTGTGCACGATGGCACCGGCAGCTTCCAGCCGCTGCGCGGATGTGTCGGAGCGGGCGAGGCCGACCGCCTCGTGGCCGGCGCCGATGAGTTCAGGGACGACGGCCGAACCGATCCATCCTGACGCGCCAGTGACGAAGATTCTCATGACGGACCTCCACTGAGCTAAAGTGATGTCTGTAACAGTCATCACTCTAAATCTGATGTCAGTGACTGTCAACACGTCAGTGACCGTTCACCACGTCAGTGACAGTCAGCATTGAGGAAGTTGATCATGGGCCGATGGGAGCCGGACAGTCGGGGCAGGCTGCAGGAAGCGGCTCTTGCCCTGTTCTCAGAGCGCGGGTTCGACCAGACCACGGCTGCCGAGATCGCCGCCAGGGCGGGAGTGACCGAGCGCACCTTTTTCCGGCACTTCGCCGACAAGCGGGAAGTCCTGTTCGGCGGCTCCGAGGTCCTCCGGGAACGGATTGTGACGGGCGTTGCCGGGGCGCCCGCAGGACATGCGCCCCTCGAGGCAGTCGCCGACGGTCTCGATGCTGCAGCCGCGATGCTCGGCGAAGCCCGTCGGGATCTCACCGCACAGCGCCAGGCCGTGATCGCCGCCAACCCTGAGCTGCGGGAGCGCGAACTGGCCAAGCTGGCCGCCTACGCCGCGGCGGTCGCCGCCACCTTGCGCCAGCGGGGCGTCGGCGAACTTCAGGCGACCCTGGCCGCCGAGGCCGGGATGTCGGTGCTCCGTGCGGCCCTCGAACGGTGGGCCAACGGTCATGACGACCGGAGCCTCCCGGTCATCATGGCGGACTATCTGGCCGAACTGCGAGCCGTGACCGCC
Source organism: Streptosporangiaceae bacterium (assembly GCA_035483035.1). Classification (GTDB taxonomy): domain Bacteria; phylum Actinomycetota; class Actinomycetes; order Streptosporangiales; family Streptosporangiaceae; genus JAJYUU01. The sequence goes on along the minus strand of DATHQE010000603.1, from coordinate 9,079 downwards.
AGCAGCTGAAGCGGTGGCAGCGCTCTCGTGCAACGGTGACAGGACGCGCAAGAAGCCGGGCGTGCAGGTACTCGCCGACGCGATCCGGTCGGCGTCCGGCACAGGCACCGCGGCGATGCCGATCGTGAAGCCGCGAACGTGCCGACCGCGAACGTGCCGACCGGGAGGCGCCTAGCTGCTGTGCTGCCAGCCGATGCTGGGCGCGTGCTGGCTGGCTAGCGGGATGTCGCGCGCCGCAGCGCGTTCCTTGGTTTCCCAGTCCTCGATCGTGCGGAGCACGTCCTCGGTGTAGATCCTGAGGTGCTGCCGGTACACGTCGCTGAACGTGCGCAGGTAAGCGAGCTCGGCCTGGACGGCGCGCCGCTCATGGTCCGTCTGCGGCGGCAGGCCGTCGCGGTTCATCGCGTCGACGGCCGCAGTGCGGGCCCTGGTCTGCGCCTCCTCTAGCAGCATGTCCGCGTGCTGCTGGGCCTGGCCCATGATCTCGTCGCGACGGGCGCGCGCCTCCTCGGTCAGCCGCCCGCTATAGGCCTGAGCGTCCGCTACATAGCGGTCCGCGGTGCGCTGGGCGCTGGACAGGATGCGCACCGCGTGGATGTGCGCGTCGTCCTTACCGAACAGGATGCCGTCGTTGCCCGTCTCCTTCCCCAGGATCCGGCGGCGCAGACGCTGGACTTCCTGCCACAGCGAGGCCCGCTCGTTGATCAGCCGGACCATCTCGGCGTGTACGTCGGCAACGAAGGCCCGGACTGGCTCCTCGTCGTAGCCGTGCCGGCCCCATCGGGTGAGCGGGAAGGTGACGGCCCGCACGTCGTCGGGAGTCAGCCGCCGCTGCTCGTCGTACCAGGCATCCGTTGTCATGGCTCGCTCCAGCCAAAATCCTCGACGTGTATCTGACTCACCGGCAATCCACCCGCGGCGAGCCGCGAGGCGGTGTCCTGAACCATCTCGGTTGGTCCCGCGATGTAGGCATCGCGATCCGACCAGTCCCCGTAGCTCGTCACGACGTCGGCGAGCGCTCCGGTGTGTCCCGCGAACCGGCCGCGAGTCACCGTCGGCACCACGGTGAGCCACAGATGCTCGGCCGCGAGCTTCTCCAGGCTCGGCAGGTCATACAGGCCGTCGGCATCTCGGGCGCCGAAGAAGAGGTGCACTCGTGGCGGCTGCTGCAGGCGCGTCACCTGCTCGAGCATGGACTTCAGCGGCGCCAGGCCGGTGCTGCCGGCCACCATCAGGACGTCCCGGCCCGACGTCGTGTCGAGGCGCAGGACTCCCACAGCCGGGCCGATCCTGAGCCCGGTGCCGGCGGCCGTGGCAGCGGTCAGCGCCATGCTGACGGCGCCACCGTCAACAAGCCGGACGTGGAACTCGACGGTGCCATCCTCGCGCGGCGCATTGGCCATCGAGTAGTACCGCCACAGGCGGGGCCGAGCTGGTGATTCGACGGCTACGGACTGGCCTGGCGCGTACTCCAGTCGCGGCTCAGCGTGCACAGTCAGGATGGCAACATCGAAGGTCCGCCGCTCGTGTGCGACGACCGTACCGCTCCAGTAGGCGGGATATCGCTCCTCGTCCTCCTGCGCCGCCGCGGTCATGACCCCGGCGACCAGCTCGTAGGCATCCCGCCAGTCCGCTTCCAGGGTCGCGTCCCAGGAGTCACCGCAAAAGTGCGCGAAGGTTGCCAGCAGGCTGTCGCCGACCGCCTCGTAGTGCGCGGCCAGCGTCCCGAACTTCCGGTGCCCGCGGCCAAGATCGCGCAGGAACACGGTGAGGCTGTCGAGGTCGTCGACCCCCGACACGACGCTGACCAGCGCGTCTACCAGGTGAGCGCGCTGTGCCTGCATCGACACCGGGAACATCGGCCGCGTCTCGGGGTGCTTGAGGAACAGGTCGGAATAGAAGTGCAGCGGTACCTCGTCGCCGTGCATGGCGATCCGGGCAAAGCTGTTCTTGAGCCGGGCGACGTCCAACGAACCACTCCTAGCGGCCCAGCACGTCGGCGCGAACGGTCTCGGCCACGGCGCCGACAGTTGCGACGTCCCCGTCGGCCACGCCGTACTGGCGGAGCGCGTCCGCCAGATAAGCGACCACTCGGTCGAAGTGGGCGTCGGTCAGTCCGGGTAGCCCCGCGTGCGCAGTCCTGAGGTCGCGGCCGGTATAGGCATGCGGGCCGCCGAAGGCAAGCGCCAGGAACTCAGCCAGCATTGCGGACTGCCGGTCCATGTCGACGCCGGTGAAATACGGCGCGAGCATGTCGTCCGCCAGGACTCGCTGATAGAAGGAGCTCGTCACCGACCGCATTGCCTGGCGGTCGCCGGTTAACAGGTCATACACGCTTGCATTAGCAGTCATAGCGCACCTCACCTGGTCCGAACCGGCCTATCGCGGTCCGTGAGCTAGACGCTAGTGCTGGGGTTATTACCGGAACGTTTCCCAGCCGCAACATGCCAGCGACGACGGCGGCGGTGTTAGCCCGGCAGGGTTGCCGCCTCGTCGAACGTTGCCGACCGGGCCGACTGTGCCCACGGGGTCGGCGAGGCCGGAGGCCCCGACGAGTTGAAATGCCGGGTGAGCAGCTCGCCGAAGTCGGCCGCGGTCAGTGGCTGCGAGAAGTAAAACCCTTGCGCCACCTCGCAGCCCAGCAGCTTGAGGCCGGTTACCTGGTCCTGGGTCTCGACCCCCTCGGCCATCGCCGAGATGCCCATGGCGTTGGCCAGGTCGATGATGGCGCGCACGATCGCCGAGTCCACCGGGCTGTTGGCCACGCCCTGGACGAAGGTGCGATCGACCTTGACTTCTTGCACAGGGAACTGCTTGAGGTACGCCAGTGACGAGTGTCCGGTACCGAAGTCGTCGATGGCCAGGCGCACGCCCAGCTGGCTGAGCCTCTTCATGACGTCGCGTGCGCCGGACAGGTCGGCCATGACCATGGACTCGGTGATCTCGAACATAAGGAGGTCCGAGCGCAGGCCGGTCGCGTCAAGCGCTGCCGCCACCTGGGACAGCAACCCGCTCTCCTGGAACTGCCGAGGCGAGAGGTTCACGCTGATCGGGACGTCCACGGCGAGCTGCTCACGGATCAGGCGGACCTGGGCGCACGCCTGGTCAAGCACGTAGCGGCCGAGCGGCAAGATCAGGCCAGTCTCCTCGGCCATCGGGATAAAACTTAGCGGGCCGATCAGGCCGTTCGTGGGGTGCCGCCACCGCACCAGGGCCTCGGCGCCCACGATCTGCTGCCGATCGAGAGAGTAGAAGGGCTGGTAGTGGACCTCGAGCTCGCCGCGCTCGAGGCCCTTGCGCAGATCGGCCTCGATCTCAAGCCGCTGCGACGAGCGAGTCCCCATGGCGCTCTGGTCGAACACCCGGTACGTGCCGCCGCCGCCCCTGGTCTTGGCGTCGTACATGGCCACGTCGGCATCGCGGAGCACGTCATCGGCGGACTTGTCAGGCGAGGTCATCGCGATGCCGAGGGAGACGCTCGCCACCAGCTCGTGGCCGTCGGGGAGCACCATGGGCTGCTCGACAGCGGTGCAGATGCGTCGCGCCGCGGCCACTGCCTCGTGCACGCCGGCCACCTCGTCGAGCAGCACGACGAACTCGTCGCCGCCGAACCGGGCCAGCAGGTCGTGGCTCCGCACGACGCCCTTCAGCCTGGTCGCGATCGCGACCAGGAACTCATCGCCCGTCACATGGCCCAGGCTGTCGTTGATGCTCTTGAACCGGTCCACGTCGAGGAAGATCAGGGCATGCGTCTTGCGATCCAGAGCAGACCCGCGTAATGCCTGATCGAGTCGCTCCACCAGCAGGCGGCGATTAGCCAGCCCGGTGAGGCTGTCGTAGAACGCGTGCTGATGGAGCTCGTCCTCGAACGCCTTGCGCTCGGTGATGTCGCGGAAGGCGATGATCGCGCCCGATGGCTTGCCGTCGGAAATCACGGCGGAGGCTGTATACGTGACGGGAACCGAACCGCCACTGCCGGCGGGGAAGCGGGCATCGTTCACACGGACGGCGAGGCCGGTGCGCATGGCTTCACGGGCGGGAACGAGGAGGAAGTCGGGCGCCGCCGATGCACCATCGCTGACTGGCTCGCCGATCGTGATGCTGTGCGGCGGCAACTCGATCATCTCGGCCGCGGCGGGGTTGACGAACGTCAGCTTCCCGTCCGCGTCCACTGCGCATACTCCGACGCCGATGTTGAGCGTGATCGAGGCCAGCCGCTCACGCTCTACCCGCACCTGCTGATACAACTCGGCATTGCTGAGCGCGCCGTTCCCCACTGCGGCCAGTGCCAGCAGTAAGGCGCTGTCAGCCGCGTTGAACGGCTCGTCCCGGCGCCGGCCGGAAGCCGTCAGCCACAGTTGCTGACCGCCGACGGTCACGGGCGCCGCCAGCTGTCCCGGGCCCGGAGCCTCCGATGTGAGCACCGCCTGCGGGCTGCGAAGCAGCTGCCGCACCGCAGCAAGAATCGCGTCGAGTATCGCCTGCTGACGCAGCCCGCGGTTGGCTGCCAGCGTGACTTCGTACAGCCCCGCCATTCGGGCGTGGTCGTCAAGGGCCGAGAACCTGCCGCTGATCAGCCGGCGCTCGAGCACCAGCCCGGGAACTGCCAGCGCTACCGCCCACAGGTGCGCTTGGATCGCCAGTGCTAGCACCACGCCCACCAGCGCGCCGACGCCGGCGAACGTCAGTTGCGCCGGTACTTCCGCGGCGAATTCTCGCCAGGTCGCGCCCATCGACACCACGACGCTGTTGACGAGCATGGTGTTGATAACGAAGTACACCGCGACGCCGACCAGGATGGCCCCGATCTGATCCACGGTGAGGGAGGCCGAGGGGACGGCGATGGTGCGGCTCACGGCCAGGCCCAGTCCTGCCGCGATCAGCATCTGCCCGACGTTAAATGCAGACTTCACCAGGAACCGGCGGCGAACCGCCTGCGCCACGCTGGTGGCCACCGCCAGCGTCCCCAGCGTGAGCAGCGGCGGCGCCAGCAGCGCGAGGATGACAAAGAAGCACTCGTCCAGATTCACCGCCTCGGCCTCGCCGCTGCGGTACACCACCACGGGCCAGATCCAGTTCCCGGTCGTGAGCACGCCCATCACGGCCGCGATGACCCACTGGCTCGGGCCGACGTGCCACAGGACCGGCTGCCGCAGCGCCGCGACGACCAGCGCCAGCGCGCCGCCTGCTACCGAACCCGCGACAATGGCCGATGTGACCCTCGATAGCTTCATTGCTTGCCTGACCCCTCATCCGGCGAGCTGTCTGGCCACCGGAGCGCAGTCCAGGTAGTAATGCCGCGGCTGGGCAACAACGAGACTGTGGTGCCGGTCAAGGTCGATACCGGCTGGCTGGAGCTTGCCTGGGCGCCTGTGGCGGGTACTCACGGTACGCTCAGTGGCCGCCTTTAGCCGGAAATTCCTTAAACATTAGTTGCATTCGGCAAAACGACGCAGATTAATGTAATGCGGCTGTATACCGCCTATTCGGCCAGAAGCAGACTCGATCAACGCATGGCTCGGCAACCGCGCCGGTCCGTGCCGGTGTCGGCGGCCACTGGTAGCCTCTCGCTCCTGTGACTGTCTCTGCATCCGCCGCCGGTGACCATGCTCCGTTTGTCAGCCAGCCGGTGAGGGCAGAGCTGCTCCTGTCGCTCCGCCGCTGGCAGAAGGACGCGCTGCGGGCGTACTTCCGTAGCGACCAGCGCGACTTCCTGCTTGTCGCGACGCCCGGCGCCGGGAAGACCACGTTCGCGCTGACGATCGCCGCGGAACTCATCGCGCGCCGTGCGATCAGCGCCGTGACGGTCGTCACGCCGACCGAGCACCTGAAACATCAGTGGGCTCTCGCCGCGCATCACCTCGGTATCGCGCTCGATCCCGAATTCACCAACGCGCAAGGGCGGGCGTCGGCCGACTTCACCGGCGTGGCCGTTACCTATGCCCAGGTCGCTGCACACCCCGCGCTGCACCGTCAGCGCACGCTCAGCCGGCGCACGCTGGTGGTTTTCGACGAGATCCATCACGCTGGCGATGCGCTGTCCTGGGGTGAAGCAATCCGGGTCGCGTTCGAGCCGGCGCAGCGACGGCTGGCGCTGACCGGTACCCCCTTTCGCAGCGACACCAACCCGATCCCATTCGTCACTTACGCGCGCGGCGCGGACGGCAGCCTGCGCAGCTCATCCGACTACGTCTACGGATACGGCCCGGCCCTCAGCGAGGGTGTCGTCCGTCCCGTCATCTTCCTGGCGTACTCCGGCGAGATGCGCTGGCGGACCCGGGCGGGGACCGAGCTAGCGGGAATACTCGGCAGCCCGATGACCGCGGAGCAGCTTGCGCACGCCTGGCGCACCGCCCTCGATCCGGCCGGTGCCTGGATCATGCGGGTGCTGGACGCCGCCGATCGGCGGCTCACCGAGGTGCGGCGGGGCATGCCAGACGCAGCAGGCCTGGTGATCGCGTCCGACCATGCCGACGCCCGTGCCTACGCGACGCTGCTACACGAGCTAACGGGGACTCGGCCAGTCGTCGTGTTGTCCGATGATCCGGTGGCGAGCAAGAAGATTGCCAGGTTTGCCACCTCCAAGGACCGGTGGATGGTCGCGGTCAGGATGGTGTCCGAGGGCGTCGACATCCCGCGGCTCGCCGTCGGCGTGTATGCAACGAGCGTGGGGACCGTGCTGTTCTTCGCCCAGGCCGTCGGCCGGTTTGTCCGCGCCCGGCGTCGCGGCGAGACCGCGTCAGTGTTCCTGCCGTCCATCCCGTCTCTGCTCGGATACGCCGCTGAGCTTGAGGCCGAGCGTGATCACGTCCTTAGCCGCCCGGACGACGCGACGGAGGATGAGCGGGCGCTTGCCGAGGCGCTGCGGCAGCATGCGGGGGCCGACGAGTTCGACGAGAGCCCGTTCCAGGCGCTCGCGGCGTCGGCTCACTTCGACCGCGTCCTGTACGACGGCAACGAGTTCGGCGTGACGGCGGAGGAAGAGGACTTCCTCGGCCTGCCCGGGCTGCTCGAGCCAGAGCAGGTCGCGATGCTGCTCCGCGACCGCAAAGTCGCTAAGCTCCCCAGCCGGGCCGCGGCCTCCTCGCCGGCCGCGGCGCAGCCATCCGAGCCGACAGCCCGCGAGACGCTCGCCGCGCTGCGCAAGGAGCTGAACGGGCTCGTCGCCGCCTGGCATTACCGCAGTGGCCAGGCGCACGGGGCCATCCACGCGGACCTCAGGCGCAGCTGCGGCGGCCCGCCGCTATCGCAGGCGACGGCCGACCAGGTCAGGGCCAGGATCGAGAAGATGCGCAAGCTGGCCCGGTCGAGCGGCTGAGGGGCGCTACAGGTGGCGGCTGGCGGCTCAGTCGCCCGTGAAAACGGGGGCGCGCTTGCCGACGAACGCGGCGATGCCCTCCGCCACGTCGGCCGACCGTGATCGCTCCTGCTGGATCTGCGCCTCGAGTTCCAGCTGATCCTCGATCCCGCGGTATAGCCATGCGTTCAGCTGTCGCTTGGTGCCGGCGTACGAGCCCGTCGGACCGTTCGCAAGCTGCCATACCAGGCTCTCCGCCTGCGGCATGAGCTCTGCGTCCGGCCAGACGCGATTGATCAGTCCCCAGTCCAGCGCCTGCTCACTGGACAGGCGGGAGCCGAGCATTGCCAACTCTGCTGCCCTGGCAAACCCGATCCGGCTCGGCACGAGCACGGACGAGCCGCCATCCGGTACCAGGCCGATGTTGACGAAGGCCAGGACGAAGTACGCGGACTGCGCGCTCGCGACCAGATCGCAGCTCAGCGCGAGCGACAGGCCGATGCCAGCGGCGACGCCGTTGACCGCCGCGACCACGGGCTTCGGCATCGACCGGATCCCGGTGATGATCGGGTGATACCGCTCGGTCAGCACGGTGTAGATATCAGGACCCTGGCCTGAGCCTGGCTCGCCCCGGTCGCGCAGGTCGGCGCCGCTGGAGAACGCCCGGCCGGCTCCGGTGATCAGCACGGCGCGGACCGAGTCGTCGTCGGCCAATTCCAGCACCGTGTCGCGGAGCGCGATGCCGAGCTCCTCGTTCCAGGCGTTCAGCCGCTCAGGGCGGTTGAGCTCCAGCTTGGCGGCCGCGCCGCGCCGGTACAGGCGCACCGGGCCGAGGTCTTTGTCGAGCTCGAATTCGGTAGCAGAAGTCATGACCAGCAGCGTAAGGGCGTGGGCTGGTACGCGAAATGTCCGGCGCGCAACGCATGCTGGGTGATGCAGGCAGAGCGACGACTCGTGGCGTAACGTCGGAGGCATGTGCCGAAGCATCAAGACCCTCCGAGAGCCCTATACCGAGCACGTCACCGACGCGGAAGTGCGGGCCGCCGCGCTTCAGTACGTCCGGAAGATCAGCGGATTCCGCACGCCGGCCGGCCACAATGCGCAGGCCTTCGAGCATGCCGTGGCCGCTGTCGCCGCCGCGACCCAGGACTTGCTCGACCACCTGGACGTGCGCGGCCAGACCCGCCGCAGCGCGTAACGCCAGCTCAGCTACTAGCGTCAGCGGAGTCACCATGTCGGACTGGAATGACAAAATCATCGAAGAGTTCCGCGCCAACGGTGGCAAGGTCGGCGGCCCGTTCGACGGCGCGCCGATCCTGCTGCTGCACACCACCGGCGCTAAGACCGGCCAGCAGCGAGTGCACCCGATGATGTACCGGCCGGTCGACGGCGGGTACGCGGTGTTCGCGTCCAAGGCAGGAGCGCCTACCAATCCCGACTGGTATCACAACCTGGTCGCCAACCCGGACGTGCGGGCCGAGATCGGGACGCAGACCCTCGCGCTGCGCGCCCGCGTCGCGGGCGATGCCGAACGCGAGCCGATCTGGACCGCGCACAAGACGCAGTACCCGGGCTTCCAGGAGTACGAGGAGATGACGACGCGGCAGATCCCGGTTGTCATCCTCGAGCCAGCGAGCTGACCGCTGCGGGCCTGGCGCATTGTCGCGCACATCGCCAGGCACCGGACCGGCCTCAGTCGGCGAGCGTGACCTCCGCCCGCTGAAGCTGGCCCGACTCGCTGATCTCCACCGCGAGCACGACCTTCCCGGTCGGGCCGGCCAA
>DATHQE010000602.1:0-6519 GCA_035483035.1 Streptosporangiaceae bacterium | reverse complement strand
GTCGGCCGCCCAGTCGGGGACCGGGTTGACGAGGTCCTTGCCGAGAACGCCCTCGAACGACGCGACTTCGCCTGGCTGATACAGCCGTCCGAGCAGGTTGTCGAAAGAGCGGTTCTCGAACATGACGACGACGACATGATCCAGGGCGCTGCTGCGATCTGGACGGGGCATGGCAGCTCACTCCACATGGCTCGGGGGCGGGGTCAGGACCCGGGTCACACGGTACAGGTCGATGCGCCAGCCGACGGACCGCGACGGTAATGTCGCCGGCATGGACATTCGCGAGGTAGCGGTCATCGGCCTCGGCACGATGGGCGCCGGGATTGCCGAGGTGTTCGCGCGGGCCGGGATCGGGGTCGTCGCGATCGAGGTCGACTCCGGCGCGCTGAACCACGGCCTCGGCCTTCTGGACGCCAGCCTCTCGAAGGCTGTAAGCCGGGGCAAACTGGCCGCCAGCGAGCAGGCCGTGATCCGGGCCCGGATCCGCCCGGCAACCGGGTTCAGCGAAGCTGCGGCCGTGGACCTAGCCGTGGAGGTGGTCCCGGAGCGGATGGAGATCAAGCGGCAGATCTTTACCGAGCTAGACCGGGTCACCAGCCCTGCAGCCATTCTCGCGACCAACACGTCATCGCTGTCGGTGACCGCGATCGCAGCCGCGACCAAGCACCCCGGCCGCGTCGTCGGTATGCATTTCTTCAATCCGGCGCCCGTGATGCGCCTGGTGGAGGTCGTCTCTACCGTGCTCGGCGACGACGGGGTGGCCGACACCGTTGCCGCGCTGGCCGCCCGACTCGGCAAGACGCCTGTTCAGGTCAACGACCGCGCCGGGTTTGTCGCGAACGCGCTGCTGCTGCCGTACCTCAACCAGGCGCTCGGGCTGCTGGAAGCCGGCTACGCCAGCCCCGAGGACATCGACCGTACCGCGACGGTGGGCATCGGCCTGCCGATGGGCCCGCTCGCGCTGCTGGACCTCATCGGCCTTGACACTGCGCTGTCGATCATGGAGGTGCTGCACGCCGAGTTCGGCCTAACCCGGTACGTGCCCGCACCGCTGCTGCGCCGCCTGGTCGACGCGGGCCGGACAGGTCGCAAGGCTGGCCTTGGCGTTTACGACTACAGTCGCCCGGGCCCTGGCGCCGAGAATGCTGACGTCATCGACTATTCCGGCGGGAACGGGGTGAGCTCGAGTGCTCCTGACACGGTCACGCTGATCGGGTCCGGCGATGATGCGGAGGCCGAGCTGGCGACCGCGCTCGCGAGCGCGGGTGTCAACGTCACCAGGAACGCTGCGCATCCCACCGAGCTCGTGCTCATCGCCGCGTCCGTGGGCAGGGCCGTGCTGCCTGCGGCGCTAGCGGCCGGGCGGCCGGAGCAGTCGGTCGGGCTGCACCTGCCCGGCGGCCTGGCTCCTGGCAAGCTGGCCGAGCTGATCCAGACGAGCCTCAGTTCGGACGCGGCGGTGGCAGCAGGCCACGCGCTGGCGGCCAAGCTCGGCCTCACCGTCGTGTGTGCGCCGGATCGGCCAGGCTTCCTGGTCGGGGCCTTGCTATACCCGCACCTGGCCGACGCGGTGAACATGGTCCAGGACGGCTACGCCACGGCGCTGGACATCGACACCGCCATGGTGCTGGGCTGCGGATACCCGCAGGGCCCGTTCCAGCTGCTGGACGCCGCGGGGGCGGCGGCCGTGCTGGCCGGCCTAGAGGCTATGCATACTGCCTACGGATACCCGTCGTTCGCGCCGCCGCCGCTGCTCGCCGAGCACGCCGCAGCCGGGATCGAGTTCCGCAGCATCGGGCGCAACCACCAGCGTCTGGGCGCTGACCATCGGTCGGCGGCATCGGCCCGCTGACGGTTTGCAGACGGCGCCGGTGAGCCCACGGAAGGCGCGGCGGCTGCCGTCGGAAGCGCCGAGCAAGCCCCGCCGCGCCCGTCGGCCTGGGCCAGCAGCGAAGCCAGCGAGCGAGGACGCAACGCGGCTAGGTCCGCCGCAAACGCAGGAGTGGCCTGATGGCGACTGGGTGGTGCGCCAGGTGCCAGGGGCTGCCGCCAGCAAGACCTACCGATGCCCCGGCTGCGATCAGGAGCTCGGGCCGGGCACGGCACACCTCGTGGTCTGGCCGGCCGACGCTCCCGGCGCCGACGAGCGACGACACTGGCACAACGCATGCTGGCAGCGACGACCGCGCCGCCCCGGCCCAGGCTTGCAGACGCACCGGTGAGGAGCCGATGACCGAGATCACCGCGAGCACTGTGCTGCCCGCCCGCCGGGAGCTCATCACGTTCGTCACTGCTGACCGCCTGAAGCTGGTAGGCGAGCTGGCGCAACCGGCGAGCAGACCGCCAATAGCCACGCTCATCTGCCTGCACCCGCTGCCGACCCAGGGCGGAATGATGGACAGCCATATCTTCCGCAAGGCCTCCTACCGGCTGCCCGCCCTGGCCGAGCTCGCGGTGCTGCGGTTCAACACGCGCGGCACGACGTCCGACCGCGGGCGCAGCGAAGGGGAGTTCGGCGGCGGCGAGGCCGAGCGGCACGACGTCGCGGCCGCTATCGCGTACGCCGCCGACCTGGACTTGCCGCGACTCTGGCTCGTCGGCTGGTCCTTCGGCAGCGAGATCGCGCTGCGCTGGGGCAACGATCCCGATGTCGAGGGCGCCATCTTGCTTTCGCCGCCGCTGCGCCGGGCCGGCGATGCCGAGCTTGATGCCTGGGCCCGCTCAGGCAAGCCATTGCTCGCACTGGTGCCGGAGCACGATGATTACCTCCAGCCGCCGCAGGCGCAGCAGCGGTTCGGCCGGGTGCCGCAGGCTGAGGTGATCGGGGTGCCGGGCGCCAAGCACCTGTGGGTGGGGGAGCGCTACGTCCGGATCGTGCTCGACGAGATAGTGCGCCGGGTCAACCCGGCGGCCTGGCCGCTGCCTACTGACTGGGAGGACTGACTGTGAGCTTGTTTGACCTGACGGGCAAGACCGCGTTCGTGACCGGGGCTTCGCGCGGCATCGGCCGCGTCGTCGCGGTCGCGCTGGCAGATGCGGGTGCCGACGTGGCCCTCGTCGCCCGCAGCGCGGACGGACTGGCCGAGACGGCCGAGGCTATCGACGCGGTGGGCCGCAAGGCTGTGGTGATCCCGACGGATGTCACCAGTTACGACGCGGTCGCGGATGCTGTCGCCGCGGCGATCGAGGCGCTGGGCGCGGTCGACATCGTGGTGAACAACGCTGGTGGGTCTAACTTCACGGTTCCCTTCCGTGACCTGCGGCTGTCTGGCTGGGACAAGCTGATCCAGCTCAACCTCAGCTCGGCCGTGTACGTCTGCCACGCGTTCGCGGGTCACCTGCTCGATCGCGGGACCGGCACGGTGATCAACGTCGCATCGGTCGCTGGCCTCGCGGCCTCGCCGCTGATCACGCCGTATGGTGCCGCCAAGGCGGGGCTGGTCTCGCTGACCAAGTCCCTGGCCGTGGAATGGGGCACGGCCGGAGTGCGGGTCAACGCGCTCTGCCCTGGCTGGACGGCCACCGAACTAAACCGCACCCTGTGGGAGGACCCGGTCGCCGGCCCAGGCACCGTCGCGACGTCGGCGCTGAAGCGCTGGGCCAGTCCGGAGGAGATGGCAGGCCCAGCGGTGTTCCTGGCCAGCGACGCGTCGTCATTCATGACCGGGCAGACACTCGTTGTCGACGGCGGTCAGACGATCAGCGCCTGACCGGCCGCAGCGCACACTGAGGGCCCGCCCGCAAACGCGGGCAGGCCCTCAGTTCCGTCTTACCAAGCTGGCCGTTTTGCCAGGCTGACTTCGGCCAGCTCCTCGACCCAGCTAATTCGGATCAGCTAGGCGCTGTCGAGTTACTCGGTCCACCACTCGTCTTCGCCCTCGCCGGGCTTGCCGTTGGCCGATGCCTTGGCCGCGCCATCGGCAACGGGAGCTGCCGAGTGCCGCGCGGGGGCTGCGGCTGCGGCCGCAGCAGGCACGGGGGCCTGGGCTGGGGCTGCGGCTGGCGCCTCGGCGGCGGGTCCGGCCGTGACGGCCCTAGCCGGCGCGGGCGCGACGGCGGGCTGCTGCGGCGGGTTTGACTTCAGCACGTCCGCGAGGCCGGGCATCGTGCCGCCCAGCAGCTGGCTGATCTGCGCCAGGTGGGCGCCGACGCTCTCCTTCTGCTTGTTGAGCTCGTCGACCTGACGCTGGGCGTTGCTGCGCACCCGATCGGCCTCGGCCTTGGTGTCGGCCACCAGCTGGTCGGCCTGCGCCTTGGCCTGCGCCAGGATGGCGTCGGCATTCTTCTTGGCGTTGCTGACCAGCTGCTGCGAGTGCTGATCTGCCTCGCGCCTGGTCTGCTCGGCCTGGATGCTCGCCTTGCTGGCCCGCTCTTCGGCCACCGCCGCGCGCTGCTCGGCCTCGGACACCATCTTCTGAGTGGCTTCCTGCGCCTTGGCCAGCCGCTCGGTCTCCTGCCGCTCGGCCTCCTCCCGCCGCGCCGCAAGCTGCATCTCGAACTCGGCCTCGGCCTGCGCTCGCGCCGCCTCGCTGTCCTCGAAGGCCCGCTGCGCCTGGCTGCGCATCTCATCGGCTTGCCGCTTAGCCGTGGTGAGGATCTCGTCGCGGTCCCGCTTGGACGACGCCCGCATCTGCGCGACCTCGCGCTCGGCGGTGGTCCGCATCTTGGCGACCTCGCGCTCGTTGCCCGCCCGCTTCTCCGCGACCTCGTGGTCCGCGGTGGCGCGCAGCTTGGCGACCTCGCGCTCGGTGGTCGACTTCAGTTCGTCGGCCTCGCGCCCCGCTTTGGTCCTGATGGCCTCGGCCTCACGCTCGGCGGACGAGCGCTGGTCGTCGGTCTCGCGCTTGGCGACCGCGCGGAGCTCGGCTGCCTCGTTCTCGGCGGATGCGCGCGCCTCGGCGGCCTCGACCTTGGCCGCCGCGTTCATCTCATTGGCGGCGGACCTGGCTTCCCCGACGATCTCGGTGGCCTGCTCCTCGGCGAGCCGCAGCAGCTGCTCGATCCTGGAGCCGAGGCCGGAGTACGTCGGCCGTTCCTGCTCCTGGAGCTGGCGGTGCGCGTCGGCAAGCTCGCGCTGCATGGCCTGGGCGTTCTCCTGGTGCTTGCGCACCTCACCGTCGAGGCGCTCCAGGGCGGTGTTGACCTGCGTCGGGTCATATCCGCGCATGACCCTGGAGAACTCGGGGATGGAGTTCTCCACAAAGAAGTTGCTGAGCTGAGCATCGATGTCGGGCTGCATGTCGCCTAATCCTGTGTATAGACGGGAGGTTCGCGCACCGAAGCGACCGCTGTTGAGTCCGATTGCCGGGGCCGATTGGCGCTACTCACAGCCGCCTCTGCCCGGCCGGGCACGCAGTAGCGTTCGTCCGGTGCTGGCAGCGTACTCTCCCGATGCGCCGTTGGCGGCGTGTTCGCCACTGGTAGCGCTAGACATCCTGGTTTTTATTGATATGTAACTTAGGTGCTGACGTTTCGCCACACGAAAGAAACATGTATAAACCCGAATGCCGGATACGCGCGGCGTTAGCCACCCTGGTCAGCGTCAGCCGCCTGGACGAGTTCGGTCAGCACGCCGCCGACGTCAGCCGGGTGCAGGAAGGCGATCGAGGCGCCCATCGAGCCATGCCGCGGGCGCTCGTCAATGAGGCGGACGCCGGCTGCGCCGATGGCCGCGAGCGCCGCTGTGATGTTGGCCACGCCGTAGCCCACGTGATGCACGCCCTCGCCGCGCCGCGCCAGGAACTTGCCGACCGGGGTGTCCGGGCCGAGCGGCTCGAGCAGCTGAATGTAGGAGCTCCCAGCCGGGCTGTCGGCGACGTGCAGCATCGCCTCCCGAACCCCCTGCGCCTCGTTGACCTCCATGCTGACGACGGTCAGCCCGAACGCTGATTCATAGAAAGCGATCTTCGCCGCCAGGTCCTGGCACGCGATGCCGACGTGATCGATTCGGGTGAGCATGGCTTCCGCACCTCCGGGGGGCTGGGTCGACGACAGGTATCGTTTCAGCTATGCGCAATGCGGTAATCGTGGGCGGGGCCAGGACCCCGATCGGTCGTCTCCTCGGGTCGCTGAGTGGCTTCAGCGGTGCCCAGCTTGGCGGGCTGGCTATCAAGGCGGCGCTGGAGCGCGCGGGCGTGCCCGGCGACCGCGTCGAGTACGTGATCATGGGCCAGGTGCTGCAGGCGGGGGAGGGACAGATTCCCGCGCGGCAGGCAGCGGTGGCCGCGGGTATCCCCATGACGGTGCCGGCGCTGTCCATTAACAAGGTATGCCTGTCCGGCCTTGATGCCATCGCGCTCGCCGCTCAGCTGATCCGGGCCGGGGAGTTCGACGTCATCGTGGCCGGCGGGATGGAATCGATGTCGCAGGCGCCGCACCTGCTGCCCGGATCGCGCCGCGGCTTCAAATACGGAGCGACCGAGCTCGTCGACTCGATGGCGCTCGACGGCCTGACCGACGCCTTCGACCAGGTGTCGATGGGCGAGTCCACCGAGCGGCATAACGGCAAGCTGGGCATCA
>DATHQE010000601.1:0-2485 GCA_035483035.1 Streptosporangiaceae bacterium | reverse complement strand
CGCGCGCCAGGCCATGGTGCACGCGGTCGAGGACGTCACGCTCACGCTGCCCGACGCCGGCATCACCGCGGTGGTCGGGGAAAGCGGCTCGGGCAAGTCGACCCTGGCGCGGATGCTGGCCCAGCTGATCAAGCCCACGGCCGGCGCCGTCCTGCTCGACGGCGAGGCGGCACCGAGCCGGCAGCGTTATGCCCGCCAGGTGCAGCTCGTGCTGCAGGACCCGTTCTCCTCGCTCAACCCGGTGCACAGCGTCCGCTATCACCTGGCCCGGCCGCTGCAGATCCACGGCATAAACGGCGCCGGCGTGAACGGGGGGAGCCTGGACAGCCTGGTCGCCGACCTGCTGACCCGGGTGTCGCTGACCCCGGCGGACCAGTTCGCCGCCAAGTACCCGCACGAGTTGTCCGGCGGGCAGCGGCAGCGGGTGGCGATCGCCCGGGCGCTCGCCGTCCGGCCGCGGGTGCTGCTGGCCGACGAGCCGGTGTCCATGCTCGACGTGTCCATCCGGCTCGGCGTGCTCAACCTGCTGGCCGGCCTGCGCGAGCGCGAGGGTCTGACCATCCTCTACGTCACGCACGACATCGCGTCGGCGCGCTACCTGGCCGACGTGATCGCGGTCATGTACGCGGGCCAGGTCATCGAGTCCGGTCCCGCCACGCGGGTCACCGACGAACCCGCGCACCCGTACACGCAGCTGCTGCTGTCCGCCGCGCCCGATCCGGACCGGACGCAGCCGCCTTCGCTGGCGGGCCGCGGGGCACCGCCGAACCTGATCCGGCCGCCGCGCGGCTGCCGGTTCCACCCGCGCTGCCCGCACGCCATGCAGGTGTGCGCCCAAGACCGGCCCCCAGCCACGGAGGTCGCACCGGGCCACTTCAGTGCGTGCTGGCTGCACGCGCAGGCCCTCACCCCCGCCCAGTCCCGGCCGCTTTCTGGAGCCGACCGGAACACCGGCAGCGAACCGGCAGGCCCGGACGCCGACCTTGGGCCCGCGCCCGCGCTCGGAGAGGAGAAGCGATGAACCGGCACACCTAGCCGCCAGGCCGCGAGCCCCCGCTGACCAGCGGTCACGGCCGCGCGGCCCGCTGCATCCACCGAACCATGGGGCGGCCGAAGGGTGATGAGCCCGGCCGACCGCACACGTACCCCGTTATGACGGACCCCGACACGGTCACCATGACAGGCCGGCGAGCAGCCGGCCGGGCAATCGGAGTTTAGACATGAAACACAGGACTGTAAAAGCCCTGGCCGCAGCGACCATCCTCGCCCTGGGCGTGGCGGCCTGCAGCAGCTCAGGCTCGTCTTCAAGCACCACGACCACGTCGACGGCCAAGATGGGGCCGCCGCTGGTCATCGTGGACAACACCGGGCAGGTATTCGCCCAGACCTTCAACCCCTACGTGTCGACCTCGCTCGGCACCGAGGAGAACATGCAGTCGCTCACCTACGAGCCGCTGCTCGAGTTCAACCTGATGCAGCCGACCGCCAAGCCGGTCCCGTGGCTGGCTTCGGCCTACCAGTGGTCCAACGGCGGCAAGACGCTCACGTTCACCATCCGGCCGGGCGTCAAGTTCAGCGACGGCAAGCCGATGACCGCCGCCGACGTGGCTTTTACCTTCAACCTGCTGGCGAAGAACCCCACGCTCGCCTCCAGCGCTCCCGGCCCGACGCCGCTGCCCGCCAGCGCGACCGCGCCGAACGCGACCACGGCGGTGCTCACCTTCAGCCAGCCCGAATACGCCAACCTATTCCTGATCGCGTCGACGTACATCCTGCCGCAGCACATCTGGCAGGGCGTGAGCAATCCGGCGACGTACTCCGACGCGAGCCCAGTGGGTACCGGCCCGTACGAGCTCGGTTCGTACTCCGCGCAGAAAGTCACCTTCAAGCAGAACCCGTACTACTGGCAGAAGTCCATGGTGCACGTGCCCGAGGTAGTCTTCCCCAGTTACGTGAGCAACACCACCGCGAACCCGGCGCTGAGCAGCGGCCAGATCGGTTACGCGGGGAACGACGTCGCCAACGTCCAGTCCAACTTCCTGTCCGCGAACCAGGACAACCACACATGGACTTCGAGCCAGCCGTGGTTCGCGTCCAACAACGTGGTGACGCTCTGGCTGAACGTCAGCAAAGCACCGCTGAACGACCCGAAGGTGCGGCTGGCGATCAGCGCCGGGATCAACCGGCAGCAACTGTCGGATCAGGGCGAGACCGGCTACGAGCCGGCCGCGACGTCCTCCAGTGGCCTGCTGCTGCCCGTCGACAACGCGCTGCTCAAGCCGTCCTACAGCAATGATCTCGCCGCGACCAGCGACGCCGCCAAGGTCAGCCAGCTGCTGACCGCTGACGGCTACACCAAGACCGGCGGCAAGTGGATGAAGAACGGCCAGCCGATCAAGTTCGCCATCGAGGACCCGTCGGCCTACACCGACTACGCTACCGACGCCGCGCTGGTCGCCAGCCAGCTGAACGCCGAGGGCTTCGA
>DATHQE010000600.1:0-1559 GCA_035483035.1 Streptosporangiaceae bacterium | reverse complement strand
CCGTCTGGGCCGAGCACGATCAGGTCATTCCCCGAACTCACGCACCGGTAGTAGCCGTAGACCACGGCCGCCTCGAGCAGCCCCTCGGTCTGCATCCGCTCCAGCCACATGCGCAGCCTCGGCCGGCCCTCGGTCTCCACCAGCTCCTCGTACGAGGGGCCGGCGCCGCGGGTCGGCTTCAGCCCCCACTGGCCGATGAACAGCGCGCGCTCGTCCAGGTAGGCGGCGTAGTTGGCCAGCGGGATGCCCTTGATCACCTCGGTCCCGAGGAACGGCACGTCCGGCACCGGCCCGTCGGTGTTGATATCGGAACGGGCCTGGTTTTCCGCCTCGAGCCCGGGCTCCGGCTCGCGGGTGGCCGCCGTGCTCCTGATCTTGCGGGTCCGCAGCTCGGGCAGCCTGGCACCCGGGACGCCGCGCTTGACGGCCATCGCGGCGTCCATCAGCCGCAGGCCCTCGAATGCGTCCCTGGCGTACCTGACCTGGCCGTCGAACAGCGCGGCCAGGTCCTGCTCCACGTAGGCCCGGGTGAGCGCGGCCCCGCCGAGCAGCACCGGCCAGCGTCCGGCCAGGCCCCGCGAGCTCAGCTCGGCCAGGTTGTCCCGCATCACCACGGTCGACTTGACCAGCAGCCCGGACATCCCGATGACGTCCGCCTCGTTCTCCTCGGCCGCCGCCACGATCGCCGAGATGGGCTGCTTGATCCCGATGTTCACCACGTCGTAGCCGTTGTTGGACAAGATGATGTCGACCAGGTTCTTGCCGATGTCGTGCACGTCGCCCTTGACCGTGGCCAGCACGATCTTGCCCTTGCCCTCCTCGCCGCTGCGTTCCATGTGCGGCTCGAGGTAGGCCACCGACGCCTTCATCACCTCGGCGGAGGTCAGCACGAACGGCAGCTGCATCTGGCCCGAGCCGAACAGCTCGCCGACCGTCTTCATGCCGTCCAGGAGCACGTCGTTGACGATCTCCAGCGCGGGACGCTGCTCAAGCGCGGCGTCCAGGTCCGCCTCGAGCCCAGACCGCTCCCCGTCGATGATCCGCCGCTTGAGCCGCTCCCATAGCGGCAGTCCGGCCAGCTCCGCGGCCCGGCTCGCCTTCAGCTCGGCCGCGTCTACCCCCTCGAACAGCTCAAGCAGCCGGGCCAGCGGGTCGTAACCCTCCCGCCGCCGGTCGTACACCAGGTCCAGGGCCGTCTGTCGCTGCTCGTCAGGGATCCGTGCGATCGGCATGATCCGCGCTGCGTGCACGATGGCGGAGTCCAGGCCCGCTCGCACGCATTCGGCCAGGAAGACGGAGTTGAGCACGGCGCGGGCCGCGGGCTTGAGGCCGAACGAGACGTTGGATACGCCCAGCGTCGTCTGCACGTCCGGGTGGCGGCGCTTGAGCTCGGCGATCGCCTCGATGGTCTCGATCGCGTCGCGCCTGGTCTCCTCCTGCCCGGTGGCGATGGGGAACGTCAGGCAGTCGACGATGATGTCCTCGACCCGCATCCCCCAGTTCCCGGTCAGGTCCGCGATCAGCCGCTCGGCGACGGCGACCTTCCACTCGGCGGTGCG
>DATHQE010000599.1:0-4143 GCA_035483035.1 Streptosporangiaceae bacterium | reverse complement strand
GACGCGATCGCGATCGAGGTGCGGCACGGCCAGCGGACCGAGGTGTCGGAGCTGGCCGAGCCGTTCGGGGCCGGGCAGAAAGGCTCGTCGGCCATGCCGCACAAGCGGAACCCGGTGCGGGCCGAGCGGATCAGCGGGCTGGCCAGGATCGTGCGAGCCCAGGTGGTTCCGGTCATGGAGGGCATCCCGCTGTGGCACGAGCGGGATATCTCGCACTCCTCGACTGAGCGGGTAGCACTGCCCGACGCCGCTATCGCCACCGACTACCTACTCGAGCAAACTACGGGCGTGATGGAGGGCCTCGTCGTCGATGCGGCCCGGATGCTGGCAAATCTCGAGTCAAGCCACGGCCTCATTTACACCTCGGCCGTACTACTCGAACTCATCGCGGCGGGTATGTCGCGGGAGGATGCCTACGTGCTTGTGCAAGGCGCGGCCATGGACACCTGGCAATCGGGCGTGGATTTCCGCGAGACGCTGCGGAAGCACGCGGCAGCGCGCGGCCAGGAGCTCGATGAGGCGCGCCTGGACGAGGTGAGCAGCCCGGAGCGGTATGTCCGCAGACTCGGCGTTGTCTTCGACCGGCTGGAGCGGCTCGCGTGACCGCTGGGGAGCTGGAGCCCGGGCTGAGCCTTGTCTACTCGGGCAAGGTCAGGGAGCTGTACCAGCGAGCAGACGGGGTCCTGCTGCTGGTGGCGTCTGACCGGATCTCTGCATTCGACTATGTGCTGGACACGCCCATCCCTGACAAGGGCAAAATCTTGACCCAGCTGTCCCTCTGGTGGTTTGAGCGCCTCGCCGACATCGTGCCGAACCAGCTCGTCGATGCGCCGATCCCGGCGCAGTTCGCCGGCCGCGCCATGGCCTGCATGCCGCTGTCGATGGTGCCCGTCGAGTGCGTCGCGCGTGGCTATCTCACTGGCACCGGCCTAGCTGACTATCGCCGCGACGGCGAGGTTGCGGGCGTCATGCTGCCGCCCGGACTGACTGACGGGTCACCGCTCCCCGCACCCATCTTCGATCCTGACAGCAAGGCGCCGCAGGGCCAGCACGACGAGAACATGACGATCGCCGAGGTCGCCGCGCTGGTGGGCGCGGACGCCGCTGCCGAGCTGGCGCGGATCACGCTTGCGGTCTACCGGCGCGGCGCAGACCTCGCCGCCGAGCACGGCATCATCGTAGCCGACACCAAGATCGAGCTGGGCTTCGATGCGTCCGGCACGCTGCGGCTCGGTGACGAGGTGCTGACGCCGGACTCGTCGCGGTTCTGGCCGGCCGAGACCTGGCAGCCCGGCCGCAGCCAGGTGTCTTTCGATAAGCAGTTCGTCCGGGACTGGCTCACATCCCCGGCCTCAGGCTGGGACCGGCACGGCCACGAGCCACCACCGCCCCTGCCCGAGAGCGTCGTTGCGCAGACTCGCGACACCTACATCGCGGCGTTTGAGCGTATCACTGGCACGCGCTGGCCTTAACGCCAGGAACCCCTGGCAATCACTAAATGCAGGTAGTCGGGTACGTTACGTAACACTGTCGACTTGGTCTGGGGGGCTCGATAGCGGTGGAATACTTGACGTCACGACGGGCGGGCACCACTGATGATTGCCCGCCGTCTGCATGGGCAGAGGACCCGGTGGCACACCGGGTCAGCAGCTTGGTGCAGCCAACCGACGGGAGTTCCATCCAGATGACGAGCGGCCCCGAAACCCGCTATATCGTCCGAGGCGGCAACCCGCTACAGGGCACTGTCTTCGTACAGGGTGCCAAGAACGCCGCACTCAAGATGATCGCCGCATCCCTCCTGGCCGAAAAGGGCCGTACCGTCCTGCGCAACGTCCCGGTGATCGAGGACGTCCGGCGGGCCGTGGAGCTGGCGCAGGCTCTCGGGGCCGTGGTCAAGTTCCACGAGGCGGAGCGGACGCTCGTCGTGGACGCCTCCGAGCTCACTAGCTCGGTGCTGCCCGAGGAGATCGCGCGCAGGTTCCGCGCGTCGGTGCTGTTCGTGCCCGCGCTGCTGCACCGGCTCGGCGAGGCCACCATCGAGGGTGTCGGCGGCTGCAACCTGGGCAGCAGGAAGCTCGACTTCCACTACCGCGGCTTCGCCCGGCTCGGCGCCATCGTGGAAGAAGGCGAGACCGTCATCCACATCAAGGCGGACCGGCTTCGCGGTGCGCACTTGTACCTGGACACGCCGTCGCACACGGGTACCGAGAACCTGATCATGGCGGCGTCGATCGCGCCAGGGACCACAATCATTGACAACACCGCGCTCGAGCCCGAGGTGCTCGATGTCATCGCGTTCCTCACCAAGATGGGTGCGCGCATCACTGGCGGCGGTACCGGCTTTGTCACCGTCGAGGGCGTCGACGAGCTGACGGCCGTGGAGCACACGGTCATGGAAGACCGCATCGACGCGGCCGTGTTCGCCATGGCGGCGGCCATCACCGGCGGCGAACTGAGCCTGGTCGGCGCTTCGCTCGAGCATTTCGGCGTCGCGCGCTGGAAGCTGGAGCAGATGGGCGTGGAGTTCGCCACCCACGGCGCGATCCTGCAGGTCCGCCGGGAGCGCCAGCTTCGTCCGATCAACGTCATCACCGACACTTATCCGGGCTTCGCTACCGATCTCCAGTCCCCGATCATGGCGCTGAGCTGCCTGGCTGACGGCACCAGTTACCTGCGCGAGACCATCTTCGATGGCCGCTACATGCTGGCCGAGGAGCTCAACAAGATGGGCGCGAAGGTCGAGGTGGCCGGCAGCGCCGTGCTCGTGCACGGCCCCACGCAGCTGCATGGAGCCGAGGTCATCGCGCACGACCTCCGAACCGGGATCGCACTGGTCCTGGCCGGCCTCGCCGCTGACGGCGAGACGGTGGTCGCGCCGGGTTACCTCATCGACCGCGGTCATGCCTCGGTCGCGTCCAGGCTCGCCACGCTAGGCGCCGACATCACCTCAGAGGTCGTCGGCTAGACCGCCGGTCCGCGGGTCCGCTGGCTGCGCCGCCGGGCCGCCCAGGCCCCGGCTGGGGCTAGCCGGGCCACCGGCTGATGACGTCCCGGCTGAATCTGACCATTTCCTCCCGCTGCGGCGAGAACTGCAGCAGCATCAGGTCCACGCCCGCCGCCGCGTAGGCGTGCAGGCGCTCGATGATCTGGCCTGGCGTGCCGATCAGTCCGCTGCGCAGGCCGCGGTTGGAGACGCTGTACTCCTCCAGCGACACTTGCGACTCCAGCTGGGATCCTTCGACGAAGTCCTGGTACGACGCATATGCCTCGGGGGAGGACCGCACGTCCAGGATCCGGTCGAGCTCGGCGCGAGCCTCTTCCTCGGTGTCGCGGCAGATCACGTAGCCCGACACGCCGAACGTCATGGGCGACCCGCCGGCAGCGGCGCGCCGTGCGCTCAGGTCGGCGACCTTGGCCGCGATGACCTCAGGCGCGTCTCCGTGCATCACGTAGGCGTCTGCCTGCGCGGCGATCAGTTCCTTTGCCTTGGGCGACTCGCCGCCCATGTAGACGGGCGGCAGCCGGGACGGCTTGGGCTCCAGCACCGTCCCCGCCAGTTCATACAACGGGCCGGAATGGCTGACGTTGTCCTCGCGCAGCAGCCGCCCGACGACGTCCAGCCACTCCTGCGTCCGCGCGTAGCGCGCGTCGTGCACGTCGAATGGCGCACCGTACTGCGCCGCCTCGTCTTTCCACCAGGACGACACCACGTTGAGCGAGATCCGGCTCGGCGCGATCACGTCCAGGGTCGACAGCGCCTTAGCCGTCAGTGACGGCGAGTGATAGTTCGGGCGGACCGCCAGCATGAGCTCCAGCGTGCTCGTGGCCGCCGCCACTGCGGGCGCGAGCGTCCAGCAGTCCAGCGACGGCGCCTGGTGACCCTTGATGTCGTTCAGGTTGAGCTCGGCGATCAGCGACAGGTCGAACCCCAGCTGCTCGCTCGCCACGGCCAGGTCGCGGATATAGGGCCATGACACCGGCATGCCCTCGTCCTGCACGTTACGAAGCCAGCCGCCGAAAATCGGCATCCAGTACCCGAACCGCATCGCCGGTCGCCTCCTAGTTTCCTGGCCGCCGCGACCGCGCCGACCCGGCCAGCAGGCCACCCAGGTACGACGCGACAGCTGCCAGCGCCGACCGCGG
>DATHQE010000598.1:0-3473 GCA_035483035.1 Streptosporangiaceae bacterium | reverse complement strand
GTTCCAGGTCGCCGAGTACGCCCGGCATTTCAGCTGCTACACCGTAGACCTGCGCGGCGCCGGGCTGTCCGGTAAGCCTGAGGGTGAGTACACCACCGAACTGCTCGCCGACGATGTGGCCGCGTTCATGGACGCGGCGGGGATCCAGAGCGCCCACGTAGCCGGCCTCTCGCTCGGCGCCGCCGTTGGCATGTGGCTGGCCGCCCGGCATCCTGACCGGGTGAAGTCGCTGTCGCTGCACAGCGCGTGGGACGCAAGCGACCCGTTCCTGCGCTCGGTCGTCGAGACCTGGCGGATCATGGCCCGCGGCCTCGACAGCGTGACCGACATGGTCATCGCGGGCATCTTCCCGTGGTGTCTCACGCCCGAGTTGTACGCGGCACGGCCCGAGTACATCGACTCGCTCGCTGATTTCGTCCGCAGCCGCCCGATGCCGCCGGTTGACGCCTTCTTGCGACAGTCAGGGGCCGTGCTCGCCCACGACGCGACCGCTGCCCTGGGTCGCATTGAGGCGCCCACTCTCATTACCTTCGGCGAGCACGACATGGTGACGTCAACGCGGTTCGCCGGTCCGCTGTCGGAAGGTATCGCGGGCTCGGAGCTCATCGTGTTCGCGAACTGCGCGCATGCGCCGATCTACGAGATCACCGAGGAGTTCAACCAGCGCACCCTCGACTTCCTGCAGCGCCACGCTGGCTAGGCATACCGAAGCGGCGAAGCATTCCGCTCAGCCGTCAGGTACCGCGCACCGCCCGGATGGACTCGCGCAGCGACGACGTCGTGGCCAGGACGGCCGACGGCTCGTAACCGCAGTGCGCCATGCAGTTCGAGCAGCGCGGATCCTTGCCCCGGCCGTAGGCGTCCCAGTCGGTCGTCTCGATCAGTTCCTTGTACGTCTTGGTGTAGCCGTCCGCCATCAGGTAGCACGGGCGCTGCCAGCCAAGCAGCGAGTACGAGGGAATGCCCCACGCGGTGCAGGAATACTCCTTCTTGCCCTCGAGGAAGTCCAGGAAGAGCGGGGTGTGATTGAGTCGCCACCGCTTGCGGTTCCCGTCGCCGAAGGCCTTGCGGAACAGTTCGCGCGTCTCGGTCACGCCGAGGAAGTGATCCTGGTCGGGAGCCTTCTCGTACGCATAGGCCGGCGAGATCTGCATGTCGTTGACCTTCAGATCGTCGTTGAGGAAGTTCAGCACGTCGATGATCGTCTGCGGGGTATCGGTGTTGAAGAACGTCGTGTTGGTGTTGACGCGGAAGCCGCGCCGCTGGCACTCCCTGATCGCCGCGACTGCGTCGTCGAATACGCCGTCCTTGCAGACCGACTCGTCGTGCCGTTCCTTGAGCCCGTCGATGTGGACCACCCAGGCGAAGTAAGGCGACGGCGTGAACTTGTCGAGCTTCTTGGGGATGAGCAGCGCGTTCGTGCACAGGAACACGAACTTCTTCCGCTTGATCAGCTCGTTGACCAGCACCTCGATCTGCGGGTGCATGAGCGGCTCACCGCCGGCGATCGAGACCATGGGCGCGCCGCATTCCTCGATCGCGGCGAGCGCCTGCTCCACCGGCATCCGCTGCTTTAGCAGGCTCGCGGGCTGCTGAATCTTGCCGCAGCCAGCGCACTTGAGGTTACAGGCGAATAGCGGTTCCAGCTCTACGAGCAGCGGGAACTTGTCCTTGCGGCCGAGCTTCTGGCGCATCAGGTAAGTCCCGACCCGCAGGCTCTGACGCAGTGGCATGCTCACGATGGCACCGTCTTTCTCATCTGTCTCGTCAGTTGTTATCAGGTAATGGCATTTGGTACTGCCGTGCTGCGGCCTGGCTGTCAGCCCAGGTCCGCTGTCTGCTTGCGCAGCTCCTTAGGAAGCCCGAACTGGATGGACTCGGTAGCGACCACCACGTCCTCGGTGTGAACCTCGCCGAGGCCACCGAGAGCTGCCACGATCTCGCCGACGATCGCCGGTGGTGCCGACGCCCCGGCCGCGACCCCGACCGTCGAAGCCCCAGCGAGCCAGCCCAGCTGGATGTCTTGCGGACCGTCGACCAGGTAGGCGGTGGTCCCGGCCCGCTCGGCAGTCTCGACGAGGCGCTGGGAGTTGGAGGAGTTCGCCGAGCCAGCCACCAGGACCAGGTCCGATCGTGCCGCGATGGCCCGCACTGCGCGTTGCCTGTTGGTGGTCGCGTAGCAGATGTCGTCGCTGCCAGGCCCGGTCGCCGCCGGGAATCGGTCAGTGATGGCATCCACGATGCCGCTGGCCTCGTCCGCCGCCAGCGTTGTCTGCATCAGGTAGGCGACCTTGCCGGGATCAGCGGGGCGCAGCCGTGCCACGTCAGCCGTGGTCTCGACCAGGGCCATGGCGCCAGGCGCCTCCCCCAGCGTGCCGTCTACTTCCTCGTGCCCCGCGTGCCCGATCAGCGCGACCAGGTAGCCGTCGGCGGCGAATCTGCGCGCCTCGGCGTGCACCTTGGCGACCAGCGGGCACGTTGCGTCCACGGCGTCAAGGCCGCGCTGCGCCGCTTCCTGCCGGACCTCGGGCGATACGCCGTGCGCCGAGAACACCACCATCGCCCCGTCGGGCACCTCGCCGAGCTCGTCGACGAAGATCGCACCAGCGCGCTCGAGATCAGCCACGACCGTCGCGTTGTGCACGATCTGCTTGCGCACGTAGACCGGAGCGCCGTGCTGCTCCAGCGCAAGCTCGACGATCTCGATGGCACGCTCGACACCGGCACAGAAGGATCGCGGGCTCGCGAGCAGCACATGCCGCTGGCCCACGGCCGCAGCCCACTGGGCGAGCACCGGTGCCGCTGCCCGCAGTGACCGCAGCGCGGCCAGGCCGCCTGTCACGATACGGGGGCTGGCTAGCGGGTGGTCCGGGGTGTCCGAGATGGCCCTGAGCACGACCGCCGGCCTGCCCTGGGCGCCCGCCAGCAGCGGCGCGGACTCCATGTCGACCGCGATTGCCCCGGTGGCCGCAAGCTGCGCGTGTTCGCCGTCACGCAGCAGGTGGTCCACCGTCGCGATAGGTCCGGTCCGGGCGGCCAGTCCGGCCCGCCGGAGCTCGCCGGCCAGCAGCGGTGCTGACGGACAGCGGACTGTCTTGCTGCCGTCTCGCACCTCCGAGGCGACGACCAGGTCGCCGACGCGCTCATCGGTGGTCAGGCCGCCGGCGACTCCGCCGATGGCCAGCATGTCGGGCGCGGATGCAGCGATCCGGGCGGCAGCGGCGGCAGCCCGGACCCGACCGTAGCCCGTCCTGATCACGTCAACCTCTTCGCGGCTCGCGGCCAGGCCGCGCCGAAGCGCGCGGGCCTCCACGCCGAGCGGCGCGCAGACCGTCAGCCTGCTCATTGCGCACCCCCTAGGTAGCGGCCAAGCGCGCTGACCGGGAAGACCAGCCGGTAGAGGTGGTAGTTGATGTAGAAGTCGCCCGGGAACCCGGTGCCGGTGAACTGCGGCTCGTCCCAGGTCCCATCTG
>DATHQE010000597.1:0-6303 GCA_035483035.1 Streptosporangiaceae bacterium | reverse complement strand
TACAGCCCGACCCCATCGTTCTGGCCGAGAATCCCGACATCGTGCGTGATCTGGTCGCGGCCCGGCGGTCGCCCGGCCAGCTGATCGTCGCCTTCGCCGCGGAGACAACAGACGTGCTGGCGAACGGGCGTGCCAAGCTGGCGCGGAAGGGCTGCGACTTCCTGGTGGTTAACCAGGTCGGGAACGGGCTCGCATTCGGAA
The DNA here is from genome assembly GCA_035483035.1 of Streptosporangiaceae bacterium. Classification (GTDB taxonomy): domain Bacteria; phylum Actinomycetota; class Actinomycetes; order Streptosporangiales; family Streptosporangiaceae; genus JAJYUU01. The sequence goes on along the minus strand of DATHQE010000597.1, from coordinate 6,102 downwards.
CTGCCGACAACGAGGCGACGGTGCTCAGCGCGGATGGCACCGAAGTCAAGTTGCCCCGCGCGCACAAGGACGAGATCGCCGACGCGATCTGGGACCTGGTGGCCGCACGGCTCGGCCAGGGACAATAGCCAGAGGGCCAGCACGAAGGAGAACCTGCGCCGGTACAATTCGGCGGGGATCACGGGCAGGTCCATCCTCGGTCGCGGCCCGACCATCAACTGAGCAGAAGAAAAGGTGTCTAGTGGCTCGTCGTCTTTTCACATCCGAGTCCGTCACTGAGGGGCATCCCGACAAGATGGCGGACCAGATCAGCGATGCGATCCTGGATTCCATGCTCAAGGGTGATCACCGGAGCAGGGTCGCGGTCGAGACGCTCATCACGACCGGCCAGGTGCACGTGGCCGGTGAAGTGACGACCGACACCTACGTGGACATTCCTGGCATTATCCGGGAGAAGATCCTGGAGATCGGCTATGACTCGTCGGCGAAAGGTTTCGACGGATCAACCTGCGGCGTGCAGGTGTCGATCGGGTCTCAGTCGCCCGACATCGCCCTTGGCGTGGGCGAGGCCGTGGAGCACCGCGAGGGTGAGGGCTCGGACGAGCTCGATCGTCAGGGAGCAGGCGACCAGGGCCTGATGTTCGGCTATGCCTGCCGCGATACCCACGAGCTGATGCCGTTGCCGATCATGCTGGCGCACCGGCTGGCGCAGCGGCTGGCCGAGGTGCGCCGGAGCGGCGAGGTGCCGTACATCCGCCCCGACGGCAAGACGCAGGTCACCATCGAGTACGCCGGCGACCGGCCCGTCCGTCTCGACACGGTGGTCGTGTCCACCCAGCACGCGCCCGCCATTGACCTGGCCGGGCTGCTCACCCCGGACATCCGCGAGCACGTCGTGGCGCCGGTGCTGGCTGGCCTGGAGCTGGACACGGCCGGGTACCGGCTGATGGTGAACCCGACCGGCCGGTTCGAGATCGGCGGCCCGATGGGTGACGCCGGGCTGACGGGCCGCAAGATCATCATCGACACCTATGGCGGCATGGCCCGCCACGGTGGTGGCGCGTTCTCCGGGAAGGACCCGTCCAAGGTGGACCGCAGTGCCGCCTACGCGATGCGCTGGGTCGCCAAGAACGTCGTCGCCGCCGGCCTCGCCGACCGCTGCGAGGCGCAGGTCGCTTACGCCATCGGGAAGGCGAAGCCAGTCGGCCTGTTCGTCGAATGCTTCGGCACCGAGCAAGCACCGGTCGAGCGGATCCAGGACGCCGTGCTCCAGGTCTTCGACCTTCGCCCGGCGGCCATCATCCGGGACCTGGACCTGCTGAGGCCGATCTACGCGCAGACCGCGGCCTACGGTCACTTCGGCCGGGAGGAGCCCGACTTCTCCTGGGAGCGGACGGACCGCGCCGAGGCGCTCCGCTCAGCGATTGGCCACTGACCCGCGGGGCCCGGAGCATCGCCTGGCCTGGCCGTGTACTCGCGGGGCTTCTCGCGCAGCATTATCGGATAATTTGTAGATATCCAGATCATGTTGTGGCATTGCCGTAGCATCTCTTCCACTATCGAAGCCAATCTAATGCTGGCCTGGTGAGGGATGTCGTCTGATCGCATCGGCGCGGTCGGGAAGGCTGCGACCGCAGCCAAGGGCCGCGACGCAGCAGCCGCGGCGACCCCCGGCTCCGCCGACCGCCTGGCGGCGGATCAGTCGCAGCTGGCTGATCCGTGGTTCGCGCCTGGAGTGAAGGACGATGCCGCAGCCGACGGCGTACCCGCCGAGGCTGCCTCCGACGAGGCTGCGGCCGCCGGGGATGGCACTGAGCACACGGCGCAGCAGGCCGAGTGGTTCCTGCCAACAGGACGAGCGGGCCTGCTGCCCGACTCGATGACGGTCGCCTGGGATGACGACGAGGCGCCCTCCGGCCTGGCGGCGCGGGTCGAGGCGGCTGGCGCCCCGCCATGGGCCGCAGAAACAGCGGACGCGCAGGCCAGCGCCCCGCCGCCGTGGGAGACCGGACCGTGGCCGGGGCCTCCCGGCCTTCGGCCGCCGGGCGAAGCTGACGGCGAGGGCCAGGCCGACGGCTTGGTCGGAGTCGCAGCAGCCAACGGGACGAGTAGCGCGGTCCACGGTGCGCCGGCTCGCGAGGCCGTCGGGCTCGAGGCGGGTGTCGACCGCGCGTCCATAGCCGGGAAGGGCCGCTGGTCGCCGCGCACCGTTGTGACGGCTGGGCTGATACCGCTCGTCGTTCCCGGTCTTGTGGTTGGTGTCCTTAGCCTCCGGCAGGCCGCCCGCCCGGCAGACCGCAGGGCATCGTGGCTGGCCATCGCCGCGTCGATCACGTGGGCAGTGATCATCATCCTGATCGTTGTCGGTACTTCGGGCGGCTCCGTCACCAGCTGCGGCAGCTACCCGGCGACGGTGCATCAGGCTTACGAGAAGGCGCTGACCGATCTGGCTGACGCCGCGCCGGCGTCGGTTCAGGCAGCGGATCTCGGCACCGCCGCGAACCGAGCCAACGCCTCGGCCGCAGCGGCCGGGCAGATCGGCGTCCGCACGGCACTGTTCGCGATGGCGAACGACCTGGCGCAGGCGCGGGCCGACGTCGTCGCGAAGCGGCCCGTTCCCGCCGCGCTCCGCCAGCACCTCAGCAAGGACGGCGCGGCGCCGACCGGATCCTGCCCCGCCTGACGCTGCCGCCGCGCGAGCACTGTTGAGCTGGCCTTGATTAGCTGGCACCGTCGTGTCGGCCAGAGCGCAGGAGCGCGAGACGGCGTCGGGCGTAGGAAGGCTCGGCGATCCAGCCGCTGGCGGCTTCCCACGCGGTGACGGCGATCTGCGCGGTGGCTAGCCGCGCCGGGGTTAGGTCAGTTTCCGGCAGCTCTGCCAGGTCGAGATCTGTGTAGTCGACGCGAGCTTCGTCCCAGTCGAGCAAGCCGATCCCGGCATCACTGACGCGGATGTTGGGCGGGCCTGGGTCACCGTGCACGACGGCTTCGGCGGTGCCCGCGAGCCTGGCCCAGGCGCGCCGGCAGGCAGCGACGGCGTCGGCGGGCATGGCTGACAGGTCAACGTCGCCGCCGCGGTCAGTCGTGAGCAGTTCGCGCGTTGATGCGAAACCCGGTCGCTGTGGCCACCCTGCGGTCAGCTCATGCAGCCGTCGCAGCGCGGCAGAGACAGCAGGCCAGTCGCCGGGTCCGGGCGGGGTGCCGTCGAGCCACGTCTGGACGGTGACGCCGTCAACGTGGCGGCGGCCGTCGAGCGACGGAACTGTCGCTGGCACTCGCACGCCATGACCGGCCAGGTGATCGAGGAGGGCGATCTCCCAGTCCAGGCTGGCAGGATCGCGACGGGACTGCCGGGCGACCAGCCGTCGCTGCCCGAGGCGTATCTCCAGCACCGTGTTGCGGTGCCCGCCGCCGAGCCGGCCGATCACGGCTGCCTGGCCCCAGGCGGACAATATTTCGCGCACGACCCCATCCTGCTGTGCCGTCGACAGGCGTGGTGCGGAGCCTCTTGATAGGGCAAGAGTGGTCGAATGGTGCCGCTAGTGGGGCCATAGTAGGCAACTGGCGCCCCAAGGCGGCCGGTCTCTCAGGACGAGTCGGCAGAGAACCGGGCAATCCGGCGCGCCGACGCCGGCCTAGCTGGCCGCCGCAGCGTGCGCTGGGCGTCGTGATCCTCTGATAGGACAGGAACCGTGTCGGGTCAGGCGTCGCAGACGGCGCGCAGGCGAGTGTCCGCAAGCCGGGCCGCACGCGAGCCAGCGGCTGAGCTTCCGGTGGCGCGGGTCGCGGTCGACATCTCGCTGCCGCACCTGGACCGCCCGTTCGACTACCTGGTACCCGAGCCGCTTGCGGCTTCGGCCGTGCCTGGCAGCCAGGTTCGGGTCCGGTTCGCCGGCCAGCTCGTCAGCGGGTTCGTGCTGGCGCGGCTGGCGAGTAGTGAGCACCCGGGCAAGCTGGGCTTTCTCGAGCGGGTCACGGCAGCTGAGCCGGTACTGACACCGGAGATCGCGGCTCTGGCCAGGGCGGTGGCTGACAGGTACGGTGGCACGCTGGCCGACGTGCTGCGACTCGCCATCCCGCCGCGGCACGCCGCGGCGAGCAAGACCGCCCGCGGCTCGGCCGTCGCGGCCGACTCGGCGGTTTTGGCCGGCGCGGCGCTAGTCCGAAGCGGCGATCTGACCGATGGGAACGGCAGTCTCGGAGCCGCTGACAATGCGGTCAGCTCGTGGCAGCGGTACCAGGCCGGCCAGTCGTTCCTGGCCGCGCTGGCGGCCGGCACCAGTCCGCGCGCGGTGTGGTCGGCACTACCCGGACCCACGTGGCCCGACGAGATCGCGCAGGCCGTCGCTGCCGTGGCCGAGGCAAGACGGGGAGCCGTCGTCGTGGTGCCGGACGCCCGCGATCTGGCGCGCGTCGATGGCGCGCTGGCCAGCAGGCTAGGCAGCGGCAGGCACGTCGTGCTGTCGGCAAGTCTTGGCCCGGCCGAGCGGTACCGGCGCTGGCTGGCAGTGGCTAGGGGAGAGGTCACCATCGCGGCCGGGACACGGTCGGCGATGTTCGCCCCGGTGGCCGATCTCGGGCTAGTGGTGCTCTGGGACGAAGGGGATGACCTGCACGCCGAGCCACGCGCACCGTATCCGCATGCCAGGGAAGTACTGGCGCTACGCGCCTATCTGGCACACAGCGGCGCGCTCATCGGCGGTTTCGCCAGGACAGCCGAAGCCGCACTGCTGGTCTCGAGCGGCTGGGCGCGCCCGCTGGCGGCCAGCCGGGGCGAGGTGCGCAAGCGCGCGCCCGCTGTGCAGGCCGCGGGGGATGAGGCTGAGCTCGCCAGGGACGAGGCCGCTAGGTCGGCGCGGCTGCCCAGCATCGCGCTGCGGACGGCCAGGGCCGCGCTCGTCCACGGCCCGGTGCTTGTCCAGGTGCCCAGGCGCGGCTACCTGACAGCGGTGGCCTGTGAGCGGTGCCACGCCCGGGCGCGCTGCGACTGTGGAGGTCCGGCTGAACTGCCCGGCCCGCAGGCGCCGCTGCGCTGCGGCTGGTGCGGCTCGGCCATCGGCCGGAGCTGCCGCCGGTGCGGCCACCAGGGCCTGCGCGCCGTCATGACCGGCGCGCGGCGTACCGCTGAAGAGCTCGGCCGGGCGTTCAGCCCGCTACCCGTGCTGACGTCAGGCGGTAGCCGCGTGCTGGCTCAGGTAGGCGGCGAGCCCGCCGTGGTGGTGGCGACGCCGGGTGCCGAACCCGTAGCCGACGGCGGTGGGTATGCCGCTGCCGTCCTGCTGGACGGCTGGGCCATGCTCGGGCTCGCCAGCCTCCGCGCGGCGGAGGAGGCGCTGCGCCGGTGGCTGAACGCAGCTGCCCTGGTGCGTAGCGGCCCGGACGGCGGCAACGTCGTCATCGTCGCCGACGGCAGTCAGCAGGCCGTGCAGGCGCTCGTTCGCTGGGACCCGGCCACATTTGCCGACCGCGAACTGGCCGAGCGCGACGAGCTGCGATTCCCGCCGGCGGCCCGGATGGCGTCGGTGTCGGGGCCGGCCGCGGCGGTCGACGAGCTGCTCGCAGTGGCCAGGCTCCCCGGTGACGCCGAGGTGCTCGGGCCGCTGCCCGCCGCAAGCCGTGAGCCAGGCCGGCCGACGGCAGGGGCGGCAGCGGCCGGTGCGGCCGGCGACCGCGACGGACCTGTCCCGGACGCCGTCCGGTATCTCGTGCGTGTGCCCAGGCCAGAGGGCACGGAACTAGCGCTGGTCCTGCGCGCGGCCCAGGCCGTCAGGACCGCGGCCAAGGAACCCGGCGCGGTCCGCGTCCAGCTCGACCCAGCGGCGCTGATCTGACTACATTCCGTCTAGGCCGTAGGGTACTTGAGTGACCAACTCACCCCGCGACCGGCAGAAGGGGTCAGCAGCGGGCAGGCGAACCGCTCATGACCCCGAAGGCGACCGCCCGCGGATGCCGCCAGTGCGGCTGGCACCGCGCGACGAACTCGCCGCCGCCGCCCGGGTCGCGCCGCTGCTGCGGGCCGCGCGCGACCTCAGCGCCTGGGCCGCCCAGCATCTCGAGGTCTCGGTCAGCCAGGTACTGGACGGTAGTGGCGCGCGCGCGGCC